>DVJJ01000007.1 GCA_018716875.1 Candidatus Avoscillospira avistercoris
CCGGAATTTGCAAATTGCAGTTATTGGTATCGCAGTAAAGCGGACAAGAGCGAAATTATTTGTCTATGGGATGCCGGCATTAATCAATTGTATATTGTGGAATCTTTCCTATAAAAAACACCATGATGATACCATGTTAAATCCCGTTGCTTGTTTGAGAAGCGGCCGATCCGTATAATGAGCGTACTGATAGCGGAAAGGAGCGCAGAAATATGATTCATGAGAATATCAAACAATTTAGAAAAGCAAAGGGAATGACCCAAGAAGAACTGGCGGTAAAATTGCATGTTGTCCGACAGACCGTGTCCAAATGGGAAAAAGGTTTGTCGGTGCCGGACGCAGATGTGGTGATACAACTGGCGGACCTGCTGGGGGTATCTGTCCATCAACTGTTGGGAACGTCGGCGGATACCGATACCTCCGCTCAGCTGTCGGAGGAACTGGCAAGGCTGAACGAACAGCTTGCCAGGAAGAACCAAAGAGAAAAACGGCTCCAACAGGCCAATCAGAAACGAGGATGGATTTTATTTAGTTCTTTTCTGGCCATGCTGGTGGCGCTGACGGTTCAAAATGAAGTGGTTTCCATTCTGTTGGTGGGAGCGTGTATTTTGGCGGCTGTCGTAGTGCTATATCGCAATCTGGCCTTGCTGACAAGTATTACAACGGAGGATATGAAGCTGGGTGTTTTGCGCACAACGACGCTCTTTAATGTGGGTGTCTTGATGGTCGGCATTCTGTTTGCTGTACTGACGGCTTCGGGTCTTGTCACAGTTTCAAAAGACGGGGAAAAACTTTTGGCGATGCTCCTGATTTCCTGCGTGATGCTGTTTGCAGGAATTGTGTCCCCCAAACTGTCGTATAACCGGCATACGGGGCTGCGGCTGCCCTGGACGGTGCAGGACGAGGACACCTGGAATCTGGCCCATAGAGTGATTGGGTATATTTCCCTGCCGGTTGTACTGCTCTATATTGCCTGTACGTTTACCGTAGAGGATTTTGAACTGGTGACACTGGCGGCTATGGTGGTTTGGATTGGAGTGCCCGGTGTGATTTCCTATGTGTTTTATCGAAAGAAACTGTATGGGAAACTGGGAAAGTAATTGACATTTTTGAAAGTACGATAGGTGTTACCTCGCTTTATATATTTGACTTGCAAGATGATTGTGATAAAATATGGTTAAGCATTTCTGCAAAATTTATACAGATAAGAAGGGGTATCATGAAAAAACTATTATCTTTTCTGTTGGCGGCTGTGATGCTGACCAGCATAGCCCCCGTCACCTATGCGGCGGATAAGGAAGGGCCGTCTGTTCCTGGGCTGGCTGCTTTGGCGACCGACCCGATCAGTACCAACGGTCTGAATGGCAAGACCGGCAACAACAGTGACTTTGACTATTCCAAGTACGACGTGGTCATGGACATCTATGACATGGTGGAGGAAATTTCTGCCGAAGGGCATTGGTACACCTCTGTCGAAAATTTTGAGTGGCCCGACGGCACGACCATTCTGCTGACTGTAAGCCAGAACAGCGACAAGGAAATTCTGGACTATATTAACATCCCCAATGGAAAGATTGTCGATGTCTATGACTTCGGCGTGTGGACGGACGAAACCTACACCTGCTGGGCGCACTATGACACCACCGATGGTGAGACCGCCCAACCCAGCCAGCCCGTCGAACAGCCCACAGAACAGCCCGATCAGCCTAGCACCTCGGGCAATTATACCAGCAATTTTACCGATGTACAGCCTGGTGCATGGTACTATGACGCTGTCATGACCATGGCTGACAACGGCATCCTTGCCGGCTATGGCAACGGCAAGTTCGGCCCCGATGATCCGCTGACCTATCAGCAGTTGTGGACGATCCTCGACCGTATCTGCAACAATGAAGTCTTTTACGGCGACCTCTGGACTAATAATGGTCAACTTGCATGGTCTACTCATACCGTCACCCGTGGCGGCGCAGCTTGGTGCTTGGCTGGCGGCAGATGGTCTGCGCTTAACCATAAAGGCCATAGTTACTATTACATTGTCGCTCAGAATTCGAATGACAATGTAAAGAGCGGCGATTACAAACGAACCATCGACGATTTTCCAGATGGGGATGCCATCCGCATATGGTCTATTGCATTTGCCACGGATTATATGAACGATCATCCCGACGATCTGGACACCGTATCTAATATGTCCACTACGGTTCAAAAGGATATCGTCAAAGCATATAATTACGACTTCTTCAATGGCGTGGACAATGCCGGTACATTTAGCCCCGATACCCCTCTGACGCGTGCTCAGCTGTGTCAGGCGTTATACAATGCCGGAATTTACGACACCGTCGAATAATTTCTTCCCCCAGCATTCCGTCTTTGCTCCTTATGACCATATCAGTTTAAAAGCAGCCGAGAGAAAAGAGGATGCAAACCAAACGAAAAGACAGCCATATTAACACGTTCAAGGAGTTTTCATAAGTGATTAAAATACTGTTCGTATGTCACGGCAATATTTGCCGCAGCCCCATAGCGGAATTTGTCATGAAAGACCTGGTGCGCAAGGCCGGACGGGCAGCGGAATTTTCCATTGTCTCGGCGGCCACCAGCACGGAGGAACTCGGAAATCCGGTCTATCCACCGGCCCGGCGGATGATGGCCGCCCATGGTATTGACTGCACCGGCAAGACAGCCCGGCAGCTGCGCAAGGCCGATTATGCCCAATATGACTATTTGATTGGCATGGACCAGGCCAATTTCCGCAATATGCAGCGGATGTGCGGCGGTGACCCCGATGGGAAAATTCATCTGCTGCTGGACTTCACCGACCGGCCCGGTCAGGTGGCGGACCCCTGGTATACGGGAGATTTTCAGGCCACCTGGGAGGATGTGCTGGAGGGCTGTGAGGGCCTGCTGCGCCACATTGACAACCAGTGACAACAACATTATACCCCCGGCCTGCGGACGGCAGGCCGGGGGTTCTTGCGTTTATCGGAAGTCAAAGGTGCTCAGGTGGGTGTCCCAGTCGATTTCCTTGAGGTTGCCGGGGTTGTACAGGACCATGACCACGTCGGGCTGGGTTTCGGCAATATACGTTTCCACGCTGCCGTTGAAGTACCGCAGGTCCAACAGGTCCAGCTGGGCCACGCCCTGGGACAGGAAGGGGGCTACCACATTGGCAAAGGAATCCTTGATTAAAAGAATTTTTGTATCGTTGGGTGCCAGATGGTTTTCATACCGGACCACGGCGGAATCGCTGTGGGCATAGGCCGAATAGGGCGTCAGATACATATAGTTTTTCGTCTCAATGTGCTTCATATCGTAAACTACCGAAAAGTCGCCGGTCAGGTCCACCCCCAGGGCCGGGGCGTAGAACCGCAGGTCCGTGGGATAGGTGGGGTAGAGCAGTTCAATATCCTCCGGATTGGCACGGGCCAGCGTCAGCCGCTTGCCCTGGGAGCCCAGAAACCAGTCCTCATAGACCTGGGCCGTGTACTGGTCCTGCTCAAAGTACGTCAGGGGAATATCACAGCCGTACAGGTCGTTGAGCCGCTGGGCGATGACGCCGGTGGCCCAGAGACCCGTCCGGGGCTTCCAATGGCTGTCGGTGACAAAGAACAGGCTGTGGTGGTCATAGCCCGCGTTGTGGATTTCCTCCCGCATATCGATATGCGCCACGCCTTCCGCTTCCAGACCGGCCACCAAGGCGTCGGCATTCTCATTGGAGAAGTCGCCCACTACGTTGTCGGTGTACTTGCAGATTTTATAGGGGGCCTGGACATAGAGGAATCCGGTGCCCAGGGATTCACAATACTCTTGCAGTAGGGACACGGACCGGATATTCTCGGTCATATCCTGCTTTTCCAGCACTGTGGCGTAGTAATCGCCGGTGACCTGAGCAATGGCGTTATACTCGGGATAGGCGGTAATATTCCAACCGATTTTTTCTTGCATGGCGCTGGTCTGGGTCACCAATGTGTCATAATAGGGGAGCATTTGTTTGCAATAGTCGGTCAGCGCCGCTTCGGCTTCGGTCACGCGGTTTTCCAACTCCTGCAGGAAGGACACCCGGACGGTGGCCGACTGTTCCTGAAACGGATAGGTCAGGGACCAATCCGTGGAGCCGTCGTCGCCGGTGACCTGGACCTTGCCGCCGCCGTCACCGGCGGGGAATGCCTTTTGGGTCAGGGCGTTGTCCATGCCCAACCCCTCAATCAGAACTTCCTTGATAACGGCCCGGGCGGCGATGGAACAAAAGGCCAACAGAACAGCCACCAGAAACAGCCAGGAAATGATGGATGTGAACGGTTTTTTTGCCATGACTGCCTCCTTAGAAATTGAAGTAGATAAAGGGATTGTATGTGGTACCAACCACCGACAGCAGGGACAGGGCCGCAGCTGCCAGCAGCACCACAGCGGTTACCAAATCGGCGAGCAAGGCGGGCAGATGCCGTTTGATAAAGGGGTACACCGGCAGACAGAAGAACAGAGCCACCGGCAGGACGTATTTACAACTGCTGAGGTAGGTGAAAAAGGTCTCGTCGGTGAATCCAGCGGTGACGCGGCCGAACATCTGTCCCATATACCGTAGGGCCGCGCCGATGCTCTCAGCCCGGAACAGGACCCAGCCCAGCAGCAGCATGAGCCACACATACAAATGGGAGAAAATGCCCAGTTTTTTGGCGAAGCCAAAGGTTTTCTCCGCCATCAGCAGAACAAAGTAGAACAGGCCCCAAGCTACAAAGGTCCAGTTTGCGCCGTGCCAGATGCCCGTAAGGACCCAGACCACAAAAATGTTGAATATCTGACGGCGGCGGGAGACCCGGTTGCCGCCCAGGGGAATATAGACGTAATCACGGAACCAGGAGCTCAGGGAAATGTGCCAGCGCCGCCAGAAGTCCGTAATGCTGTTGGCTACATAGGGATAGTTGAAGTTCTCCGCAAAGTGGAAGCCGAACATGCGGCCCAGGCCGATGGCCATGTCAGAATAGCCGGAGAAATCGAAGTAAATTTGCAGGGCATAGGCCACGGCGCCCAGCCAGGCCGACGCCACGGAGATGGGCAGCAGAGAAGACAAAAGAAAGGTGTTGTCGGCAATCTGGGCCATATAGTTGGCCAGCAGCAATTTTTTTGCTAAACCGAAAATAAACCGGGTCATGCCTTCGGCAAAATCGGCCCGCGTCTCCTTGCGGTGTAGAATTTCGTCGGCTATCTGCTCATAGCGGACAATGGGACCGGCAATGAGCTGGGGGAACAGGGACACGTAAAGTCCCAGCCAAAAGACGTTTTTTTGTACAGCGCTTTTGCCGTAGTACACGTCAAACAGGTAGCTCATGAGCTGGAAGGTGAAAAAGGAAATACCGATGGGCAGGGCAATGTCAATGGCGCCCGTGTCCATATGGAGCAGCAGTCCCAACTGTTGGCACAGAAAGGTCAGGTACTTGAACACCACCAGCAGCAGCACATGGAGGCCCATGCCTAAGGTGAGCCATGGTTTTTTGCGGTTTGGCGCGGCAGCGTCCATTTTTACGCCCACCAGCCACGTCATAATGATGGAGAGAATCATCAAAAAGACGAAAACCGGTTCGCCCCAGGCGTAAAAAAACAGGCTGGCGGCCAATAGAATTACATTGCGGTAAGTGCGGCTGCGGGTCAGGGGATTGAAGTACAGCAGCAGCACCACCGGCAGAAAGACAAAAAGAAATTCAATCGAAGAAAATACCACGTTTGCGCCTCCCACACGGTAAAATACGGTTCTATTCTATCAGTTATGTATCAAAAAGGCAAGTCCGACGCAGCCAAAAACATACAGCCGGCCGGGGAAACCCACAGAACCCCGTGGGAATGCCGACAGAGCGTTTCATGCAATTAACGGAAAATTCTGCCGGTGTTATACTGGGAGAAATGCCGGGCATCCACGCTGCTCTTCTTGAAAAAGGGCAGGGCTGGTGGATGCCATTGCCCGAAATGAGGTGTCAATACGATGGATCAAGCCGAATTGCTGCGCTCCCTGACAGCGCTGCTGGATGCGGGCCGCTGGGAGGATGCGTACATCTGGTTTCGGGAGCATCAAAACGCCTTTACCCGCCGGGAACAACGGCTGCTCCGCGCTCTGCTGCTGCGGCGGCTGTGGCACAGTCCGGTGCTGCTGGCCCTGACAACCATGGCAATACAGATTTTGTTCGGCGGCATCTTTACCAACCAGCTCCAGGACTTTTTCTCCTTTCTGGGCCGCTCCTTCCGCCCCTATATGTATGTGGCCCGAGTGGTTCCCTTGGTGGTCAATGTGGTGCTGGCTGCCATTTTGGCAGTCCAGTGCTATGAGCGGCTGGTATTCACCTCCCGTATGCTGGGACGGCGGCCGCCTTGGAGCAAAGTGGCCGGAGCGTGGCTGCTGGCTGCGGTTTTGGCAGGATGGTCGATGCAGTCGTTGGTGCCCTATGCCAAGGACCTGCCGCTGGTACTGGACGGGGCGTGGTACACCGCCAGTATTTCCCGGGAACAGGAGGAGGCAACGGCAAAAAATAATGTACTGGTACAGATGGGCCGGGAGCCGGAGGGGTCCTATGATCCCATTCCCTGGTGCTCCAATCCGCCTTGGCCCCAATTTCTGCTGCCGGTGCTGTCGGACCCATATAACCGCTGGGTAGTGGATATCCATGTGGACGATGTGACCTGCCGTATAGGACAATTACAGTTTCGTATGACGGATTACAAAATGAATGCGTACCCTGTGTGGGTGGACTATCTGCCCAACAGCAAATTGGTATTATGGATTTCCTGCGGAGAGGAGGGAGCCTGGTGAAACGCTCTCTGATTTGTATGGGCGCAGCGGTGGCGATGGCAATGCTTCTGCCGTTCTGTGCGCTGCTGGCGCCGGGAATATTGAAGGCCCTGTTTTGGAAACTGGGCAGCGACCCGGCAGTGGCGGTGCTCCAAGGAGAATATTGGGGTGCGGTGGTCCGGGTGGTGCTGCTGACGGTGGGACCGCTGGTTCCGGTGGCCTGTTTCCTGGCGGAGCGGATTTCCATTCGCCGGGCACGGCGGCGGCTGGAGCGCCGGGAGCCTGGGGAATTTGCCACCCAGGCGGAGCGGGAAGCGTTCTACCGCAGGGCGCGGCGCCAGGAGGTGTGGCTGCCCCGTGGCATGCCCTGGGGAATTTATGCTGTTTTATGCGGTATTGCGGTGATTCTGTTCACGAATGGCGTCATACAGACCATGCTGCCCCAACACATCCAAGAGATGGGAAGCGATTTGAGAGCCTATGAAACCGGGCAGCCTGCCGTCTATCAGGGACCGCTGGAGCGGGTGGAACGGCAGATGCGCGACGGTATGCGGGCGGTGCCGGACAACCGGTTTGTGTACTATGACTCGGATGACGATTCTCTGCGGTGCGCTGTGACACTGCTCTATGAAACCGATCTGATGCAGCCATCCTATACGGTGACATATCTCCCGGAGACGGGGACCATTCTTACCATCACCGACGCCGAGGGAACGTTGCGGACCACTGGGGCGGACGTTCCGCTGCCGGTGCCGTCGGGCTGCTGGCTGTATGGGGATTTGGTTGTGCCGTATTGTGACAATGTGCCGGGATACGACACACTGACCTGGGACCAGCAGGCGTTGTTTGACTTGCTGTACTCCGAGGTGTTTAGCGGCGGCGTGGCGTCGGGAAACCTGTCTACCCGGTCGTTTACCCTGCCATATCCGCTGGAAAAGGAGGACTTTAACGCCGTGCTGGAGCTGTACGAATCGTCGGTGATCCCGGTGGAGCGGCCAGCCTTCGGTTACCGTACCGATGACGGGCAGATGGTCCAGAAAGCATACTGTTATGGTATCCATTATTCCAAATGAATAGACGGGGAAACGACAACAGCCGGGACCGGACGTATGTGCGTCCAGTCCCGGCTGTTTTTGGTTTTATGGTACTGCAGCGGTCATCCGTTGCCAGTGGGGATAAAGGGCCGGATGGCCATGGCCACATTGGAAATGGGCATGGTCTGGAGCCACACTTTGCCGGGGCCCGTCAAAAGGGTGTTGAACAGACCCTCGCCGCCCAGCAGTTTATTCTTCAATCCCGGCACCTGCCGGATATCCATGGAGACGGAGGGCTCAAAACCCGCCACATTGCCGGTGTCCACAATGAGCTGCTGACCGGGGGCCAGCTCGTACTCCACCAGTTCGCCGTCGATTTCGGCAAAAGCCATGCCGTGGCCGGAGAGCCGCTGCATAATAAAGCCCTCGCCGCCAAAGAACCCGGCGCCCAGCTTTTTGCTGAAGTGGATGGACAGCTCTACGCCGGATTCCGATGCCAGAAAGGCGTTTTTCTGTAGAATCATCTCCCGACCGGGTCCGATTTCCAAGGGCATGATACGGCCGGGGAAGCTGGAACCAAAGGCAATGGTGCCCTGGCCCTTGGAGGTATAGATATTCTGGAAAATGCTTTCACCAGAAAACGCCCGGGAGAACATTTTGCCGAGACCGCCGCCGGACGTTTCCATCTGGATGCTGGGGGTCATCCAGACCATGGAGCCCTTTTCCGTAATCATCTGTTCGCCATCCTGAAGGGAGCAGATCACGACGGGAAAGGCGCCGCCTGCCAGTTCATATTGCATGGGAATTTCTCCTCTCGTCTTTGGGATGGTTCTATCATACGATGGAATGGGGCGTTCGTCAAGACTGTAAAAAGGGAATAAAAAGCCGGAATCAGAGGGGAAAAAGCCGGTTTATTCCCATCGATGAACATACGGGTTCCATAGGCAGGACAACGGCCATCCCGTTGCCGGGATGGCCGCTGCCCTTGGAGTGTGTATGTTTGGAGGTGTATGGATTCCTATGGAAAACAATCGAATTGGGTTAGACCTTGGCGATGTCGCTGTCCTTCATGCCCAGACCGCGCATAATGTCGTCCAGGGCGGCGCGCTTCTCGGGAGCCAGAGCCGGGCACTCGTAGGAGTTCAGCAGGGCATCCATGCGCTTGTGGATGGAATCGTAGAGGGCCTGGTTGGGATCGCCCTTGGTGTTGGTGTGAACGGAAACCTGATGGTACCAGGGGTCGATACGGCAGCGCTCGTAGGTGTGATCCAGAGTGATGTACACGCCGCCTTCATCCTCAATGGCTTCCTTGATGGCGTCGAAGGCCAGAGCGTCTTCGTCGCAGGGCAGATCGGAGAAGTAGTACTTCATACGGGTAAAGGTCTCAATATCCAGCAGGAACTTCTCAAAGCTGACGGTATTGAAGGAGTGCAGGGAGCCGCAGGCGTGCATCATCAGGTTGGCGCCCTCGGAGAAGGACTCAAACATGCTCATGGCGCTCTCCACACCAGCCTGGGCCGTGAGGCCGGAGGCATCGGACATACCGCCGCCGCTGCGGCAGGCCAGACCGTACTTCTTGGCCATCAGAGCGCCGTACTTGGCCTCCTTGACAAAGCCGGGGCTGGCGTTGGAAGCCTGCATGTTCTTCATGTCGCTGACGGTGGAAGCGAAGCCGTAGACCACGGGGGTACCAGGGCGGACCATCTGGGCGTAGACGTTGATACCCAGGAATTCCGCGTTGGCCTGGGACACGTTGCCGGCCAGGGAGATGGGGCCAGTCGCGCCGGCCATGTTGCCGGGGGCAATGACCAAGGGCTGGCCGTTGAGGGCACAGACGTCAATGGTGTCGATGGTGGCTTCGGTAACGCCCAAGGGGCTCAGGGGAGAGATCAGGTTGAAAGTGCAGGGGATTTCAGTGATGTCGCCGTCAAAGACAATGCGCATCATCTTCATGATGTTTTCGGCCTGGGCCTTGCCGCCGCAGACGGAGAACAGTGCCTTATCAGAACGGCAGAGGGTGGCGTAAACCATGGCCTCGGCGGAAATTTCCGCGTCAATGTCGGAGGGCTGAGCCAGAATGCCGCCGTTGATGGAGAACTCCTCGCTCTGATGAACGATGACAGCCAGCTTCAGGAAGTCGTCAAAGGTGGCGGGGCGGACGGTGCCGTCGGTCTCCACCACGGAGGGGCTGCCGTAACCGGGGGTCATATAGATGTCCTCGGTGTTCATCTTCACATCGTACTTGCTGTTGCGGGCGCGGACCACAAAGTCCTTCTTGGCCACAGCCAGCGCGTCCATGACCTGCTGCTCGGTGAAGTAGGCCCGGTTGCCTTCCACGCGGACACCCTTGCTGCGCAGCAGCTCCAGGGCGTGCTCGGACAGGAAAGCGATACCGATTTCCTCCAGAATGCGCAGGGTATTCTTGTGGATCAGCTCCACAATCTCAGCGTCGCGAATGGCCTGCTGCTCTTTTCTCGTCATGATGCGTTCCTCCTAAATGGTTGTAAATATGGGGAATAGTGAGGGTAATCACAGAGGTAATCTTGATTACTTTTTAGGGTGAAAAGGAAATACTGATACGCGGGGTACCAGTATTTCACATCGGTTACGGAGTGGTGTCCAGGGGCACGCCGGCGGGCAGAAACCGCTGGAACAGGGTATAGATCAATTGATAGCATTCCTCGGCGGCAGACCGAATTTGACTGTCAGTCATGGTGATGCCGGAATACTGGGTGAAAATGCCGTTGAACACGGCCACGGTCAGGCGGCTCAACAAGGCCGCGTCCTCCAGAGACAGAACACCGGCGTGGGCAGCCCGCCGCAGGCGCAGCAGTTCGCGCTCCTGCAAATTGTTGCTGAAAATAATGCTGGCGGAAAAACCGTCGAAGCGCCGCTGGACTTCGGGGAACATCTGATAATATTCGTAGACGCAGTCCTCCAGCATATCCCGGTGGTCGCTGAAAAACATCAGCTCATAATAGGGCTTGTTGCGGAAGGCTTCGTCAATAAAGCATTTCCA
>DVJJ01000121.1 GCA_018716875.1 Candidatus Avoscillospira avistercoris
AAAGCCTGACAGAGGAACGGTGCAGAGAAACCAACCGTCTACAAAAGATCCTGGAGGGCGCCAACATCAAATTGGACTCTGTGGTCAAAGACATCAACGGAAAGAGTGCCAGAAAGCTGCTGGAAAAG
The DNA here is from genome assembly GCA_018716875.1 of Candidatus Avoscillospira avistercoris. Taxonomy (GTDB): domain Bacteria; phylum Bacillota; class Clostridia; order Oscillospirales; family Oscillospiraceae; genus Avoscillospira_A; species Avoscillospira_A avistercoris. The sequence goes on from DVJJ01000121.1 coordinate 129, forward strand.
ATCATTGAAGATGACGTCCCAACCAGTGAGGAGGAAGTATCTAAGATGGTTCATGGACGGATGCGTTCTAAACTGGGGCAACTCGTGACAGCCATTGAGGGGATTACCACACCGCTGCAAAGAAAGTTACTGGCGCAGGTTATAGACCATATCGATGATCTGACCAGGCGTATTGCCGACTTGGATAAACTGGTACAGGATTACATGGACGAATATGAAGCGGCGATTGCTGCTCTTTGCGATATTCCCGGTATCGCCCGGCGCAGCGCCGAGGTGATTCTGGCGGAAATCGGTCTGGATATGAGCAGATTTCCCAGTGCCGCCCATCTTTGTTCCTGGGCTGGGGTTTGCCCCGGCAACTGCCAGAGCGCAGGACGGCGAAAGCACGGGAAAACAACAAAAGGCAACAAACCGCTCAAGACGATTTTGACCCAATGTGCAAAATCTGCACGTTCTGTAAAAGGGTCTTATTTCTCGGCGCAATACCAGCGGATCGCCGCAAGACGAGGTAAGAACCGTGCCACACTTGCGGTTGCACATTCCATGCTGATCGCCATATACCACATGTTGAAAAACAGCGCGCCTTTTCGTGATTTGGGATCTGACTATTACGACTCTTTCAATCGGGATAGAAAAATACATAGTTACCTGAAACGCCTGAAAGCATTGGGCTGGGAACCTGATGTCCTGCCCGGCTCCGCCTGATCCAACAACTTATACAGTCAATTAGCCTGCCGTCCGGGCGGGCTGGGTTGTTGCGCCCTTCCGGAGGAAGGTTTTCATAATAAAATCGCCGGTGTTCCCGGCGCGTTGGTGGCAACGCTGGGGTGTATTCTGCCGGCCTGTATCCTGGTGACGGTGCTGGCTAAGCTGTATCTGCGCTATCGGAATCTGTCAGTGCTGCAAAGTGTGCTGCACAGTCTGCGGCCTGCCGTGGTGGCTCTGATTGCCGCCGCCGGTGTGTCCATTTTGCTGACAGCCTTTTGGGGCACCGGCGCCGCCGTCACTCTGGCCGGTACCAATTGGGTCCTTGTGGCTCTCTTCGCTCTGTGTGTGGTGCTGCTGAAACGGTTCCGTTGGAATCCCATTCTGGTCATGGTTCTGGCCGGTTTGCTGAATCTGGCCGCCGGACTCCTGGGCTTTTGATTGTTCATTGATAGGCTATGCTGCGATAGCTGGTAGAATGGCGCTCCTTCTTTTGTTTCTGTATCTGTTAAATTGTCCAAAATTTCCCCTGCATATCTGTGCAAGCCGCTGGCAATGCTATGACTGTCCGATGGACAAAAGGACAAAAGAAATGAAGGAGGAACTTTGTTATGAAGAGCAACAACAACGCTGTTATTCCCGAAGCCCGTGAGGCCCTGGACAAGTTCAAGATGGAGGCCGCTTCTGACCTGCGTGTACCTGCACCATCTTAAAGAGAAAAGCAGAAATGTTATTAAAATTTACTTAAATCGAAGAATTGGCCCACGAAAAGAAGGATGTACCGCAAAAACTCCCGTTTGCGGTACATCCTTCTTTTTTATGGTGTGTATATGTTAACACCTCTCGCGCTTGATTTTCACGTTGCATTTCTCCAGAAAAAGCAGGTGATCCAGCCACACGACCAAATCACCTGCTCATCATTACAGAGCCATCTATCTGTTGCTCCAAAGTCTATGTATTGATACGTTTTACGGCGTCATCCAGTTGACCAGATTGCTCCACAGGCGAGTAAATCCGTCCCATGTACAAAACTCCTTGGGGGCCCAATGAGGTGCGCAGTCCGTGGCGTAGGCACAGACACGGCCCTGGCCGTATTGGCCCAAAACCACCAGCGGATCGTCTCCAATTCTGGCCACCACACTGCTGCCCTCCTTGGGCAACAGACGATTATAGCCCAGAACCGCAGGCCATTGTTCCGGCAATCCGGCCATGACCGGATGAACGCTATCGATCACCACTGGGGTCAAGCCCTGGCTGCACTCCACCCGGTCGTCGCCTTCCAGCAGCGTCACCGGCAGAATATCTTCAATGGCAGTCCGTTTATAGCAGCCGCGGCCCTGGATACCCTGGAAGGTCAGATAGCCGCCTATCATCACAAAGGCGCCGCCTTTGCGCACGTATTCCCGCACCAGCTCCAGTTTATTGACTGTGGGAATCAGCCTCTGAAAGACATTCATGGGCAGATTCATGGTATTGGCGCCCACGTCGCTGAACAAGACCATATCGTATTCCGCCAATCCCTCCGCTGTGGTGGGGAACCGCTCCTCTACCAGATGGGAGGGAATATGGTGGAATTCCACTCCCGCCGCCTCCAGTGCCGCCTGGATATACTCGGTAGCCTGCTCATAGTAGTCGAAGGAGAAAGTATCAAAGCCCTTGGATTCTGTCACATGGACATGCCAGCTCTCGCCGACAAACAGAACTTTTTTCATGAAGCGCTCCTTTCTGCACGGTAGGACTGTCGTTAAGCTCTGCTGCGCTTGTCTCCGGTCACATAGTCCATGACCATGGCCAAAATCAGCACGCCGCCCCAGATGAGGGAGATGTAGTAGGAAGAGATATTCTGGAACCGATTGATGCCGGATTCCAGCAGCTTTAGCAAAATGATGGCCAAAATTACGCCGGAAATCTTGCCCTTGCCGCCGTTGGGGCTGACGCCGCCCAGTACCACAATCAGGATGGTTTGCAGCGTGTACTGGCTGCCGTAGTCCGCACGGGCCGAAGCATAGGTGGACAGCATCATCAGCCCGCCCAGGGCCGAGCAGATGCCGGAGGTCATATAGGTACGAATCAGCATCCGCTCCGTCTTCATACCGGAGTAACGTGCCACCTTTTCACTGGTGCCCAGCAGCAGCAGTTTGGTGCCATAGGTCGTCTTGCAGAGCATGAACCACACCAGAACCGCCATCGCAACAAAAACCAGCAGGCGAACCGGCAGCACACCGCCGATGTTGGCCGCCAGCATGGTGGTCATTTCCTTGGGGAAGGCACTCAGAGCCGCACCGCCGGTCAGCACCATGCAAATACCAGTCAGCAGCTCATTGACACCCAGAGTCGCCAGAATGGGCGGAATGCGCACTTTAGCCACCAGCAGTCCGGAGAATGTACCGCAGAGAGCGCCGATGGCCAGTACCACCACGACAATGATGGGGAACGTGGCCGGTGAAAGCACACCGCTCTCCCCTGCCAGTTTAGTCATCAGCAGGGCACATAGAATGGAGGTGAGGTTTGCCACGCCGACACAGCTCAAATCAATGCCACCGGTCATCATGCACAGCATAACGCCCAGGGACATCAGGCCAAATTCCGGGAACTGGGCGGCGATGGTCTGGAAATTCTTAAAGGTGTAAAACTTGTCGAAGCGTGTTACCGCCATAAAGAGCATCCACAGAACAGTAATGGCAAGCAGGCGGTACAGGTGGGGATTGGAGCGATAGTGTTTTTTCACTTCAGTCATTTGGCACCCTCCTTTGTCATGGTTCTGGCCCGGGAGGTACTCCGGTTCGCCCGCAGGACCTGCATGGCGGAAACGCCGGTGCCGATGATAATGAGCGCGCCGACAAAGACGCTCTTCCAGGTGGTGGGAACGCCCAGCAGAATCATGGAGTTTTCCACCATGACAATCAGCAGCGTGCCCAGGATGCAGCCCAGCAGCGTACCGGCACCGCCGGTGATGGCCGCACCGCCCAGCACCACGCCGGCGATAATATTCATTTCCATGCCCAGCATATTGGTGGGATGGCACTGCTGCATCATGCACACGCGGATAAAACCAGCCACGGCCGAAATCATGCCCACCAGAATGAACATAATGAACTTGGTGCGCTTCACGTTGAAGCCCGCCGCCTTTGCGCTGGCCGGATTGCCGCCCAGGGCATAGATGCCTCGGCCAAAATAGGTACGGTTCAGCAGGAACCAGGCCAGAATCACCACAGCCACAAAGACCAGGAATGCCATGGGCATCCGGGAGGTCAGGCCCGACTGAGAATTGGTGGCCGTAAACAGCGCCGACGTGCCAAAGGAGCGCATGCCCTCCGGAATCACCGCCAGCTGTTTGGAGTTGAGCGCGCCCTGCATAATGCCTTTGAACACGCTGGAAGCGCCCAGAGTAACGATCATGGCATTGAGATTCAGGTAACCTACAAAGAAGCCGTTAAAGGCCCCCAACAGTGCGCCGATGGCCATGACCATCAGCAGCGGCAGCAGGATTCCGCCGGAATACTCAATATTGAGCATAAATTTCGTTGTTGCATAGACAGACAGGGAGGCCAGTGCCGGGAAGGAGACATCGAAGCCGCCGGAGACAATGACCATAAACGTACCCACGGCAAAAATGCCTGGCACAATGAGTGCGGAGGCGATATCGACCAGGTTATTGGCCGTATAGAACTGGCCGCCGGACCGGAACTGAATCAACACGCTCAGCACTACCAGCAGCGCGAATACATAGAATTCCGTGCGGCCAAAGATCTTTTTTATGGATTTTTGCATGTCCTACCCCTCCTTACATCATATAGGATACGATGGTCTTTTCGTCGATCTCCTGGGTGGACGCCTCATGCACAATGCGTCCGTCCTTGAGGATCAGCACTCTGGAGCAATTCTCCAGCACCTCGGGCAGATCGTCGGAAATGATGATGATGCCCATACCGGTTTTCCGTGCCAGCTGCTGCAAAATGGCATGGATGTCGTGCTTAGAGCCGATGTCCACGCCCACCGTGGGACCGCTGAGAATCAGCACTTCCGGGTGGCAAGCCAGCCATTTGGCCAGCACAATGCGCTGCTGATTACCGCCGGACAGGGTGGAACTGGCATTGTTGGCGTCCGGCGTTGCCAGCGCCATCTCTTTCACCCAGTGGTCCACCTCTTCCTGCCGCTTTTTGCGGTCGAAGATGCCCATAGGCGTTTTGAGCTGTTCGATTTCCGCGATGATGATATTGTCCGCAATGGACTGCGGCAGGAACAATCCCTCCGACAGACGATCCTCCGGTACCAGGCCGATTTTCTGCTTCATGGCGTCCTGAGGCGTCTTGATGGAGACCTCCTGGCCGTTCCGCAGAATGGTACCACCATTGGCCGGCCGGATGCCGAACAGGGACAGGGCCAGCTCGGTACGGCCGGAGTCCAGAAGACCGGTGATGCCCAGGATCTCACCGCCGTACAGCTTCAGGCTAATATCCTGAAAATGCCCGTCCAACGTCAAGTTCCTGGTCTCCAGAATGGGCTGTTCGGTGAGGTTCTCGGCAACAAAGGTCTTGTCGTTGAATTCCCGTCCCGTCATGTAGAAAGTAAACTTCTTGTCATCCAGGTCCTTCGTACTGCCGGTAACCACCAGTTCGCCGGAACGGAAGATGGTGAAGCGTTCCGAGATTTCAAAAACCTCGTCCAGCTTGTGACTGACGAACAGAATGGCGATGCCCTGCTCTTTCAGCTTCAAAATGATGTCGAACAGCGCCTGTACTTCCTTTTTGGTCAGGGCCGTCGTGGGCTCGTCCATGATGATGAGTTTGGCGTTGAACATCAACGCACGGCTGATGGCCACCATCTGCTTTTCCGCCACGGACAGCGTGCCCACCAACGCATCCAGGTCCACCTGGAAGTTGATTTTTGCCACAGCCTCTTCGGCAATCTGGCGCATACGCTTTTTGCTGACAATGCGCCGTTTGGCGGCCAATTCCGTGTTGAAGGCCAGATTTTCCATGACCGTCAGATTGGGGAACACGGAAAAATCCTGGTAAATGACCTGAATGCCGTTGGTAATGGCGTCGATGGGCGTAAACTTGTCCATGGTTTTGCCGTCGAATTCCAGGGTGCCGCCGTCACGCTGATAGACGCCGGAAATGATCTTGATCAAGGTGGATTTGCCGCAGCCATTCTCACCGGCCAGACAGTGTATCTCACCGGGCATGATCTCCAGCGAGACATTTTTCAGCGCCTGTACGCCGGCAAAGGATTTCTGAATATCCGTTGCTTTCAACAATGCCTGTGCCATAAAGCACCTCCAATATTCCGTATGGTATGGTAAAGAGGGAATCTGCCGGGCGGACCGGTTCGGTCCGCCCGGCAGAACAGAAACGCTATACGATACGCCTTGCGGTACAACCGGTCATCAGAAACCGAAGCTGTCCACATTCTCCGCATCAATGGTAATCCAGCCCTGGCCCTCGAGGACGGTGGTGCTGCCCTCACGGAAGGTCATGGCATCATAGCCTTCGATGCCCAGATCCAGAGGAGCCGCAACTTCCTCACCGTTGAGGACCTTCAGAGCCAGGGAAACCATGGCCTTACCGGCTTCGGCGGGGTCCCACAGAGTCAGGGACTTGATGATGCCGTCCTTCAGCAGAGCCGCGTTGTCAGCGGGCATTCCGGTACCGGTGGTGAATGCCTTGTCACGCAGGCCCAGCTCCTGAATGGCACGGGCCACGCCGGGAGCGTCAAAGGAGGAGGTGCCCATGATGCCCTTCAGATCGGGGTAGGTCTTGAACAGCTCCTTGGCCACGTTGTAAGCGGTATCGCCGTTATCGTTGGACTCTACGCGGGGCTGAGCCTCCAGCAGGGTCATATTGGGGTAAGCGGTCTTCTGATATTCCACAGCGGCGTCGGCCCACTCGTTGTGGGAGCCGTTGGTCAGAGAGGCGACCATGGTGGTGTAGACGCCTTCCTCGCCCATGGCGGCAGCCAGGTTATCCATGATGAACTGGCCGTAACCGGCGTTGGAGAAAGCCTCGATGTCATAGTCTACGTTCTGCAGATCGGCGCCCTCATGGGTGATAACGACAATACCGGCATCTCTGGCTTCCTTCAGAATGGGGTCCAGAGACTGAATGTCAACGGGAACCACGCAGATGGCGTCCACATCCTGGGCGATCAGGTCCTGCACCAGCTGGGCCTGCAGCGTGGCGTCGATCTGATCGGTGCCCTTCTGGTAGCAGTTGACGCCGGTTTCCTCAGCGTACTCCTCCACGCCCACATTCATGCGGACGAACCAGGGGTTGGACGAATCTTTGGGAACCACAACGATCTCCCAATCCTCGCCGCCGGTGGTCTCTCCGGTGCCGGTGGTGTCGCCGGTATTGGATGTGTCCTGCGTGTCGTCCTTGGCGGTCTCGCCGGAAGAACACGCTGCCATGGAGAAGACCATGGTTGCAGCAAGCAGCAAAGCAATCAACTTTTTCATATTTTGTTTCCTCCAGTTTCTTTTTTGAATTTATATCCGCTCCATGGGAGCAAATACCATGGTTATGTCCGCTGGAACTGGACTTCCCGCTCATAGCGGTCCATTTCTTCCAGCCAGCCGGGTCCCACGCCGGCCTGCTTTTTCCAGCAGAGGTAATCCCAGACCGCATTGACCGGCAGATTTTTGCATTCATCCAGCAGCGCCATACGCTTGCCCAAGTTTCCAGCGGCCTCTGCCTCCTGCAGCAGATGGGTCGGCTCCAGCAGCGCGGCCAGCAAGGCTTTACCGGCAGCCCGCAGGCCCACAATCCAAGCGGTGACCCGATTGACCTGTGCATCGAAGAAGTCCAGGCCGATGGCCACGTTGCCCCGGCCCAGCAGATCGGCCCGCTTCAATTCCTGGAACACCTGGAACAGTCCGTCCTCCTGGATCAGTGTGTGGTCCGAATCCCACCGGACGCCGCGGGACAGATGGAACATCAGGCCGCCCACAAAGGGATACACAGCACTGATCTTATCGGCGTAGTTCTCCGTAGGATGGAAATGGCCGGTGTCGATAGTAAGACCCAGATTGTGCTTTGCCGCATAGGCGATGTAGAAATCATGGGAACCGGCGGTAAAACACTCGTTGGCAATGGAGAACACCTTGCCTTCCATGCAGTCGCACAGGTAACGGCTGTCCATGGATTCGGCATAGATTTGATCCAGTGAATCCTTCAGGCGGCGGCGGTATCCCATGCGGTCCGCTGTGTTGTCCTTGGTGCCGTCGGGGGTCCAGGTGTTATTGAAAACGCGGCATCCCAGTTCACGGCCGATGGCCTCGCAAATCCGGCGGCCATTGATTCCGGCCTTGACCCAGTAGGCCCGCACCTCGTCATCCGGAGAAGCCAGGGAGCAGCCATCCTTCATCATGGGATGGGTGAAATAGGAGACGTTGTAATCCACCGCCATATGACGTTCCTTAGCAAACTCGATCCAGTCGCGGAAGTCCTCCACATCATAATCACACCGCTCTTTTGGCGTCTTCGGTTCCGCATACATGCTCTGCAAGCCCAGCCGGTGGGTGCAGGGAGAGAACCGCATGGCCTGGTCCAAATCCTGCCGCAGCTCTGCACCATTGCGGGCGGCGCCGGGATAATTGCCGGTTACCGTATTTTCCGAGTGAACATTTTCGTGTTTTTCAAAGCCGGTTACATCGTCTCCGGCCCAGCTGTGGATGGAAATTCCCACTGTTTCAAACGCTTTCAGCGCCTGTTCCGTATCCACGCCCAGCGCGGCATACACGCGGCGCGCTTCCTCGTAGGCACGTTGAATGTCGCTGGCCTCTGGTTGATACATTGACTGTTCCTCCTTTGTCCATTCCAACAAAAAACTGCTTATCAACTCCCCGTTTGTTGTTTACAGTATATAAACACTTTTTTTGTTTTTCAACGTCCATTCCCAATACCTCCTAATTTTCATAAATTTTCATTTGATTTCTAGTTTTTTCGAGAAATCAAGTCCCAATTTATACAATTTCTGTCTGTTAATTTTGTATATTATACCATGTTTTCACTTTTATCTTCTTTAAATTCCGGTAAAGAGCACAACTCGGCCAGACAAATGTCCCTGTTAAGGCACTTGTCTGGCCGAGTCAGCTGGTATGAAAATTTATGAAAATTACGTCAAAGCCGCACCGAATTTCTGACGATCAAATCCGAACGGATCACGACTTCCTGATAGGCGCGCTCCGCATGCTCCAGCCGATTCAGCAGGACCTGAAAGCAGCTGCGTCCCAGTTGGCGTGTATCCTGAGAAACGGTGGTCAGGGGAGGTTCCAGACACGCAGCCAGCGGGATGTCGTCAAATCCGATGATGCCCACATCCTTGGGAATGGCATACCCGGCCTCCCGCAGCGCAGCCATGGCACCAACGGCAATCAAATCGCTGGTGCACAGGAGAATCTGCGGCAGCTGAACGGACCGTTTTCTCAAGATACTTCGCAAAAACTGCTGGGTATTGGAAACCTTGTCCAGCCGCAGTTCCGCTCGCAGAAAGACCCACTGGTCGTCGATGGACAGGCCGCATTCCTCCATCCCCATCCGATAGCCCCGATAGCGGTCGGTGGCGTTGGACATGATGAGGTCTTCGGAAATATACCCAATGCGATGATAGCCCGCCCGGGCCAGCCGGGCAATGACCCGCCGCATAATGTCGGTGTTGTCGATGCTCACCATGTCGATTGGGTAGTTGGGCAAGCGGCGGTCCCCCACCACCACCGGAACCCGCTTTGCCGCGTCAATGATCTGCTGCTCATCATCGGTAGCGCCGCCGAAAAAAATCAGTCCTTTTACGCCGCTTTGCAACAAGCAGCGGATATAGCTGGTCTCATTCTGTTTCTTGTGCTGTACGCTGCACACCACCACGGCATAGTTGTGAATCCACGCTTCGTCAATAATGGACTGAATGGCACGAGCGTAAAATTCATTGGTGATCTCCGGAACCAGTACGCCAATCAGCCGTTGACCCTTGTTCAGTTCCGCCGTCACCCGCGGCATATATCCCATCCGCTGAATGGCATTCTGTACCCGCTCCGTGGTCTCCACTGAAATGTTGGCTGTCTGATTGATGACGTGGGACACCGTTGTAACAGACACATCGGCTTCTCGCGCCACATCCTCCATGGTAACAGATTTTCTCCGTACTTTCGCCACTTCCATTCTCCTCCATAGTCCTGCAAATTCGCAGCCTTTCTTCAATTATGAACGGCAAGTAAAAAGCAATATAGCCACAGACAGCATAAGTTGACTGTCACAGAACTGGCGCACTGTTGCGTGACTGATGCCGCATGCCTGGCTCGATTCCCGATCGGTGTAAATGATCTCCGGCGGCAGTATCTTTAACCGATAATAATGATGATATTGGATTAGAATTCTCTGATTTGGCAGTAACGACATCCCTGGCAATTCCGGTCAATTTCTCAGCGCTGTTACCGGCACAACCAACACCCCATCCGGCCGCTGATACGCTGCATTGGCCATGCCGCACAGAACACACAGAACCGCCGGTGCCTTGCCCTTGGGATCGGCCTCGATTTGCTTTTTGATTTCCAGCAGGTTTTCTGCCGCTGCATCGATCTGATTCGCCCCCAGCTTGATCTCAAAGGCGCACCACTGGCCGTCTGGCAATTCAATCACCGCATCAATCTCCTGGTTTCTATAGTCCTGATAGTGGTAAAGATGGCCCCCGAAGGACTCGGCGTAGATTCGCAAATCCCGCTCACACAGGGCTTCAAAAAGAAAGCCCAGTGTCTCCAAATCCCCAAGCAAACCGGCAGGCGTAGCCTTCAGCAGCGCACACGCCAGGGAAGGGTCGGCAAAGTGCCGCTTCTCCGCCTGCTTCACCCGCACAGAGGAGCGAATGCCGGAGGAAAACGGCGGCTGATTGTCCGTGATAAACAGCCGCTTGAAGATGTCCAGGTACGCTGCTACGGTGTTGCCGTCAATGTCCTCGTCGTCCACCGCCTTGATATCCTTCATCAGCGTTTTATTGGTGACGGTGGTACTCTCGTTTCGTGCCAAGGAGCGCAGCAACAGGCGCATTTTCTGCGTATCCCGCTTCACACCGTCGATGCGGTACACATCATCATCGATAACAGCGTCCAGATATTGCGTTGGAAGCAGCGCTGCCTGCTCCAGCGGTAGGCCCAAATTTCCCGGCCAGCCGCCTCGGATGATCAGCTCGATCAGCCTTTTCAGATCGACCTCGCCGGTCATAGCAGGAGTCAGTTCTCCATGGCAGAGCCGCTCCAGAGATACCTTGCCGCTGGAATCTCCCGACTCCCAGAGCGACATGGGCCGCATCCGTAGGCGGGCAATCCGCCCTGCTCCGCTGTGAAGAATGCCCTTATGATTGGGGGTAGCGGAGCCAGTGAGGATAAATTGCCCCTTTTGCGCACTTTGATCCACCTTATAACGCACAGCATCCCAGAGAGGCGGCACCTCCTGCCACTCATCGATCAGCCGGGGCGTCTCTCCTTCCAGCACCAGGGCAGGAGACAGTTCCGCCAACTGACGGTTCTGAAAGTTACCGGCAGGATCACCAATGTAGATTTCACTCTTGCTGTGATAAGAGGAAGTCCAGGTCTTGCCACACCATTTGGGTCCTTCCACACAGACGGCGCCAAAAGCAGCAAGATATTCTTCCACCTGTCGGTCGATAATACGGGGCTTGTAGTTCTGTTTTTCCATGGCACTCACCTCAATCATTCAGTGAGAGTATTATATTTCATGCAGTCATTTTTTACAACTACATTCAGATAATTTCCAGTATTTAAATCCGATTGATTTATTGCATTGGGGTCACGGACAATCACTCTGCGTCCCAGCTTTTGTGCATAGCGTATGGTTGCCGCTGTACCGCCGCGATACTCGCCGTTGTAGACGGCTACCAAGACATCAGAATGGGCTACAAGAAATCGATTGCGCTCCAGCATACAATCTTTATGGAAAATCCGACTGACATAGATCATGGAATCTGCTTCCTCCATGATTGCCCGATACCGTTTCTGAGATGCAAGACACCATTTCTTTTCCTGCCCCTTATGTAGAAGAATACAGTGCAATTTAATTTTTGGATATACGGCTCGCAGATCCAGCACAAT
>DVJJ01000122.1 GCA_018716875.1 Candidatus Avoscillospira avistercoris
CGCTGGCCGCAGCCAGCGAAATACCCGCCCGCCGCAGCGGGCGAACTCCCCCGCTGGCCGCTTCCTGCCGCCCCTATGTATTACAGTCCCAGAATCACCGGCACCAAATCGGCCACGGTGTCCGCGATGGCAACAGCTCCGGCATCCACCAGCTCCTCCCGGCTGCCGTAGCCATAGAGGGCGCCCACGGTGGGAATCCCATGGGCCGCGGCTCCCAGAACGTCATGCTTCCGGTCGCCCACCATCAGCGCTTTGCCTACCGGGCGGCCCAGCTTTTCCATGGCGTAGGCGATAACGTCGGCCTTGTTGGTGCGGCTTTCGTCCATGGTGCTGCCCGCCACCACCGTAAAGAACTTCCGTAAATCGAACCGCTCCAGAATCCGCTCCGCGAATACCTCCGGCTTGCTGGTGGCTACAATCAGCGTAGCACCCGCCTCCTTTAGAGCCTGTAACGCTTCGGGAATGCCTGCATACAGTTCATTTTCGAGAATGCCCCGGTCCTGGAAGTAGACGCGGAATTCGTCGGTCATGGCACGGGCTTCGGCCTCGTCCACGCCGTAGACATCCATAAACTGCTCCAGCAGCGGGGGGCCGATGTAGGAATACAGTTCGGAACGGGGCGGCACTTCCCGGCCCGTCTGGCGGAGGGCGTAGGCGACGGAATTGGTGATGCCCTCGCCGGGGTCGGTCAGTGTACCGTCCAAATCAAAAAAAATCGTATCAAACATGGTATCAAGTCTCCGTTTCTTCTTTGGTAGGCTGTTGGCCGTCGAGCCAGTCCAGCACCAGGGTGTAAAGGACCGAGGAAATGGGCACCCCCAGCAGCACGCCCATCATACCGCCCATATTGCCGCCGATGATGACGGCCATCAGGACAATGAGGCCCGGCAGTCCCACGGACCGGCCCACCACCTTGGGATAGATGACATTTCCCTCGATAAGCTGGAGCGTCAGGACAAAGACCAGAAAGAGCAGCGCTTGAATGGGGCTTTCAATAAGAATCAGCAGACAGCCGATGGCCTCACCGATGATGGGACCGATGACGGGCACCAGGGCCGTCACGGCAATAAGGATGGAAATGATAGTGGCGTTGGGGAATTGGAAAATCTTCATGCCCAGGAAGCAGAGGACGCCCAGAATGGCGGCCTCAGTCAGCTGCCCGGTGATAAAATTGGAAAAGGAATTGTTTGCCACTTTGCAGATATGGCGGATTTTCAGCGAAACCTTTGGGGGAAAAATGGCGTCGGAGAGCCGGGTTGCCAGTTGGCCCACCCGCTCCTTCCGGGCCAGGATATAGATGGACAGGCAAAAGCTGATGACCAGATTGGTAACGCTGCGGATAACGGAGGTGGTGACGCCCGCAGCGGTTTCCACCAGATTGTCGTCCGGGGTGAGCACTTCCCTGAGCTTGTCGAAAATCAGTTCCCAATCCAGTTGGATGTTGAACAGCTGCCGTCCGTTGCGGTCGATGGCGTGCATGAGGTTCTGGGCCGAATCGAGGTATAGCTCGAGATTCTGGACCAGACTGAGGATGGTTTTCTGCAACCCCGGCAGGACCACCCAAACCAGCAGCACCACGGCTCCCAGCATCAGAACGATGGTGGACACGAGACTGACCGGCCGCAGCAGCCGCCGGACGGCGGCATGGGGACTGCGTCCCAGGAACGCGAAGACCCGCCGTTCCAGCACCCGCAGCAGGACGTTCAGGACGAACGCGATGCAGAATCCCGTAACCACCGGCGAAAAAATGCTGTAAATCTTCCAGAATGCCCGCCAGGCCAGGGCGAAATTCTGTGCCAGCGTAAAGAGCAGAACCCCGAATGCGATTAACACCAAAATGGCCTTAAACCGCTGTTTTTCCATGGACGACCCCTCCCGGCATACAGAGTTATACTATAGTATATCCACAATTCTGTCCACCGTCAACGCGGCCGCCGTAAAGAAATCGTGAAGCCGCCGGGGGGCTTCTGCGTGGGGAGTTTCGCCCCGTGCGCGGGGCGGGGGTTTCGCCCGTTGCGACGGGCGGGCGTTTCGCGCCTTGCGAGGCGCGACCGGGGGCGCTGCCCCCTGGACCCCTGCGATTTTTTGAAAAAAATCGAGTAAAACTTTTATATTGTTGGGGTTTTATTATTGGTTTGGTGCGGTGCCGCCGAATTTGTGCGGTAAAGTTCTCAATCCATGCTTCGCATTGTTGCGGTGAGAGGGCCTTCGGCCCCGCAGCCCCGCCGGTACATCACTCCCCTCCCCTATTTCGGCTGTCCTGTCCCAAAATTTTTACATTTTTCACACAACCCCGCAAAACTATGGTATACTAATACAACTAAAGAGAAAGGAGTAGTGCCATGTTCTTTCGAGACAAACAAAAACGGGACCTGCTGGGCAAATGGCTCATCGGCGTGGTTGCCGTCTGCATTCTGTTCTATCTGGCCATGGGCAATCTGGACATTCTGGGCAGGAGTGTCCTGTGGGTCGTGAACCTGCTGCTGCCGTTGGTACTGGGCGCGTTTTTTGCCCTGGTATTCAATGTGCCCATGGGGTTCATTGAACGCCATCTGTTCCCCCATGCGAAACGGGAACGGGTAAAACGGCTGCGGCGGCCTTTGGCGATTTTGCTGTCCATTTTACTGGTGTTTGGCATTTTTATCGGTGTGGCCTTTCTGGTCATTCCCCAGCTGGCCGGGGCCATCAAACTGCTGTCCTCTCAGGTATTGGAGACCATCGACCATCTCTCCCAGCTGGAAACGGAAGCCTTTTGGGCGTCGATTCCCTTTGGCGACACCATTTCCCGCATTGATATTGATTGGGTGGCCATGCAGAGCAAGCTGGAGACCTGGGCCCTGACCACCGGTTCCAACCTGATGGACGGCGCCATCAACGCCGCCGGTTCCTTTGCCGGTACCACCGTGGATGCCTTTATTGGTCTGGTGTTTGCCATCTATATTCTCGCCAACAAAGAGACTCTGAAACGTCAGGGCAGCCGTCTCATTCATGCCTGGCTGCCCCAGCGGGCCGGCGGCGGACTGCTCCATGTGGCCACCGTGTGCAGCCGGATTTTCCGGTCCTTTGTGGCCGGACAGGTCACCGAAGCCTTTATTCTCGGCTTCCTCTGTTTTATTGGAATGCTCCTGCTGGGTCTCCCCTACGCCGCCATGATTGGCGCATTGGTGGGCGTATCGGCCTTGATTCCCATTGTGGGCGCGTTTATCGGTATGTTTGTGGGTATCTTTATGATTCTCACCGTCAGCCCGCTAAAGGCCCTGATTTTCGCCATTTTCCTGTTGGTACTCCAGCAGGTGGAGGGCAATCTGATTTACCCCAAGGTGGTCGGCTCCAAGATGAATCTGCCGGGCCTGTGGGTTCTGGCCGCCATCACCATCGGCGGCGAACTGGCCGGTCCCATCGGTATGCTGCTGGGCGTCCCCGCCTTTTCGGCCCTGTACACCCTCCTGAAAGAAGCCACCGCCAACCGGGAAGCCGCCCTGGCCGCCAAAGAGGACGACGCGTCGGAGGAAACTACCTAAAGGGGGTTTCGCGCCTTGCGAGGCGCGGGGGTTTTGCTGGCTGCGGCCAGCGACCGGGGGCGCTGCCCCCTGGACCCCTGCGATTTTTTGAAAAAAATCGAGTAAAACTTTTAAATTTTGGATTTTAAGTTTTTTAGTGGTTTGGTGCGGTGGCTCTGAATGGGTGCGGTAAGGTTCTCAATCCATGCTTCGCATTGTTGCAGTGAGAGGGCCTTCGGCCCCTCAGCCCCGCCGGGGGGCTGGTGCATGGGGTACGGGTTCGCCGGAATGTGCCGGTCATCGTCACCCCGCACCGCACGGCGGCACACGCAGGTGCCGCCCTACAATCCCGTACGGACTACCCATATGGTTCGTAGGGCGGGACCTATGTGTCCCGCCGGGGGGCTGGTACATG
>DVJJ01000123.1 GCA_018716875.1 Candidatus Avoscillospira avistercoris
TCTGCTCGGCAGCGGCGTCGAAGGGCTCCTTGTCAAAGGGGTTGGGGAAGATCCAGTGCTTGGAAATAATCTCGCACAGGGCGCGGGGCATCACGCAGCCGTTGCGGCTGAGGGCCATGTTGATGGTAGCGGCCTGGTCCAGGATGGGCATGATACCCACATCCACAGGCAGCCAGATGCCGGCGTCACGGATGGCGTCCAGCCAGTAACGGAACTGGTCCATGTCCCAGCACAGCTGAGTCATAATGTAGTCAGCGCCGTTATCCTGCTTCTGCTTGAGGAAGGCAATGTCAGCCTCCAGGCTGCGGCAGGCGATGTGGCCCTCGGGGGAGCCGGCCACGGCGATGCAGAACTTGTCGCCAAACTCCTGGCGGACAAACTTCACCAGCTCAGTGGCATAGTGCAGGTCGCCGCCGGTGCCGGTCCAGCCGAAGGGCAGGTCGCCGCGCAGAGCCAGCATGTGGTTGATGCCGTTATCCAGGTAGGTCTGGAGCTGGTCACGGATGCCTTCCTTGGTGTTGCCGATGCAGGTAAAGTGGGTGACGGGGGTGCACTTGCCGTCCTTCTTGATCTTCTTGAGGACCTCCAGGTTCAGGCCCACGTTGGTGCCGCCGGCGCCGTAGGTGCAGGAGATGTAGTCGGGATTCAGCGTGTACAGCTGATCCAGAACGCCGCCCTCACCGCACAGCTTCTCCATGCCGGCGTCGGTCTTGGGGGGGAACACTTCAAAGGAAAACGCGGAACGATTTTCAAAGATTTCAGTTACAGACATTGGGATGCCCTCCAATATAAGTCGTAAAACAGAATTTCCTTAAACCGCAAAAAAGCGACGCTTTTTCCACGGTGTAAAGACAGTTCAATACGTGGTAATGTTACCACATGCTCCTGGAATTGGCAAGGAGTAAAATGCCCAAAAAACAGGAATTTTCGCCCTGGCAGCCGTTGTTAAAGGGGCGTAAACAGGAACTTCTGGAACAGCCCGTCACACTCCACATAAATGCACCGGGCGCCGCCGGGCAGCTCTTGCTGTTCCAGGTGCAGCTCCTTGCCGCGGATGAGGGACCGGACGTACCCTTCGGGGTCGTCGGTTTCCACCTCTTCAAAAAATACATCGCGCATCTGGTTGCGGGAACAGCTGTTGGCGATTTCCCGCACCACTTCGTATTCTGCCATACGGCGCTCCCCTCAGGACTTGGGGGCAATGATGACCTTGCCGTTGACCAGGTCGGCCATCTCAATATGGCCCTCCACGGTGATCTGGCGCTCCAGAATATCGGTGAGGGTCACGGTGTCGCCCTGGCAGAGAATCTGCTGGACGTTGCTCATGAGCATCCGGTCGTCGGCAATGGCGCCGTTATAGACGGTGGAAAGACACATCTGTATTGCCTCCTTACTGGTGATCCAGGGAAGCCAGCACCGTGGACAGGCGCAGGTTGCCCTTCTCAAAATCGGCCACGGCCTGCATGACCTGCTCATAGGCGGTATGGTCGCCCATGTCGTCCAGCTTCTTGGCCAGACCCGCCAGCTCATTGGCGTGCTGGGTGTTGTGACCCACCATGTAACGCATAAGGGCCATCAGTTCCGTTTTGGGGTCCACGTTCTGGCCGCAGCCGGCGCAGTCGTGGTGCTCTCCGCAGTGGATATGCTCACCGCAGCCATGGTCATGGGGATGCGCATGGTCGTGGGGATGGGTGTGGGGATGATCGTGATCGAGATGCATAGTCAGCGCTCCTTGGGCGGCTCTGTTGCGAGCCTGAAAGATTTTGCTCATATTATACATCAATCCGCCTCGTTTGTCAAAAAAATGTCGTTGTCCCTTTCGATACATTTCTAACAAAATATCCCCCCTCCCCCCATATATTCCGCTGAATCTCAATTAATTCCGTACAATCTGTAAGATTCCCTTTGCCTTTTTCCCAGCGGTGTGCTATAATAGGCAAAACTACACCTGCAAGGAGTCCTTCCCATGGAGCAGCACACCCATGACCACGACTATCTCCATGCCCACGGCATCGCCCACAGCCATGACGGCGACGGCGCGGGGCATGTCCACGGCCACGGCGGCCACCCCCATGTCCACGAAAATACCAAGGCCGTGCTCAACCGGCTGTCCAGGGCCATCGGCCATCTGGAATCGGTGAAAAAAATGGTGGAGGACGGCCGGGACTGCTCGGAAGTCCTGGTGCAGATCGCCGCTGTCCGCTCGGCCATCAACAACGTGGGCAAGGTCATTCTCCAGGACCACATCCAGCACTGTGTGGTGGACGCGGTGGAGCACAATGATCAGGAGGCCATCACAAACCTCTGTCAGGCCATCGACAAATTTGTAAAATAACCGCCGGAGGACGAGCTGCCATGCAGACCGTTCTCCTTTTTTTGAAATTTTTTTCAAATCCTATTGCTATTTCTCCGCAAAGCCGCTACAATGTGCTGGTAAACAATGCTGCAGGGAGTAGAACCAGCGCGTCAAGTACCGGTTGGATGGGAGGTTGCCGCCGGGCGAAGGGGCCGTGCCTCGCGATGCTGGGTTCGCAACCGCCTAAGCAAGAGGCCCAGTCTACCTTTGGGTCTGGCATTGTCCGAATATCCACCCCAACCTCCTCCAAAGAAACGGAGGCTTTTTTTATGCCCAAAATCCATTCCCCGGCCGCCGCGGCCACCGTATCCACCCGCACCATGACCACCCGTACCCTGGTGTTCTGCGCCCTGCTGGCCGCCATGCAGGTGGTTCTGGCCCGCCTGATTGTCCCCATGCCTGCCGCCGACGTCCGCTTCTCCATTGAAGCGGTCCCCGTCTTCCTGGCCGGCGCACTGTTCGGACCCGTCCCCGGCGCACTGGTGGGCTTCGGCTCCGACATGATCGGATGTCTCTTCTCCGGCTACGGGTACAATCCCATCTTTGCCCTGCCGCCCATCCTCTACGGCCTGTGCGGCGGCGTCTTCCGTGGCTGGCTCAGCCGCAAGACGTCCTTCTTCCGCGTGCTTCTGGCATTTCTGCCCGCCGTGGTTCTGGGCTCTATCCTCTACCAGAGCGCGGCCCTTACCTATGTCTATTCCAAGGACGGCGTTTTTATGGTGGCATTTCTCACCCGTCTGGCCGCCCGCAGCCTGCAATTTGCCCTGACGCTGGTGGTGGAAGCCGCCGTGACGGATCTGCTGTTCCGGTCCCGTATTTTCCATCGGGTGGGCCTGTGGCCTGCCAAACCCCATAACGATTGATCTTTTTCCAAACGAAAGGAAGTCTGTTTTATGACCGTGCAGGAAGCACTGACCTACATCCACTCCGTCTGCTGGAAGGGCAGCGTCCCCGGCCTGGAGCGCACCCAGGAGCTACTGGAACGCATGGGCAATCCGGAAAAATCCCTGCGGTTTGTCCATATCGCCGGTACCAACGGCAAGGGCAGCACCGCTGCCATGACGGCCTCCATTCTGCGGCAGGCCGGTTACACCACGGGCCTGTACACCTCGCCGTACATTCTGCGGTTCCACGAGCGGATGCAGGTCAACGGTGTGGAGATCTCCGACGAGGAGTTGGCCGACGTTACGGAGTTTGTACGGCCCCATGCCGAAGCCATGGCCGACCATCCCACGGAGTTTGAGCTGGTCAGCTGCATTGCCTTTGAGTATTTCAAGCGCAAGGGCTGCGATATCGTAGTGCTGGAAGTGGGCATGGGCGGTGAGCTGGATTCCACCAACGTCATCGACACGCCGGAAGTGGCCGTTATCACCAACATCGGCCTGGACCACACGGAATATCTGGGCGACACGCTGGAAAAAGTCGCATCGGCCAAAGCCGGCATCATCAAGGCCGGCGGCACCGCCGTCCTCTACCGCTCCACCCCGTCGGTGGAAGCCGTCTTTGAAAACCGCTGCAAGGAAGTGGACGCAGCGCTGGTCAAGGCCGATTTTGACGCCCTGCACAGCATTTCCCATGACCTGAGCGGTCAGGTGTTTGACGCCGCCGGGTATCCGGCCATTGAGCTGCCCCTGCTGGGCGAGCATCAGATGAAAAACACCGCCGTGGTGCTGGCCGCCATTGGGGTGCTGCAATCCAAGGGTTACCACATTACGGAGGAGCAAGTCCGCAAGGGCCTGGCCACCGTGTCCTGGCCGGGACGGTTTGAGGTCCTGCGGAAGTCTCCCCTGTTCCTGGTGGACGGCGGCCACAATCCCCAGTGCATTGAATCCCTGACGGCCAATATTCGCTCCTATCTCAACGGCCGGCCTTTGACCATTCTCACCGGTGTGCTGGCCGATAAGGATTTTCATTGTATGTATTCCAATGTGGCTCCCTTTGCACGGGAGTTTGTCACGGTCACCCCGGACTCCCCCCGTTCCCTGTCCGCCGTTGATCTCAAGGCGTATCTGGAACAGTTCGGTAAGCCGGTTACGGCCATGGACACCGTCGAAGACGGCGTCCGGAAGGCCATGGAGCTGGCAGGCCCCGACGGTGTGGTTCTGGCGTATGGCTCCCTGTACATGGTGGGCGCCATCCGGGAAGCCGCCCACGCGTAATTCGTCCATTCCTGATGATCCTTAACCATAGCGAGAGGGCGCACCGCAAACTGCGGTGCGCCCTCTTGCCGCTTTTTCAGCAGCACAAAAAATCGAGTAAAACTTTTTTGTCGTTATCGGATGATCAACGCGCCGTTTTCCACGTCCACCGTCAGATGGGCGCCAGGCTCCACCTCGCCGGAGAGAATCCGCTTTGCCAGCAGCGTCTCCACCGTATGTTGGACGTACCGGCGCAGGGGCCGGGCGCCGAACGCCGGGTCATAGGCCTCGTCCACAATAAAGGACTTGGCGCCGTCGGTGAGGGTGACTGTCAGCTGCTTATCCTCCAACCGTTTATTCAGGTCGGCGGCCAACAGGTCGATGATCTTCGTGATATTCTCCCGGGTCAGCGGCTTATAGAACACAATCTCGTCGAGACGGTTCAGGAACTCCGGCCGGAAGGACCGCTTCAATAGCGCCTGGACCTGTTCCCTGGCCTCCTGGGAGATCTCGCCGTTGTCCTCAATGCCGTCCAGCAAATACTGGGAACCCAGGTTGGATGTCAGAATGATGATGGTGTTCTTGAAGTCCACCGTGCGGCCCTGGCCGTCGGTAATCCGGCCGTCGTCCAACACCTGCAGCAGCACGTTGAACACGTCGGGGTGAGCCTTTTCGACCTCGTCAAACAGCACCACCGAATAGGGCTTTCTGCGGACAGCCTCCGTCAGCTGGCCGCCTTCCTCATAACCTACGTATCCAGGAGGCGCACCGATGAGACGGGATACGGCGTATTTCTCCATATACTCGCTCATATCGATGCGGACCATGTTCTTCTCACTGTCGAACAGGGCTTCCGCCAGGGTCTTGGCCAGCTCCGTTTTACCCACGCCCGTGGGGCCCAGGAACAGGAACGAACCGATGGGCTTGTTGGGGTCCGCGATACCGGCACGGCTGCGGAGAATGGCCTCGCTGACCAGCCGGACGGCCTCGTACTGGCCCACAACCCGCTTGTGGAGAATGTCCTCCAGTCCCAGCAGCTTCTCCCGTTCACCCTCCATCAGTCGGGACACAGGGATGCCGGTCCACCGCTGGATGATTCTTGCAATCTCTTCCTCGGTGACCTTATCCCGCAGGAGACTCCGCTCTCTACCGGCCTGGGCAATCTGCTCCTCGGCCTCCAACTGCTTTTTCAGTTCGGGAATCCGTCCATATTGCAGCTGTGCGGCCTTTTCCAGGTCGTATTCCCGCTGGGCCTTCTCCAGGTCGGCGTTGGCGGCTTCCAGGTCTTCCCGGAGCTTCTGGACCTTGCCGATGGCGTTTTTCTCATTGTCCCACTGGGCTTTCTTGGCATTGAACTCGTCCCGCATCTCGGCCAGTTCCTTTTGAATCTCCGCCAGATGCTCCTTGGAAAGGGCGTCGTCCTCCTTCTTCAGGGCGGCTTCCTCAATCTCATGCTGGATGATCCGCCGCTGAATCACATCCAGTTCCGTGGGCATGGAGTCGATCTCCGTGCGGATCATGGCGCAGGCTTCATCCACCAGGTCAATGGCCTTGTCGGGGAGGAACCGGTCCGTAATATACCGGTTGGACAGGGTGGCGGCGGCAATAATGGCGCCGTCGGTGATCTTGACGCCGTGGAACACCTCATAGCGCTCTTTCAGGCCACGGAGGATGGCGATGGTGTCTTCCACCGTAGGCTCGCCCACCATGACCGGCTGGAACCGACGCTCTAGGGCGGCGTCCTTTTCGATATACTGCCGGTACTCGTCCAGGGTCGTTGCACCGATACAGTGCAGCTCACCACGGGCCAGCATGGGTTTCAGCAGGTTGCCGGCGTCCATGGCGCCCTCGGTCTTGCCCGCACCGACGATGGTATGCAGCTCATCGATAAACAGGATAATACGGCCCTCGGACTTCTTGACCTCACTGAGAACAGCTTTCAGCCGCTCCTCAAACTCACCACGGTATTTTGCACCGGCAATCAAAGAGCCCATATCCAGGGCAAAAATGGTTTTATCCTGCAAGGTTGTGGGCACGTCGCCTTTGACAATCCGCTGGGCCAGACCCTCGGCAATGGCCGTTTTACCAACGCCGGGTTCACCGATCAGGACGGGGTTATTTTTACTTTTCCGGCTCAGAATCCGGATGACGTTTCGGATTTCGTCGTCTCGGCCGATGACCGGGTCCAGCTTGTTCTGCCGGGCCCGTTCCACCAGGTCGGTGCCGTATTTCTTCAACGCGTCGTAGGTCTCCTCCGGGTTATCGCTGGTGACCCGCTGATTGCCGCGGATGGTCTGCAACGTTTTCAGACAATCTTCCCGATGGATTTGGTACGTCTTGAACAGGGGTCCCAGCACGTTGTCCGGATGGTCCAGCATAGACAGGAACAGGTGTTCCACCGAGACAAATTCATCCTTCATCTGGTTAGCCAGATGCTCGGCGGCCTGGAACACATCGTCCACCTGCCGGGCGATATAATATTTATCGGCTTCCCGGCCGGAGCCGGTGACCTTGGGCAGCCGGTCGATCTCCTGACGGACCGCCGCCTCCAGACTTTCCACCGTCACGCCCATCTTTTGCAGCAGTTGGGGAATCAGACCGTTCTCCTGCTCCAGCAGGGCCAGCAGCAGGTGGCTCTGCTCAATCTGTTGGTTGGCGTGCTCCAGGGCGATGGCCTGGGCCCCCTGGATGGCTTCCAGGGATTTTTTCGTATATTTCTGTGCATTCATAAAGCAATGACCTTCCTTTCCGGCGGTGACTACCTTCTATTCCTTCGACTTCCTTCCATGCTCCGCCGTTCTCATAGATTTTAGCACTCTCGCTTGTAGAGTGCTAACCTTTGTGACTACAATATACGCCTGTTTTCCTTCCATGTCAATAGGTTTTTCTGTCCATCAATTATTATATTTTTGTGAACAACTGTTCGGTTCATACATTTGCATTGATGATTTTACGCTTTTGTAATATCTGCCCTCTAACTTATTTAATATTTCATTGATATGATAATACTGCAAGAAGCGATAGACTTTTTTCATTTTTCTCCCTCTTTTTTGTTATAGGATGAACGCCTCTGCCGACTGGTCACCGGCAGAGGCGTTCTCCTGTCTATGGCTGCTGTAAAATTTAATGATGGTTTTACAATAACAGTCTATCGAATTTTACACAAGGTCTGTATACTAACAGTGCATGAAGCAATTTCTTTTTATTTTCTTCCAAGGGGGATCCTGCCGCATAAAAGAGCGGCAGGATTTTTCTATAGGTTTGCAACAATAGTTCATACTTATTTAATATCTGCCCACTTATATATTTAATATCTCCTTGGTATGATAATCAAGCAAGAAGCGATACAACTTTTTCATTTTTCATTTTCCCCTCATAATACTTCCTTTGAAAAACGG
>DVJJ01000124.1 GCA_018716875.1 Candidatus Avoscillospira avistercoris
ACCAGTTATCAACAAGTTTGTGGAATACTCGACTGGAAGAAACTGCTGAACGACAAAAGCCGTCGCTGTTTTTTACTTCTTTCAAGAAATTTTCTGCAACCAAAGGGGATTTTTTACGGGATATAAGGTAAAGGGACCCAATGAGAAGCAGAGAGAGGGGAGATGTCCATGGAGGACCGGGAGATTGTCGCGCTCTATTGGAGCCGCTCCGAAACAGCCATCGACGAGACCAGGCTGAAATACGAACCGTACCTGATGAAAATTGCAAAGAACATCCTGAAAGATTCGGAGGATTGCCGGGAGTGCGTCAACGATACCTATTTGCGGGCCTGGAATTCCATACCGCCCCACCGGCCTGCGGTTCTGTCCACCTATCTGGGAAAGATTACCCGACAGGGGGCCATTGACGGCGTCCGCAAACAGCATGCCGCCCGGCGCGGTGCGGACAGTTACGCCTGTGCCCTGGAGGAATTGGGGGACACGGTTCCCGGCGGCGAGACGCCGGAGCAGCAGGTAGCGGCCAAGGAGCTGGCCGATTCCATTGGGCAGTTTCTATGGACCCTGCCGCCGCAGACGCGCCATGTGTTTCTCTGGCGATATTATTATTTTGATGATATCCCAACGATTGCAAACCGGAGCGGGATGAGCCGGGCCAAGGTAAAAAGTCTGCTGTACCGCACCCGGCAGCAGTTGAAAACGCATCTTGTCAGGGAGGGATTTCTATGATGAACCGGGAACAACTGCTGGACAGTCTGGACCAGCTGGACGATGCATTGTTGTTGGAAGCCGACCGGGCGCGGCAGCAACGGACCCGCCGCAAATTTCCCCGCGGACTGACGGCGGCGGCCTGTGTAATGTTGGTACTGCTGGCCACGCTGACGGTGGAAGCCCGGTCGGGAGCGGTCAGCAGTTTGCTGGCTCCCTTGTTTGGCGGTACCCGCACGGAGATTGTGGACCACATCGGCAGTCCCATCGGAGCGTCGGTCAGCGCCGACGGCTATACCATCACCGCTGACGCCATTATCGGAGACCGATATAATCTGGCGGTGGTGTATACCCTGACCCGGGATGATGGCCAGCCCCTACCGGAAAACCTGCGCTTTCAGGAGTGGGAGACGCGGTACAAATTTCTGGGGTTCTTCGGCATCGGTTCCGGAGGCGGCAGCCTGACGGGGATAAAGAATGAAGAGGACCCCAGTCAATGCCAGATCATTGAGCAATGGAGCGGCGACGTGCCGCTGTTGGGCCGGATGTGCCGCACTACTTTTGGAAAGTTGGTACAATGGCATGAAGATGGGACGGAAACTCTGCTGGCAGAGGGACCGTGGACCCTGTCCTATACAGCCAGCTACACCGATGCCACGGAGACCATTCGACTGCCTGAAACCGTTGTTCAGAATGAATATGGCGTGGATTTGGAGATCGAAAAGCTGCGGTTGTCTCCAGTGGGCCTGCATATGGATCTGAACTTTCTGACAGTCCTTGACGATACGCCGAAAATGCTGGATGTGCCGGTTTCCATCATCGGCGCTGACGGCACAGAAACACAGCTGAGCGGCAACTGCGGCGCCAATTATACCGAGGGCGACACCACTGCAAACGGCCACTATACGGCCATGTTTCCTGTACCCCAGTTCCGGGAGGAAATCGCGGGGCTGCGGATTTGCGACACGGTGGTCTGGCTGCCAGAATCCTAGACCAATTCCAAAAGAACGGGAGCATGCCGCGGCATACTCCCGTTCTTTATGGTTTTATGGCGGAGCCGGCCCGGCGTTCAGCGGTTCACAAACCACTGGGTCCAATAGCCGTCCACGTATCCCACACCGATTTCCGTGAACGCTTCCGAGAGGATGTTGGCCCGGTGACCGGGGGAGTTCATCCAGCCCTCCATAACGTCCTCCGCTGTTGGGTAGCCCATGGCAATGTTTTCTCCGGCGGCCCAGAAGTCAATGCCCATGGAGCTCATCATGTCAAAGGGAGAGCCAAAGGTGGGGCTGTCATGGCTGAAATAGTTGTTGTCGTGCATGTCCTGGGACTTGCGCCGTGCACCGTCGCAGAGGTCGGCGCTGAAGGTCAGGGGCGCGAGACCTTGGGCGGCCCGCTCCTGGTTGACCAGCTCCGCCACCTGCTGCTCCATCTCACTGGCGGTGTCTTCGTCCGACGTGTCGCCGGTGTCAGGCTCCGCGTCCTCCATGGAAAAGCCCAGCTTTTCCGCCGTGCGGTACAGCAGGATGGACAGAGTTCCACGGGAAATGTGCTCCTCCAGCAGGGCTTCTCTGGGGGCGATGCCGTATTGGACCGCCGCATCCAGCGCCGTGTCATAGGACCATGCAAAGGGAACCAGATTGCCGCAGCACCGCAGCAGCACCGTACAGGCGGCGGCAGGGGTCACCGGGTCGTCGGGGCCGTAGCGCCCGTCGCCATAGCCGCCCACATAGTACATGGAAGCGCAGTAGCCCACATAGACCCGCGCCCATTCCGGCACATCGGTAAAGGTACACTGACCGGCGTAGTACTTCTGATCGGCCATAAGATGCTCCTGATTCACCGTCAGCCGGGAGACAATGACCGCCAGCTCCGCACGGGTCAGCGACTTGTCCAACTGTAAATTGCCGGTTTCATCGCCTGCCAGAATGTTGTTTTGCTGCAAAAACCGGACGGCGGTGGCCATCTCACTGTCGAGGGAGCCGGCCAGCACCGGCGACGACAGGGTAACGGCCAGCAGAGCGGACAGCAGCAGGGTTACCAGACGTTTCATAAAAAACTCCTCCTCGCTTTCTTCTGTGGGATTGGTTCTGTGGACAGTATACTGGAAAAAATCACCGTTGTCAAAACCCGTCCAGCCAAACCGGGAAGCGAAAGGGAACAGCATTGGCATAATTTGTACCAAGCCGGTTGACCCTGATACAATTTGTATTACGCTGGTCGTAAAATTGAAAAAGATTCCACCGCCACCGGATTTTCCCATGGAAAGCCGGTGGCGGTGCGCTGTGTATGGACTTCCATCCGCCCGCCATTTCTGGTATAGTAACGTTGAACTGGAAATGTCCCAGACTTGGAGCTTCCGGCAGAGTGGAGCGCCGCACGTTGCAGGGTTGAAAGGATTGCCGTTTTATGGAGCAGTTAGAAAAGCGACTGGAACAGTATGCACCTTTGTGGGGCCGGTTTACCCCGGCAGCACGTCTCTATCGCAGCAGCCGTTGCAGTGTCTATGCCCTGTCCAGCGGCGGGCCGGAAGAAGACGTGTCCTATGTGGCAAAGGTTATCACCATATTGGGCCAGGGGGAAGACCTGGAACGGCGGGCAGCGGAGGTGCGCCAGGAGATTGCAGCATTGGAGCAGCTGCGGGATTGTGCCACCGTTGTAACCCTGTACGATACCGCGTGGATGCCCTTGTATGACCAGGAAGCGCTGGTGGGCTGGGATGTGCTGCTGCGCATGGAGCGGCTGGACTGTGTGGCGGAGCTGCTGCGGGAGGGGGAGACCCTGACCATCTCCGAAGTCCGGACCCTGGCATGGGACATTGCCGCCGCGCTGGCTGCCGCGCATCAGCTTGGGGTGATTCACCGGGATGTGAAACCGGCCAATCTGTATCGCACGGCCCATGGACGCTTTCAACTGGGGGATTTTGGCATTGCCCGGCATTGCCGTACCGGCATTATGGAGACCATGACGGGTACAGCTGCCTATATGGCGCCGGAGGTGGCACGGGGGGACGTCTATGACAGCCGGGTGGACCTTTATTCCCTGGGTATCGTTCTATATCAGCTGTTGAATGGGGGACAGCTGCCGTTAACCGATGAACATACGTCCTTTGCCCAGCGGGAGACGGCGGTTCGCCGCCGCTGGCAGCTCAACCGGCTGCCGCCGCCGCCCCAGGGAGACCGGCGGCTGAAACGGATTGTTCTGCGCTGCTGTGCCAGTCAGGCACAAAAGCGGTTTCCCTCGGCGGAGGCGGTGCTGCGGGCGCTGGAACCGCAGCACTGCGGCTGGCAGATTGCGGCGGTGGCGGGCTGGACCTGTGCGCTGCTGGCAGCGGCAGCCGCGTTGGCCTTGCCCCGGCAGGAGGTCATAGTACAGCTTCCGGACGTGCCGCCCGTTCAAAGCGAACCCGTGGAAGATTTCAGACCGGAGCCAACCGAAGAACCGGCAGAGGAGGAGACGCAGACGGTCCAGCGCCGGTATGCGGTGATAAAAGGGGTCATGACCTGGGAGGAAGCGCGTACCTATTGTGAATCCCAGGGCGGCCAGCTGGCTACCATAGAAAATCAGGAGCAGATGGATACCATTACGGCGCTGCTGGAAGAAAACCAGGTCAAGACGGTCTGGCTGGGGGCCACCAATTTCAGCGAAGGCGACGATTTTCAATGGCTGACCGGGGAACCCGTTCAGTTTGCCGCCTGGGCGATTGGGGAGCCCAACAATGAGAGCGGCGAGGAGCACTATCTGATGATGTACCAAAAGGGCGAAGAGGGCTGGGTCTGGAATGATACCGTGCGCAATGGTATGACGAGTTTTGAGCAGACAAGCTGTGGCTTTGTCTGCCAGTGGGACGAATAGGGGAGGAATCGGTCCATGGAATTGTCCCGGTGTGAAACGGTGACGGATGTCCTGGTGCTGCTGGAGGAGGACTGCGCTGGTGAAGACGCCTGGCAGACCTTTTTTACCGGTGTGCTGGACGCCACCGGCTTGAGTTACGGACGCTTTGCGGCCAGATGCGGATTGAGCAAAAATACGGTGAAACGCTGGAGCCTCCAGGGCGGCGCGCCCAAAAGCCGGGATACCTATTTGAAAGTCGGGTTTGGTGCGGCCATGACGCCCCAGGCGGTCAGCGCCATGCTATCCCGCTATGGGGGCTATTGCGGTCTGAATCCGCGAGACCCCTTTGACGCCTGCTGTATTTTTTGTCTGCGGAAGCAGGCGGCAGGGGAGCGGGGGTATGATTACGCGGCGGCGGAGGCCCTGTATCGAAAAGTGAT
>DVJJ01000125.1 GCA_018716875.1 Candidatus Avoscillospira avistercoris
CTGTCGCAGTGACATGGAAACGTCATATCCGGCCACATCCAGCCCCTGCCCTGCCATGGTCACCATATAGTCGGTAAAGGCAGAGGCCGAGACAAAGAGAACAATGCTCATAAACAGGCTGAAAATGGTAGCCCGGTACTTTTTGCGGCTGCGCCGGTAGTGCTGACTGGCCAGAACGCCGGGCAGACCGAACAACCGGTAGGTCAGACCGGAAGAACGGCGCACCTTCTTATCCGGGCGGATATCCCGGCTCTGCCGAATGGCTTCGATGGCGGTGATCTTTGTTGCGCGGCCCGACGGAATCCAGGCGGAAATCAGTACCGTTACCAGAGCCACCACAATCGCAACCAGGATGGACGGTGCCGAGATGCAAAGGGTCATCGGTACACCCTCCCCCGCCAGCAGCGTGGCAAACAGATCACCTACAAACAACAGCGTCACGCCGATGCCCAAGATACCCGACAGAATACCGATGGGAATGCCAATCACGCTGACCACCAGCGCTTCAAACAGGACCATACCCCGCAGCTGCTTTCTGGTTGCGCCGATGGAGGACAACAGTCCAAACTGCTTGGTCCGTTCGGAAACGGAAATGGAAAAGGCATTGTAGATCAGAGAAATGGAGCCGAACATGATCAGGCCGATGACAATGGCGGACAACCCACGCAAAGCGTTTTCAAAGCCAGAAACGTCGGTGGTGCCGGAATAAAGCAAAACTCTGTCATTGGTTTTACCGTTCAGGGTGTGATCTTCCAGGAAGGAGTAGATATCCCCCGGACGGTTCATGGCGAAAAAAACGTCATAGCGGGAGTCTGCGTTGCCGTTCCCGTCGGGTCCAGTGATTGCCACATAGCCCGGCGCTTCATAGGGCTCCACGCGGTCAGACAGACGCCTGTACACACCAGCCACGGTAAAGGTCCGGGTTTCCCGGACTTCCAGCGTCTCCTCCTCCTGGTAGGGGTTGCCTTGGGTCAGGTAATAGCCGTCCACCATCCGCTGGCCCAGGGCCAATGTGATGGTATCCCCGATTTTAAACGTATTCTTGTTGCTGTTGAGCAGATGTTCCGGCAACAGAATCTCATTGCCGGAGGTGGGATAGTGCCCGCCCACCAGCCGAACCGACAGCATTTCGGTGGTTTCTTCGTCGCTGGACAGCACATAGACATAGGGACTATTGCCATCGACCAGAGCGTAGCCCAAATGCCGCATGGCGCTGGCTTCGGCCACCTCCGGCGCGGCCACAATCTCCTGGGTGGTTGCAATGTCCGCGTCGGGCACATAGCCGTGCCAGGCCCCCTCGGATGCTATGGCGGCTTGCAGCATATAGTTGGACATGCTGGCCGTAAAAGTAGTCACCGCCGAGATCATGGCCGCTGACAGGATGACGCCGACAATGGTGACGATGGTCCGGACCTTATTTTTCTTCAGGGATTGCAGGGTAACCTTTTGAAAAATGTTCATCTGCGGATCACCTCATCCCGGGTGATGGTGCCGTCCTCAATGGTCAGCACCCGGTCGGCCTGGAGGGCAATGGATTCGTCGTGGGTAATGACAATCAGTGTTTGACCGTATTTCCGATGGGACAGTTTCAGCAGTTCCACGATCTCTTGGGAGTTTTTACTGTCCAAATTGCCTGTGGGTTCGTCGGCCAGCACCAGGGCCGGGGCATTCATCAGGGCGCGGCCGATAGAAACCCGCTGCTGCTGGCCGCCGGACAACTGGTTGGGCAGATGCCGTTCCCGGCCCCGGAGACCCAGGGTTTCCATCAGTTCCCGCAACCGTTCCGGATTGACTGCCCGCCCATCCATCAGCACCGGCAGCGTGATATTCTCCACCACATTGAGCACCGGTATCAGATTGTAGAACTGATAGATCAATCCCACCTGACGGCGGCGGAAAATCGCCAGCTGATCCTCATTCTGGGCGTAGACGTCCTGGCCATCCAAATACACATGGCCGCTGGCGGGGCGGTCCACACCACCCAAAATATGCAGCAGCGTCGATTTGCCGGAGCCGGACGGGCCGATAATCGCCAGAAATTCTCCTTTTTCCACGGTAAACGACACGTGATCCAGTGCCTTTACCGCATTCTCTCCCCTGCCGTATGTCTTGCAGAGGTCTTCTACTCGTAACAGTTCCATAGGACGCTCTCCTTTTTGTGTACCTATAGGATACCCCATGCAGGTGACAGGCTGGTGACGGCTGCGTGACAAATCTGTCACAATATCTGCAAAAATTCAGGGACCGTTTAAACGGTCCCCGGATAGAATCGTATAGTAAAGAGCGCGCCGCCCTCGGGCCGGTTTTCCGCTTTGATGGTACCGTCCTGATTGGTGATAATGCGGCGGGCCAGGGCCAGACCGATGCCGAAGCTCTTGTCGTCAGCATCCTTTCCCTTATAGAACCGTTCAAAAATATGGGGCAAGTCAACCGGGTCGATGCCGCAGCCGGTGTCGGCAATGCGAATTTCCCGGTACAACGCCGTCTCCGTGGCTGTAACAGAAATGACGCCGCCGGATGGCGTATGCTCCATGCAGTTTTTCAGCACATTGGCCAGCGCCTCCTGCGTCCAGGCAATATCTCCTTCAAATGTGCCGTCGGCTTCCACAGTTAATGTCTGGTCCCGTAATTCCATGGGAACCAGGAGCGGTTCCGCAGCCTGGCGCAGCAATTCCGCCATGGGCAGCGTCTCGTGGCGGAACTGGACGGTGCCCGCATCCAGTTTGGACAGCTTCAGCAGCGCCGTAATCAACCAGTCGATACGGGACAGCAGACCGCAGAGTTCCCGAGCCAGTTTCAGACGCCGTTCTGTAGAGCAGTCCGGCTCCGAGAGAAACGACACCAGCAAATTGATTGTAGTCAAGGGTGTTCGCAGCTGGTGGGAGATATCGGCAATGGAATCGGCCAGATACACCTTATCCTGCTGGAGATTCTGCTGCTGTTCCCGCAGACGGATGATCATTTTGCGGATTTCACTTTGCAGAATGGCCAGCTCGCCCTCTTCGTACCGGTCCAGATCAACGCTGTCCTGCCCATGAAGCACCCGGTCCAGGTCAGCCGACAGGGCTGCAATCCGCTGGTAGCGGCTGCGAGTACTCAACAGGTGCAGCACGGTAAACAGTACACACAGCACCGCCGTGAACCAGCCGAAGGCCGGATTCCACACAAACGCCGTTACGGCAGCCAGGAGCGTCAGGAGCAGATGGAATGCCAAAAACCGAAAGATTTCCAGATTGCGCAGCAGATTCATGACAGTTCCACCTTATATCCCAAGCCCCGCACGGTTTTGATATACTTCGGGTTCTGGGGATCATCCTCCAGCTTCTCCCGCAGTCGTTTAATATAAACCGTCAGGGTATTGTCGTTGATAAATTCTCCGGCAATGGCAAAAATAGCGTCTAACAGCTGATTCCGGGACAATACCCGGCCCCGATTATTGAGAAACACCAGCAGCAGCCGGTATTCCAACGCCGACAAGTTCAGTTCCCGGCCGTTCTTGGTGGCTACCCCTTTCACTGTGTCCACTTCTACGTCCCCCAGGCGGATAACCGCCCCGGCCCCGCCGGTGAGACGCAAAACATTCTTGATGCGGGACAGCAGTTCCCGGGGCCGGAACGGCTTGGCAATATAATCATCGGCGCCCACATCAAATCCCGCCACCGTGCTGTATTCATCGCCGGAAGCCGTGAGAAAGATCACGGGAATATGGTGGTCAGCTTTGATGGCCCGGCAGACAGTAAAACCATTGCCGTCGGCCAAAGATACGTCCAGCAGGACCAAATCAAAGTTCTCCTGTGCTGCCAAATCCAGTGCAGTCTGTTGGCCCGGCGCACTTTGTACCCGATACCCTTCCCCAGTCAGGTATTCCGTCAGATTTTCCACAATGCTGGCGTCATCCTCCACCAGCAGGATCTTTGTCATGGCGGTTCCACTCCCTTCTATCTTCCCGATTATACCTGCTGACTGTCGGAACTGCAAGGGGCGTCTATTTCCATTGGAAACCATTCCGCCAGCACCGTTTCCAAGAATATC
>DVJJ01000126.1 GCA_018716875.1 Candidatus Avoscillospira avistercoris
CAGCAGGCCGCCGCCGATGGAAAAGAGAAAGGCCGTCACGCCGGTGGAAAAGAGGGAACCCAGGGCGCAGCGCAGAATGAGAATCATACCGGCTTCCCGAACCGTCAGAAAATAGAGGGCAAAGACGGTGACGAGATTGGCAAGCCCCAGTTTGACGCCGGGCAGTGGGACCAGCAATTGCAGCGGAAAAAACCGCTCCATATAGGAAAGGGCCAGGGCCAGGGCCGTAAGGATGGCCCCCATGGTAAGACGCTTGGTGTGTTCCATGGTACCCCTCCCCTAACGGCTGACGCCGTCGATTTCCGGTTCCGCGTCGCCGCCGGTGAGACGAACTTCCACGCCGTTGGGCAGACACACAATGGTCTGACCGGTGTAGGAAATCCACCCGGTGTGGACACAGTCCTGGGTGGGACAGTCGGAATGGGTGACGGCCACTTTGCCGTAATCGACGGTGATGGCGTTGGTGTAATCGCCGGAGACGTCGAAGGTCACCTGGGACATGGCGGGGATTTGGCGGGTAAGAACGCCGTTCTGCCAGACCTCCACGGTGGCCGGTTCCACGGCGGCATTGCGCAGGAAGGGCACCAGGGACGCCCCGGCCAGCAGCAGTATGCAGAGGATGACCAGAGCGTCGGCGGGTCGGAAGCGCAGAATGGGGGACGATGCCATGGAAGCCTCCTTGTTATCGATAGAAAGATATCAATATATCCATAGGAAAGAGTACCAGTCTGAATGGCATTTGTCAAGATGGTGTCGAAAATTTCCATAGCCAGCCGATGGGAAATTGGACAAAGGGTCACGACAAAGCGCCGTCTCCCTGTGGAGACGGCGCTGCAGTCTGTCGAAAAACCCGCAAGTACTGCCGTGACAGAGCAGCAGGGGGTGTGTGCGGGGGACAAAAAGTCCCCTGCACCTATTTCAATAGACCGAAAATTCAACTTTTTCAAAGTTGAATTTTCGCCCTGAGCTTGGCAAAAACACTTTTTTGACAAGCTCAAGCGCCGTCTCCACAGGGAGACGGCGCAGGAACAACCGCAGGGACGGCTCAGGCCTCGACGACCTCGAGGATTTCCATGGGACATGCCTTGGCGCAGATGCCGCAGGCGATGCACTTGGAAGCGGGCTGCTCGGCGACCTTGACCAGCACATGGAAGGGACATACCTCGGCGCACTTGCCGCACTGGGTGCAGAGCTTCTTGTTGATGGTGTAAACGCCCTTGGCGTTCTGGGTGATGGCGCCGGCTTCGCAGGCCTTGGCGCACTTGCCGCACTGGACGCAGACCATGGGCTTGGCGGCGCCGTTCTTCTCGATAATCTGGATGCAGGACTTATCGGGATGGAATTCCTTGTAGAAAGCGTTGGAGCAGGCCTGGACGCAAGCCAGGCAGGCCATACATTCGCTACCCTTTTTGACTGTCAGCTTTTTCATATGTAAAGTACCCCTTTATTCGCGTGTTAGCGTTTTTGTTCAGCGATATCATTATACTGTTTTCCGGCAAAAGAATCAACTGTGATTTTCTCAAAAAGTTGGGTGTGGTTTGGACGAAATCGCCACAACTGGAATGGATTTGCATAGTGAGCGGGGAAAAAACGGCACATACTAGGTCTGGAGATACGAGATTTACCACAAGGAGGAATTTTCGATGAAACAGACGGTAACCATGATTTTGGCGCTTTTGTTGGCGGCGGGCCTGACGGCGTGCGGCAACAGCGTATCGCAGATGGTGGACGACGCAGAGCGGGAGGTAGCGGAGTACCGCGGGAACGTGTCCACGACCAATGACGGCCGGGTAAACGGGACAAATCCCCCGGATAAGTCGGACCGGACGGACCGGACAGGCCGGGAGCCGGTGCGGCCCATGCCCAAGGCGCAGAAGCCGAACACGGATTCCATGGGCGCAGGGATGCGGTAAAAAAGGCGGGGGCTGACCCCCGCCTTTTTGCCGTATTGGGATGGGAAAGGAACCGCACAGGCTGCCGACATGGTCCGTAGGGCGGGACCTGCGTGTCCCGCCGCTGGTACGCACCATCGTACAAACCGCCCTGGGGCATTTACGAAACTCCGGCGCAACAGAAGGCCGCCGTCCGCCACCCGCTGACGGGGTGGGACCGACGGCCTTGGGGCGGACGCCCCAGGGATTGCGCCATCTGCGGATGGCGCTTGGGGACGCTGGGGTGTTTCGCCCGCTGCGGCGGGCGGGTGTTTCGCGCCGTGCGCGGCGCGACCAGAGGCGCTGCCTCTGGACTCCGCGATTTTTTGAAAAAAATCGAGTAAAACTTTTATATTTTTATCAATGCGGGCTCCAGGTCTCGGGTTAAATCCATATTAAAATCCATCAGCCACAGGGTTTTCCCTGCCCCGGCCACGGTTCCAGCCTGTGTCATACCGTACCGCTGATAAAACCGCACGGCCCCCGGATTTTCCGGCGACACCGCCAGCTGCAAATGGGTTCTGCCCAACCGCCGGTAAAAACTGACGGCCTGACCGATAAGCTGGACGCCCAGCCCCAACCGCCGGAACTGGGGCAGCAGGTAGAGAAATGGGATATACCCCACCCGCTGCTCCGCGCCCCGGTTCCAATCCAATTGGAGCAGGCCCGCCGGTTCCTCGCCCAGCATGGCCTGACAGATGGCCCACGGTTCCCCGGCGGCCCGGCCCACGGCATCGGCGTAATAGGCCGCCCCATCGGGGAAGCTGCCCGGCCCGTAGATGCCCTCCCAGGCTTCCCGGCGGCACTGGACATACCATTGGGGGTCGTTGCCCAAGGGCCGGAACCACAGATTCCGGTCCCGCTGGACCCGCTCCTTTCTCCACCAATTCTGTTTGGCAAAGGTGGATAACTGCCCCGGTAAATGGCTGTTGTCGTTGCGGTAAATCTCCCGATACTGGCCGCCGTCGTATTCCAGCAGCGTCACGCCGGTATTGTCACAGTGGCCCGCCTCCTGTCCGGGGAACAGTCCCTCCAGCATGGCCCGAATGACGCAGCCATGGGTGAAAATCGCCACCGTGTTTCCGTCGTGGTACTGGGCCACCCGTTCCAGCGTGTCCAGGAACCGCCGCTGATATACGAGAAAATCCTCGGCCCCGTCCACATGCCATTCCCTGGGCCGATGGCTGAAGGCCGCCAGCTGGTCCCGCTGCTCCCGTTCCAGCAGACCGAAGGGAAGGTCCTCCCAGGGGCCCAGATTGACCTCCCGGAACCCCGGTTCCAGACGCAGGGGCAAATCCCGCGGCTCATAGACGGCACGGGCCGTGACGCGGGTCCGCACCAAATCGCTGCTGTAGCAAACGTCGATGGTCTCGCCTTGGAACCGCCGTTCCAGGGCGGCAATCTGTTTCAATCCGTCGTGGGTGACGTTGCTGTTGTAGTGGCCGTGGATGCGGCGGAACAGATTGCCCTCGGCCTCGGCGTGGCGGATGATGTACAGTTTTGTCATATCACATCACCTTTACATGGCGGGCCAGCTCGTCCCGCAGCCGTTCCCCGGCCAGTTGGATAGCCCCCGCCGGGTCCGTCGGATGGCGTTCCCAGGCGTCCAGGAGACCGGAGGAAATTTCCATAACGGCCCCATGGCCGTACTTGTTAAACAGCCGGGTCATTTCCTTAAAAGAGGAACCATGGACCGTGCGGCCGGGAATCAGGAAAAACAGCCGTTCATAGCGGCCGCGCAGCTCGGCGGCGGAATCAGCGGTGCGGGGGCACAATGCCACGCCGACGCGGGAGAAGCCGGAGCCGTCCTCCATGCCCACGCTCCAACGGACGGCCAAATCGGCCATGGCCGTATGAACGACCCGGTCACCGGAAATCAAATCCTGGACCTCCCGTGCCGATTTGTCAGCAGTGCGTGCCTGAACAAAAATGCTTTTGTTGAGGGTCTTGCAGTGGGCCAGATAGGGTTTGACGCCGTCGCTGCCGGTGTATCCGCCGATGAACAGGCCGTCAATGGGCCAGGGCTGTTCCCAAGGCTCATTCTGAGCGCTGAGGGGGCCGAAATAGGTGGCCGCCGACAGTTCCGCCGCCGCCGGATGGTCCGAGCGGCCCGTCTCCAACAGGACATAATAGCCCAGGGATTGGGCGTGGGCGCAGAGGGCGCGGACCACATCCAGGCCGCGGCTGCCCAGCCGTTCAAACCAGACGGGATGCAGTTTGACCGCCGGGATGGTGTCGGCCAGGGCATCCAAAACCGACTTGCCCCAGGATGCATAAGCCGCCGCCAAATCGGCAACGGTGCCGCCGTTCCAGATGGACGGGGGCAAAAGGGCCGGGGTCAGATTGAGACTGACCATGGCCGGGGTTCGTTTTTCACAAATTTTCCGCTGCAAGAGTTCCATGGACATACAACCCCACCGTTCTTTCATTCAGATAGATGTATCATATCATAGAAATGTGCGCCTGCCTAGCGTATTGTGAACTGGGGGAAATTGCATGGGTGAACGGGGGCAAAGTGGGATAAGCTATGGTCGGAGAGGAGGTTGAATGTTATGGAGATGAAAGGAATTGCCGCAGCAGTGGGCGCGGGGATGCTGGCCGGAGCGGCCGTGATGATGATGGTGCCCAAGCGCTCGGCCATGTATCAGGCCGCCGACGACGCCGCGCATACCATCAAGCGCAAGGTGTCGGACGTCGTGGACGACATGATGCATTGAGAACCAAAGGGCGGGCGGTCATGAACCGCCCGCCCAGGCCACAGACTTACATAGCACCCAAAATATAAAAGTTTTACTCGATTTTTTTAAAAAAATCGCGGAGTCCAGAGGCAGGGCCTCTGGTCGCCCGTCGCAGCGGGCGAAATACCCGCGCCGTGCGCGGCGGGTCTCCCGGAGCCATGGCCCCAGCGTCTTCGCCTGCTGCTGAATGGTTTCATAGATGGACATGCGACACCCCTCCAGAAAAAGTTCAGACTGTAAAAAAAGCACCCCGACTGCATTTGCAATCGGAGTGCTGGTACGGTAGAAGGGACTCGAACCCCTGACCTACTGATTCGTAGTCAGTCACTCTATCCAACTGAGCTACTACCGCATACACATTGGCGTTTCGTTTTTTAACCGTTCGCCTTAGCG
>DVJJ01000127.1 GCA_018716875.1 Candidatus Avoscillospira avistercoris
TCAGATATGCTTCTTTATCTACACCATAAATAATTCCGGCTGATACTGCTGCAAGTGCAGCACTTCCGAAAATCCCAAACGCTGTATTTTGTAGTGTAACCCAAGAAATTCCAAATAAATATATCTGCGAGGTATCCTTAAAATATTCCGCCCCCATAAGCAAGGCAATAACGAGAGAGATGGCAGAGATTACAGATGTGATTTTTATAGTTTTAATTGAAACTTTCATAAGCTTTTCCTATCCTCCGAGTTTCAATATGTTATGCACAATTTATCTTGACTAAATAATACATAATCCACTAAAAATAGTAAAGAAGAGAGTGGCAAGTGCCACTCTCTTCTTTCTGTTTTGACATCACAGCCACACCCTTACGGCAAAGCCGCCTTTGAAAAAGTAGGTGTTCGTGTAATGTCCATCTGGTGGAGGCGGCGGGAGTCGAACCCGCGTCCGAAAGCAGCTTGACAGGAATCTCTCCGAGCGCAGTCCATTGTTTCCATTCCCTCACCGTAACGGGAAGGGACACCCTTTACGGCTTGGTAGCTTCATCATGCATGGTGCGGGCAAAGCTTACCGCACGCACGTGCACCGCTCATCGACGCTCCAGCCCGGCTCGCGGTCCTTCCGGGGGGAACGGGCGCCTAATCAGGCAGCCAAGGCAACTTTATTGTTGTCAGTTAAGTTTAAAAAATTGCCCGTTTTATAGAGGCCAGGCGCCTCTGCTCGCTATTCCAGCCTCACCACCCCCGTCGAAACCGGTACGCCCCCATATGGGGCCTGCCGCGGTCTACCCGCGGCAGGGGTGATCTGCCATTGTTTTGGCAGGATACTATATTATATCGCATTTCCGGCCGTTGTCAACCGGAAACCATACCCATTTTTTTAGAAGCGGCCGTAGGGGTCTTTCAGCTTCTCCGGGGGCATATAGGTTTTGCCCTGGGTATCTACGGTGATGGACTTGATCTTCTGCTCCTCCTGGGGCCGGTCGGCGCCGTCGGTCTTCACCGCCGCGATGGCGTCCACCACCTCCATCCCCTCAATCACCTGACCGAAGGCGGCATACTGGCCGTCCAGAAACTCGCCGTCAGCATGCATAATGAAGAACTGGCTGCCGCCGGAGTTGGGAGACTGGGCACGGGCCATGGACACCACGCCCCGCTTATGGGACACGTTGTTGTCCACGCCGTTGAGCTTGAATTCGCCCTTGATGCAGTAGCCGGGGCCGCCCATGCCGGTACCCTCGGGGCAGCCGCCCTGAATCATAAAGCCGGAGATGACGCGGTGGAAGATTAGGCCGTCATAAAAACCGGACTGGGCCAGCGTCACAAAGTTACGGACCGACTGGGGGGCCACGTCGGGGAACAGCTCCATAACAATCTTGCCGCCGTTCTCCATTTCAATGGTTGCAATGGGATTTGCCATAGTTATCGATTCCTTTCCTTCATGGCCCGGTCCATCTGCCGCTTGGCATCCTTGCGGGCGGCGTCCTCGCGCTTGTCATAGAGCTTCTTGCCCTTACACAGCGCAACCTCCACCTTGACACGGGCGTTTTTAAAGTACACAGACAGGGGGATCAGCGAATAGCCGTCCTGTTTGATCTGACCATACAGCCGGTTGATCTCCCGTTTGTGCATCAGCAGCCGCCGGGGCCGCATGGGGTCTTTATTGAAAATGTTGCCCTTTTCATAGGGGCTGATGTGCATCTGCTTGAGCCAGATTTCTCCGTCCTTAATATTGCACCAGGGATCCTTCAGGTTCAGGGTGCCCTGGCGAATGGACTTGACTTCCGTGCCGAACAGCTCAATACCCGCCTCGAACCGCTCCTCTACAAAATAATCGTGGAACGCCTTCTGATTCTTGGCCGCGATTTTGATGCCCTTGGATTCCATGGTGTTCACCGTCCTGTTTGGGAAATTTTACTCAACGCCGTTAGTATAGCACAGATGGCGTCGCTTTTCCATGGGAAATTTGTTGACTTTCAGAGGAATCATGGTATGCTGGCCGTAGAGGGGTATCCCAAGGATGCCCCGGCCATTCCCACAACGGAACGTTTACAGGAAATGGAGGCTGCATGGATATGAAACGATGGATGCTATTTTTGCTGGCAGCCGCCCTGCTGGTCCTGCCGGTAGGAGCCTACGCCTCACTGCCCAGCGGTTGGGCTGCGGAGGGAGTACAGGCGGCGGCAACGGCCGGTCTGGTGCCGGAATCGCTTCAAACAAACTACGACGCGCCCATTACCCGGGCGGAATTCTGCGCTCTGGCGTCCGCGCTGTACGCTGTCTGGGAAGACGCCGGACAGGTCCGACAGCAGGCACCCCAACCGGTTTCCTTCACCGACTGTGAGGACGAAGCGGTGCTGCGCTGCGCGTCCCTGGGCATTGTCAACGGTATCGGCGGGGGCCGTTTTGACCCGGATGCCCCCATCCGGCGGCAGGAGGCCGCGTCCATGCTCCACCGTCTGGCGCTGCTGCGGACCGATGCCGACACCAGCCCGGCCATGCCCCATGTCTTTTCCGACGGGGCGGATTTGCGCGCCTGGTCCCGCAGCGATGTATACTGGGCCTATGAAAACGGCATTATGCTGGGCACCGGTGACAATGGCTTTAACCCAACGGCTCCTACACCCGGGAGCAATCCATTCTGACCATGCTGCGGCTGTATGACCCCACCCAGGCAGCATCGCCTTCGGAAGCGCCGAAGTATCCATACCATGAAGTGGTGGACAACGCCGGTGTCGGTGTGCTGCGGGTTCATCTGGAGGACGCCGACGGCAACCATGTACTGACCGATATTGGCGATTCCGGCGGCTACTTCTATACCACAGAATTTTTCGGCAGCTGGATCAGCGTGACGTGGGACGGCGGCAGCAAAATGGCCCTCTATGTGCCGGACACCGGACGACTGATGGAAGGCGCTATGCTGGATACGGTTTACAAATCCGATACGGCCAGCGGCGTCGCCTGGGGCTGGGAAGCCAATGTCACCCGAGACCGAGTGGTGCTCCATGCGGATGGTACCACCGGCGGCACCTATCTGCCGCTGACCGGCTGGTACCACGGTCAGGCCATAGTCTGGCTGGATAACAACACCTTGGGCGGTATCAACGCAGCGGAGAAGGTGCTGTGGAGCTGCCCTGCCCCCGGTACGCCGGAAACCATGGTGACCAACTGTGTCAATGATCGCATTGCAATCCAACAGGACGGCGGTTGGAAAATTCTTGACAGCAACGGAACGTTATCGCCGCTTATTCCCGGCGGGCTTCGTCTCTGCCGTTGGAGTGACAGCTATATCGTGGATCTTGACGGCACTTACACCCTCTATGACGGAAGCGGCGCCGTTCTGGCCGGGCCTTATGCTGGCGGCCGCTACGCAGAATCCCTGCGGGAGGTGGGCCAGGACCTCTATTGCTACAGCAATGATGGTGAGACCACCTACTTCCGATGCCCGGCGGGCAGCCGTCCCACGCCCCTGTTTTCTGGTGTAACGGTGGAGGATTCCTCTGTAGCCACCGACGGCGGCGGCGTCTATGCAATTCTGACGGCAGAACATACCGTCCTCTGCTTTGACCGGTTTGGCGATCTGCTGAGTACAATCCAGCTTTCGGCAGAATCGGCCGCTCAAAACTGCAATGTTACCTTTACAAACGGCTGTGTGGAAGTGTCCTATCCCCTACCGGATGGACAATCCCAAGTCGTCCGCTACCTGCCCACGGGCGAATTGGTGTCATAAGACACACAGAATCAACAGCCCCCGGCTCCGCCCTGATGGGCTGGGAGCCGGGGGTTTTGCCGATGCGCGGTGTTACTGTTCACCGCCCTGCCGGGAGCCGTTGCCCCGGTTGCCCCGGCGGCGGGGCCGGTGGCGGCCATCGGCAAAGGCCACCACTCTTCCCGGCAGCTCAGGCGCGCCGGACCGCAGCTTTTTCACCGGGCGGCCCGTTTGAACCGGTTCCTCCGGCGGCAGGGGCTTATGGTGGGGCTTGTGCTCCATCTGCATGTGGAGTGTCTTCTGCTCTGGCTTCGGTTCCGCAGCCTTGGGCGGCTGCGCCGCTTTCTTTTTCCGTCTGCTCCCCTGTTTCGCCGTCTGAGACGCATGCTCGCCGGACGTTCCGGCGGGTTCGGCAGCCCTGGTCTCCCTGGGCTGCTGCTTCGACGGACGGGGACCCCGCTGGACCTTGGGGGTAGGCTCGAAAATTTCCATGGGGAACGGGTGGTCCTCCACCACGGGCACGGTCTTTTTGGTGAGCTTTTCAATATCCTTCAAATAGGCCAGCTCGTCAAAGTTGCAAAAGCTGATGGCCAAACCGCTGTGACCGGCACGGCCGGTACGGCCGATGCGGTGGACATACGTTTCGGGGATATTAGGCAGGTCAAAGTTGATGACCAGGGGTAATTCGCTGATATCGATGCCACGGGCGGCGATATCCGTAGCCACCAAAACCCGGATGGAACCGTCCTTGAAACTCTCAAGGGCCTTGACCCGGTTGGTCTGGCTCTTGTTGCCGTGGATGGCCATGGCCGGTACATTGTTGCGGTTCAGTTCCCGCACCACCCGGTCAGCGCCGTGCTTGGTGGCGGTGAATACAAGAATGGTCTGCTCGGGCCGTTTTCCCAGCAGCCACAGCAGCAAATCCCGTTTTTTGGACTTGTCCACCTTGTAAAGCTGCTGTTCGATGGCGTCCACGGTGGAGGACTGGGGCGTTACTTCCACCCGTACCGGATTGTGGAGAATCTGCTGGGA
The DNA here is from genome assembly GCA_018716875.1 of Candidatus Avoscillospira avistercoris. Classification (GTDB taxonomy): domain Bacteria; phylum Bacillota; class Clostridia; order Oscillospirales; family Oscillospiraceae; genus Avoscillospira_A; species Avoscillospira_A avistercoris. The sequence goes on from DVJJ01000127.1 coordinate 4,742, forward strand.
CAGGTCCGCGATTTCCTTGGGCATGGTGGCGGAAAACAGCAATGTCTGCCGCCGCTGGGGCAGACGGGCGATGACCTTGCGGACATCGTGGATAAAGCCCATGTCCAGCATCCGGTCCGCCTCGTCGAGAACGAAGGTTTCAATCTTTTTCAGGTCAATGTGACCCTGGTTGCACAGGTCATTGAGGCGGCCCGGCGTGGCCACCAGAACGTCCACACCCTTGCGGATGGCTTCCACCTGGGGCATCTGGCCCACGCCGCCGAAAATCACGGTGCTGCGCAGGGGCAGATATTTGCTGTACCGCTCAAAGTTGTCCTGAATCTGCAACGCCAGTTCCCGGGTGGGCGTAAGCACAAGGGCCCGGATGGGCTTGTGGGAACCGTCGGCCTTTTTCTGGAGCCGCTGCAAAATGGGGATAGCAAAGGCCGCCGTTTTACCGGTGCCCGTTTGAGCGCAGCCGATGAGGTCCCGGCCCGCCAGCACCGGCGGAATGGCGGCAGCCTGAATGGGAGACGGCTCCACATAGCCCATGTCTCCCACCGCCCGCAGCAGAGCGGGCAGCAGTTGTAAATCTTGAAATGTCATGGAGTTTCCTTTTCTAAATCATATTCGTGATAGTTCTGAACAAACAGTATATCATAAGCCTGACGCAAAAAGCAATGAAAATTGCCATTGACACATGGTGTAAGATAGAAGTATCGAGATTTTGTACCTGTATTACCAAAAGGAGGGGTTTGATTGCCCAGACGACGCCAAAGCGTTCGGACCCATGGCAGACGGATGACGGCTCTGTACATTTTTCTCCGGCTGTCGGTCATCGGCCTTCTCATTGCCCAGTTTGTCAACGGCAACTATGAGAACGTCTTTCTCTGTGTCCTGACGCTGGTCCTGTTCACCCTGCCGACGCTGTTGGAACGGCAGCTGCGCATTGATCTGCCCGACACGCTGGAAGTCATTATCCTGCTGTTCATCTACGCCGCCGAAATTCTCGGTGAGATCCGTGCCTATTATACCCATATCACCCACTGGGATACCATGCTGCACACCGTCAACGGCTTTTTATGTGCCGCCATCGGTTTTTGTCTGGTGGATTTGCTGAACCGCAACGAGCGTATCTCCGTGAAGCTGTCGCCCTTCTATATGGCGGTGGTGGCCTTCTGTTTTTCCATGACCGTGGGCGTGCTGTGGGAGTTTTTTGAATGGTCCATGGACATGTTCCTGGGCTACGACATGCAGAAGGACCACATCCAGACGTATCTGGCCTCCGTGACCCTGGACCCCACCAACTCCAACCATGTGGTGACGGTGAAAAACATTGCCGACACGATTCTCGTATTCAAAGACGGCACCCAGCAATCCCTGGGGTTAGGCGGCTATCTGGACCCAGGCCTTTACGATACCATGAAGGATTTGTTTGTTAACTTCATCGGCGCTGTGGTCTTTTCCATCATCGGCTTTTTCTTTGTCAAAAGCCGGGGCAAGGGCCGGTTTGCCAAACGATTTATCCCCCGCGTGCTTATGGACAACGAAGTGCCGCCCGAGCAAACAGAATAAAAGCAGCGGGCTGATTCCTGTGGGAACCGGCCCGCTGTGTTTTTTTTCTTACGGCTGCAACAGGTAGGAAGCGACCACTTCGCCCATATAGGCAATGTGGAAATCCCGATTGGAGCCGGTGGCGTCAGAGCCTACGTCCTGGGGATAGTATTTCTCCAGGAACCGGGGCGGGATGGCGTCGGGGTTCTGGGCCCGCCGGTAGATGACGCGGCATTCCAGTGTCAGGGGCAGCTGGGCAATGGCAGGCACAGAGACCTCCAGACCCGGCACCGCCGTCAGGCCCAATTCCTGAAACTTATCCACATCCCGGCCGGACTTGGTGCCGCAGAAGCCCAAAATCTTCCGGTCAAACGCGCCGACAGGAACATTGATTGTAAATTCCGGGTTGGCATCCAGCAATTCTCTGGTGAAGCGGCCTGTCCGGACAAAGGCTGTGAAAATGGGAATCCCCCACTCCATGCCCAGGGTACCCCAGCCGATGGTCATGGTGTTGGTTCTACCATTGGCGGCGGCCGTCAGCAGGATGCCGCCGGGCAGGGCGTTGAGAATCTCCGAAGCCCGGTCATAGACGGGAAACATCTGTCTTTCCATGGAAGTATTCCTCCTTTACAGCATAGGGCGGTCCCGGTGGATATATTGGCCGTGGCTACCGGCCAGGACCACGCCCTTGTCCACGGCCAGAGAGCCGCGCAGATAGACGCTGCGGATGCTGCCGCAGGTCTGGAAGCCCTCAAAGGGTGTGTACCCGGCACGGGATTCCTGGCCCTCGGCGGTAATGACCGTGTCGGCTTTTGGGTCGTAGACCACAATATCGGCGTCGCTGCCGGGGGCAATGACGCCTTTCCGGGGCCACATGCCGTAGAGTTTGGCGGGATTTTCCGCCAGCACTTGGACCAGTTGGCCCAGGTCCAGCACATGGCCGCCCACCAGCAGCGAATAGGCCAGCAGTCCACGGGTCTCCACGCCGGGCAGACCGCCGGGAATCTTGGTGAAGTCCCCCCGTCCAGCGTCTTTTTGCTGTAGGGTGAAGCTGCAATGGTCTGTGGCAATGGTCTGAATCTCACCGTTGGCCAGGCCGTACAGCAGCGCCTCCGGATTGCCCACCTCCCGGATAGAGGGCGCACAGACGTAGCGGGCCGCCTGGCTGTAGTCCTCCTGGAAGTAGACGTCGTCCCGGAGCAGTAAATAGTGGGGGCAGGTCTCCACAAACACTGTCTGCCCACGGCGGCGGGCAGCGCGGACCTCCTCCAACGCGGCGGCGGTGCTGAGATGGACGATAATCACGGGCGTTTCGGCAATCTCGGCCAGTCGCAGGAGCCGGGAGACGGCCTCGGCCTCGGCAGCGGCAGGACGGCTCAGGGGATGGGCGCCGGGTCCGGTATCGCCAGTGGACAGGTATTGTGCAATCAGAGCATCAATGACACCGCTGTTTTCACAGTGATAGCCTGCCAGACCGCCCAGGTCCCGCAATGCCTCCATGGCGCTGAACATGTCCCGGTCCCCAATCATCATGGCCGGATAGGTCATGTACATTTTAAAGGTGGAAATACCTTCGTCGAACATGGCAGGCAGTTCCCGGCGAATGTCGGGATTCCAGTCGTCAATGGTCATGTGGAAGCCGTAGTCACAGGCGGCCTTGCCATCAGCCTTTTGGTGCCACAGGTCCAGACCGTGGCGCAGGCTCTCCCCCTTGTTGGGACAGGCGAAATCCACAATGGTGGTGGTACCGCCCCGCAGAGCGCTGCGGCTGCCGGAGTAAAAATCATCGGCTGTAGTGGTGTTGCACACATCCAAATCAAAATGGGTGTGGCCGTCGATAAAGCCGGGGAACAGCAGCATTCCCGTAACATCTGTAATCTGCTGGGCCATACTGTCCAGATTCAGGCCCACGGCGGCCACCTGTTCGCCATCAATGAGCACATCGGCCCGGACAGGGCCGCTGCCGCCCACCACCAGACCGCCTTTGAGCAAGTGTTTCATACCGTTCGCTCCCTTCTGTTTTGGTTGTCCTCATTGTACCACGTTCCCCCGCAAAACGGAACGCATGGGTCATGTAAAAATTTTTGAAAAAATAGTTGACATATCCGAAAAAACAAGGTATACTATCAAAGCACTCAGGAGTGCACAGCAAAATATGGGGGTATAGCTCAGCTGGGAGAGCGCTTGAATGGCATTCAAGAGGTCAGCGGTTCGATCCCGCTTATCTCCACCAAAACAAACCGAGCCCGTTTAACGGGTTCGGTTTTTTGTTGTTTTGATGTTCCAAATGCAGACTGTTTTTTCTTTGTAAAAGCGGCTTGATCCGTACAGGTAAGCTGGACTTCACTCCACTTTAGTATATGGAATAAGCCCCGATTATCTCCTGTCACACAGACAAAGGGCGTTGCAAAGCTTGGCTCTGCAACGCCCTCCCCTTTTGTTGAAATTGTTTTGGATACGTGATAACAAATCTCGAATACTGGCACCCAACTGGTTGTCTTTTCTTTCTCTCCCTGTTTGGGTCAGGCTTCGGCGCAAAGCTGCGCGATAATCCGTGTCATCAACTCCACGGAGCCCACATGGTAGCCGCTGATACCATAGATCGCGACGCCGTCCCCATTGCATACCACAGCCAACGGGGGCCGCTCCGGGTCACAGGCCAGGTGCCGCGCCACCGTCTCCAGGTCAAACGCCCAATCATCCAGTAGGACCTGGATTTCCGGCCAGCACCCCAACACCTGGGCCAGGGTACGCTGCTGGAGGCTGTCCCGGCCCCGGACCAGGAATACCACATTGGCTTCCAGCTGCCGGAGCACTTCCTGCCCGGCCATCAGCTCATTGAGTACATGTTCCGTGGGCTCGTTGCCTTCTTCCATCCAACACAGCAGCGTGGGACGGCCATTGATGCGGCTGACATCCGGCACCGATTGACCATCCAGCGTGACGGCGGGAATCACCGGCATCTCCTGCCGCCGCAGCAGGTCCTCCAGCCGGAAACTCCGCAGCAGCAGCGATTCCGTCTGTTCTGTCCCGGCCCGGAGCGCAAACTCCTTTTTCGCCGCAAACTGGTTGCCATTGGGCAGACGTACTGAGGTAATCAGCCGATAGTATCCCGCCGGTACCGTCAAAATCCGATGTCCCTGCTGCCAGCCCGGATCCGTCAACGACAGCGTTTTCCATCCGTTGGATGTCCGGACGGCCAGCGTCCAGTTCTGACGGTACAGCGGCTCCGTCTCCGGTGCATGGGTCAGCGTCAGGGTGGCGGTGGATCTGGGTCTGACCGGATGGAAGCAGCCGTTCTGCCAATACTCCGGCATACCGTCCAGCTGTCCCAGCCGGGCCGCCACACCCAGACTGCGCAGCATAGCCACATAGAGAATCCGAAGGCTGCGGTCATCGCACCGGCCCGCCGTCCAGGCGGCCAGGGGCGGCCACACCAGCCCTGTCCGCTCTCCCGTATAGACCAGGCCCAGGTCTTGGGTGGTGATGTGGCATTCCAGTTCCGTCCACAACGACGCCGGATCGTTCCGGTAGGCCGTCCGCTCCTCCGGGCAAAGCGCCTGTGCCAGCGCGCCGCGCCAGGCGGTCAGAGGCTCCAGCTCAATCCGGGGACTGAGGACATACGCCTGATACACCTCCGCGGGCAGGCCGTCATTGACAGCCACATGGAGCAGATGTTCCTCCAATACCGCCGGATTTACGTCCCGCAAATCCTTATCCGTCAGTGTCTCCACCATGGCCTGCCGCAGCGGGTCGGTATCCTTCTCCAAAAAAGTCCGCAGCGCTGCCGCATTGCTGCGGGCTGTTCGATACAGGGTTTCCCTCGTACCGTCCTCGGGGCGCGGCGTATAGAACTGCGCCATCCGGTCCTCCCGCAGCGCGGCGCCCCGCTGAAGCTCCGCCGTTCTCCGGGCCTTCCCCGCTGCATCCAGCGACACATCCCGCAGGACTGCGTCCTGGGGCGCCAGCACATCCATGGTAACCCACTCGGTTTCCTGTTCCTTGGACGGTGTCAGCTCCAATTCCACTCGGTCCCCTACCCGGTCGGCTTCCGCCCACAGGCCATTTTGCGCAGCCAGCACATGAAGATCTCCCTGTCCCAGCGAAATTTCCGCACAGCCCTGGCTGTCAGCGGTCAATGTGGCGACGGTATAATAGGTGGCCTCATTGAGCACTTGCAGCTCCAGTTTGGCCCCGGCGGCCGGCAAACCGTCCCGTGTCACATGGAGATGCAGCGGCGCCGTTTTGGCATAGCGCTCCGTCTGGTTAAACCAGGAAATTCCGTCCACCCGGCTGATGGGCGTGCCGTGGATCGGATGGTCTCCAGCGCCGAAAATCCGCGAATGCACCAGAATGGCGCGGGACGCCGCCGTATTGAACCATCCCCGGTCCAGAATGGGCTCCGGCTCGCAGGCGCCCAGGAACCGCCACTGTCCGTTGCACAGCGCTTCCACCCAGGCATGATTGTCGTCGCAGTGGGCCCAGCGGGGCGAATAGACCTGACGGGCCGCAATGCCGACGCTGCGCAGCGCCGCCACCAAAAAGGCCGATTCCTCGCCGCAGCGGCCGCTGCCGTTGGCGTAAACGGTCCAGGGCGACGCGGTCCGGTCGTCCTGACTTTGATAGGAGGCGTTTTCATGACACCAGCGGTTGACCTCCAGAATCCGCTCTTCCATGGTGTCCATGGCATGTACCCGGTTCAGCAGGGCTTCAGAAAAGTGCTGCCGGTGAAAAGACAAATCCTCGTCGTTGACTCTAGGAAACAGAACGTAGTGGTCAAACAGCTCCTCCGGCAGTTCCGCGCACCAGGGCAGCATCCGGCGCATGGTCAGGGCATGGTCTGCAAACTGCAAAAACAGTGCAGCCGGATAGGTGTCCAGGTCGCTCTGGGGCAAATGGGTATAGAGAAATTCCATGGCCCGGCGCTGTTCGCCGCCAAGCGTCTCCAAAAGTTGGCTCCAGGTTTCCACAGTTTATGCCTCCTTGGCCATGGCCTTGCACAGATGGTACAGCGTGGTCACCGCCGCACCGGTGGCGCCGTTGGTCTGGTACTCCCACTTGGGCGAGTCCACCCAGGCTGTACCGGCAATATCGATATGGAGCCAAGGATGGGACTCCGTAAAGGTTTCCAGGAACAGTCCGGCAGTGATGGTGCCGCAGCCGTCATTGGAGACGTTGGACACATCGGCCACGGGGCTTTCGATCATCTTGCGGTACTCGTCAAAGGCCGGGAGCCGCCAATACTGCTCGCCGCTGACGGCGGCGGCTTCCATGAAATCGGTGCAGTAGGCTTCGTCGTTGCACAGGAAGCCCGCCGTGGTGAAGCCGAACATGCCAACCACCGCGCCGGTCAGCGTCGCAATGTCCAGCACACGACCAACGCCCTCCTTCCGCAGGGCATAGGTGATGGCGTCCGCCAGAATCAGCCGTCCCTCGGCGTCGGTGTTGCCTATCTCGATGGTTTTGCCAGACATGGAGCCGATGACATCGCCGGGAATAAAGCTGTCCGGGGCGATACGGTTTTCCACCGACGGAATCACCACTGTGGCGTTGACCGGCACTTTGTTCCGGGCCAAGGCCAGCAGCGCGCCGAACACGGCGGCCGCACCGGCCATATCGCCCTTGATGCCCTTCATGGAGCTGGCCGGTTTCAGGCAATATCCACCGGTATCACAGGTAACGCCTTTACCCACCAGACCAATGGGCGCCTGGTCCGGCGCGCCGCCGCGATAACGCAGCACAATCAGGCACGGAGCATGACCGGCACTGTCGCCCACGGTCAGAAACGCCTCCATGCCCAGAGCACGGGCCTGCTCAGCGGAAATGATTTCCGTCTCCACCCCATAGGTCCGGGCCGTCTCCGTCATCGTCCGTGCCAGGTCGGCGGGAACCAGATGGTTGGCCGGGCAATTGACCAAATCTCTGGCCAGGCAGATGGCTTCGGTCAGGCTGTTGCTCTCCTCCGACGGCAAAACAGACGCCATGTACAGGGTCATATCCGTCTGCTCCTCCGTCTTCCAGGACCGGGGCCGGTAAAGGGCCAGCGCCACACCCTGGGCCATGGCGTCCACGCCGTCCTGTTCCAACAGCGTCTTTGCCGCGGCAGGGTCCAGCACCACCGTTTTGGCGCCCAGGCCCTTGAGGGCCTTGATGCCCTTGGCCGCAGCACGGCGAACGGTCTCCGCCGTCACCGTCTCCGCGTCGCCCAGACCAACCCACAGCGTGGCCGTTTTGCCGTCGGCCTCGACAGACAGCCGGGAACCGGCGCCCTCCGTCTCCGTCCGCAGCGCCAGCCGCCAGTCGGCCGCCTCTTGATTCCACAATTTCAGCATGATGAACCTCCGTTCAGAGAAAATGAAAAAAATGATGGGTCCGTCCGCCCGGTCCGCAGACCGGGCGGACGGACCCCCTTGTATTTGCGCATGGTTATCTGTATTTGCTCACTGCTCCGGATGCAGCTGAATCTCCAGGACCGTGTCAATGGGGTCCGGCAGCACCGGGTTTTCACCCAAATCAGCAAAGGCCAAATCCGGATAGTCGCTGTGGACCCAGCTGGTGGACAGCTGGACCTCGCTGCCGTCGGCCAGACGGCGAATGGAGGCAATCTGCGACTTGGGAACGCCAAACAGCGGCAGCGGGCCAATGGTGTTTTCAAAGATGTGGGCGTACAGCGTGTTGCCCCGACGGGTGAACCGTCCGAAATCCGGCTTGTCCAGGCCGGACATGCCGCAGCCGTAAATGCTCTTTGCGTTGTCGTGCATCCAGGCGCCGATTTCCTTGAGGATGGCCAGGGATTCCTTGGGGAACTGTCCGGTGGCGTCAGGACCCACATTCAGCAGCAGATTGCCGCCCTTGGATACGCACTCCACCAGCTTTTTAATGAGCATGGAGGCGGGCTTGTAAAAATGGTCCGTGGCGCAGTAACCCCAGTGGTTATTCATGGTCACGCAGCTTTCCCAAATCAGCGGGTCGCCGTTGGCGTCCTGCAAGCCGTTGGGCGGGATAATCTGCTCGGGGCTGACAAAGTCTCCGTGATACGGGGTAGGCTTGCAGGCCGCCAGGGAGCCGAAGCCCTCGCCGCTGACCTCCAGACGGTTGTCAATGATGACGTCCGGCTGGAGAGAGCGAACCATCTTCATCAGCTCCGTGGCCTTCCAAGCCTCTCCGCGGAGATTGTCGTAGGAGAAGTCAAACCACAGCAAATCCAGCTTTCCGTAGTTGGTGCACAGCTCCCGAACCTGATTGTGCAGGTATTCCAGATAGCGGTCAAAGTTCCGGTTTTCGTTGGATTCCTCCGGGTTGTCCCGCATGGGATGGTACCGGTCGCCGTAGTGCGGATAATCCGGATGCCGCCAGTCAATAAGAGAGAAATACAGACCGGCGCGGAGACCGCAAGACCGGGCCGCCTCCAGGAACTCCCGCACAAAATCCCGTTTTGCCGGGCTATTGGTCGATTTAAAATCCGTATAGGCGCTGTCATAGAGGCAGAAGCCGTCGTGGTGCTTGGCAGTCAGCACCACATATTTCATACCCGCGTCCCGGGCCGCCTCCATCCACTGGCGCATATCGCAGTGGGCGGGATTAAACTCGTCCATCAGCGGCTCATACGCCTCGGTGGGGATATTTTCATAGCTGCGTACCCACTCGTGACGGGCGGGAATGGAATAGACGCCCCAATGGAGGAACATGCCGAAGCGCGCTTCGGTATACCAGGCCATGCGGCGGTTATAAGCTTCTCTGTCAAAGGTAAACGACATATGATTACTCCTCCATATGCAGGCAGGCCACCATATGGCCGCCGCCCACATCTACCGGCTCAATGGGTTTCAGTTTGCAATCATCCTGGCACCGGGGGCAGCGGGTCTGGAAGGGGCAGCCTACCGGCAGGTCGATGGTGCTGGGGATATCACCCTCCAGCAGTGCATGGTCCTTCTGTACCGTGGGGTCGGGAATGGGCACCGCCGACAGCAGCGCCTTTGTATAGGGATGGCGGGGATGGGCATAGAGCTCCTTCTTTTCCGCCAGCTCCACGATGGAGCCCAGGTACATGACGGCGATTCGGTCGGAGATCATCTCCACCACGCTCAGGTCGTGGGAGATGAACATATAGGTCAGGTCGTAGTCCCGCTGAAGCTGCTGCATCAGGTTCAAGACCTGGGCCTGGATGGACACGTCCAGAGAGGAAACCGGCTCGTCGGCAATAATCAGCTTGGGCCGCACCGTCAGCGCGCGGGCAATGCCGATACGCTGCCGCTGTCCGCCGGAGAACTCGTGGGGGAACCGGTGGGCGTGCTTGGCGCCCAGGCCGACCACTTGCAGCAGCTCATGGGCTACCTTCATGCGTTCTGCCGGACTCATATCCGTATGGATCAGCAGCGGCTCCGCCACCAGGTCCTCCACGCGCATGCGGGGGTTCAGGGATCCGTTGGGGTCCTGGAAGATCATCTGAATATCCTTGCGGATGGGGCGCATTTCCTTGTCGGACAGCTTGGAGATATCGCAGCCGTCAAACCAGATTTCGCCGGAATCCGGTACCAGCAGATGGTCTACCAGACGACCGGTGGTGGACTTGCCGCAGCCGGACTCACCCACCACAGAAAAGGTCTCGCCGGGATAGATGTCAAAGGAAATATTGTTGACGGCATGGACGCGGACCTTTTTACCGTTCTTGCCGCGACCGGCCGGGAATGTCTTGGTGACATTTTTGACTGAAAGCAACGGGGTCATCCGATCTGTTCCTCCTTTTCCTCAGCAGGCTGCACGGCCTCGGATTCCGCCAGCCAGCAGCGGCTCTGACGGCCGTCTTTCAGTGTAAAGAGCGGCGGTTCCGTCTGGTGGCAGCGGTCACAGGCCTTGGAGCAGCGGGGGGCGAATTTACAGCCCGCGGGCATCATGGACAGGTCCGGCACGCTGCCGGGAATGGAAGGCAGGCTGGTGACGCCGGAGCCCAGCTTGGGCACCGAGGCAATCAAGCCCTGGGTATAGGGGTGCTTGGGCGTTGCAAACAGCTCTTGCACCGGCGCCTCCTCCACAATGCGGCCGGCATACATGACGATGACGCGGCTGCACATTTCCGCCACCACGCCCAGGTCATGGGTGATAAGCAGAATGCCCGTGTTGTTGTTGTCCCGGATCTGCCGCATCAGCTGCAAAATCTGGGCCTGAATGGTCACGTCCAGCGCCGTGGTGGGCTCGTCGGCAATGAGCACTGTGGGGTCGCAGCTCATGGCCATGGCGATCATAACACGCTGGCTCATACCGCCGGAAAGCTGGTGGGGATAGCTGCGGATGGTGGTTTCCGGGTTGGCAATGCCCACCTTGCGCATCATGGTCAGCGCATGGTCCCGGGCCGCCTTCTTGTCCATATCCGTATGGAGGCGGATGGCTTCCACCATCTGGGCCTCAATGCGCATGGCGGGGTTCAGAGAGCTCATGGGCTCCTGGAAAATCATCGAGATTTCCTTGCCGCGCACGGCACGCATTTCCTTTTCAGAGCAGTGCAGCAGGTCCTTGCCCTTGAGCAAGATCTGACCGCTCACCACCCGGCCGCTGGTGTTTTTTAGCAGCTGCATGACGGAAAGGCTGGTGACGGATTTGCCGCAGCCGGATTCACCGACCAGGCCCAAAATCTCGCCGGCGCCCACCTGAAAGCTGATGCCGTTGACGGCCGTAACCGTTTTGCGCTTTCCCACCTGGAATACGGTGCACAGGTCGCGTACGTCCAGCAGAATTTCTTTTTCACTCATAGTCCATCCACCTCACTTGATCTTGGGGTCCAGGGTGTCGCGGAGTCCGTCACCGAACAGGTTGAACGCCAGCACCGTCAGGAAGATCAGCAGACCGGGGAACAAGATCAGATGGTCTGCCACGCCGATAAAGTTCCGGCCGGAGGACAGCATGGCGCCCCATTCCGGCGCGCCCACATCGGCGCCGAAGCCCAGGAAGCTCAGGGAGGACGCAGCCAGAATGGCCGAGCCAATGCGCATGGTGAAGTTGACGATCATGGCCTGCACGGTGCCGGGAAAAATATGCTTCCACAAAATCCGGCTGTCCGGGCAGCCCAGGGATCGGGCCACCTCCACATGCAGGCTCCCTCGTACTGTCAGCGTGGCGCTTCGCATCACGCGGGCGAAGGATGGTATGGTAAAGACGGTTACGGCAATGATGACGTTAATCAGTCCTGGCCCTATGATGGCCACAATGGCAATACAGAGGAGAATATCGGGCATGGCAAACAGCACGTCACTGCCGCGCATGACCAGGGATTCCAGAATGCCGCCGTAATAGCCGGCCAGAATGCCCAGGATCGTGCCCAGTGCCGCGCCCACCAGCACCGCCGCCAGAGCGGAGCCCAGCGACAGCCGGGTACCAGCCAGCAGACGGCTGAACACATCACGGCCAAACTCGTCCGTGCCCATGATATGCTGGAGACTGGGAGCGGCACGCATATTGCTGTAATCGTACACGTCCGGGTCATAGGGCGCAATGGACGGTCCGATGATGGCCAGGACAATCAGCAAAATAATAAAACATCCTGCAACGACTGCCGTCTTGCGCTGGCAGAACTTTTTGAAAAACTCCCGTGCGCGGCTACGGTTTTGCAGCACCGGGTCGTCCATATACGCGCTGGACGCAGAGTTGACAGAGTTGTTGTTTTCAGACATGAAGAAGCGCCTCCTTTCCGTTAATCATAGCGGATCTTGGGGTTCAGTACGCCGTAGAGCAGGTCCACGATGAGATTGATGGTGATATACTCCACTGCGAAGAACATCAGCAGCGCCTGAATCACCTTATAATCACGGAACTCGATGGAATCCACCATGAGCCGGCCCAGGCCGGGAATGGAGAATACGGTCTCCACCAGCACGGAACCAGCCAGCAGACCACCGATCTGAAGGCCCACCACAGTGACCACCTGCACCAGGGAGTTGCGGAACGCATGGCGCAGCACCACCAGGGATTCCCGCTGGCCCTTGGCACGGGCCGTGCGGACGTAGTCATCCTGCAGCGTCTCCAGCATGGAGGAACGAGAATAGCGGGCCAATGTGCCCATAATGGAGCAGCCGAGCGTCAGGGACGGCAGAATGTAACCCTTCCAGCTGTCCAGCTGGCCGGTTGGCAGCCATCCCAATTCCACGGCAAATATCTGTATCAGAATCAGGCCCAGCCAGAACGACGGGACCGAAATACCGGAGGTGGCAATGACCATGCCTAAGTAGTCGAGGAATTTTCCTCGTTTGACCGCCGAGAGGATACCAATCAAGGTTCCCAGCACCACAGCCCATACGATGCCGGCAAAGGTCAGTTTCAGCGTCGCAGCCATGCGGTCGGGCAGAATCTCGCGGATGGGCAGGCCATTTTTATAGGACTCACCGAAGTCGCCCTGGAAAATGCCCTTCATATAATCGAGATACTGAACCGGCAGCGGTTCATTCAGACCCAGTTCCTCTTTCAGTGCCAGGTATTCTTCATTGGTTGCCTCTTTGGGCAGCATTTTGCGAACCGGGTCGCCGGGGATCAAATGGATAAACGCAAAGATCAGAATTGAGATCACCAACAGCAGTGGTATGACGCTGAGGATGCGCTTGACAACATAACGGCCCAAGCGTGTCGCCTCCTTTGTAGAGTGTGCGGGCAGCATGCCCGGAGAGTATTGTTTAAAAAAACCGGCAGCAGCGCCGCTGCTGCCGGTTTCCGGATATCGTCACAGACCAATTGGCTGTGCGTTTTTCTCAGGACAGCGTGGCGTTGGTCACATCCAGGGAGCCGTCGGGAGCCATTACGATGCCGTTCACATAGGACTGGTGGGCAAACACCAGATCATCATTGCCCAGGAACAGCCAGGGGCACTCGTCCCACACAATGGCCTGAGCCTGTGCATACAGGTCCGTCAACTCCTGGGTATCGGTGGTCAGCTTGGCCTCATCCAGCAGCGTATCAAACTCCTCATTGCGGAAGAACGCCGTGTTGGCGCTGGTGGGCGGCACGTTGTCGCCGTGCAGGATGGAGCGCATGGAGCCGTCGGCGTCAAAGGAGCCGGCAGACCAGTTGACGTACCACATCTGGACGTCGTTTTCCTCCTCAGGCATGTAGATCATTTCGCTGAGGGTGGTGGGCTCCATGGGAACCACCTCAACCTGAATGCCGATCTGGCCCAACTGCTGGGCAATGAACTGCATACCGGTCTGCTCAATGGTCATGTTGTCGCCCCACAGGGTGAGGGAGAAGCCATCGGGATAACCGGCCTCGGTCATCAGCTCCTTGGCCTTTTCCAGGTCGTAGGTATAGGGCGTCTGCTCGGCATAATAGGATACCGTGGAGGGGAAGCAGGAGAGGACCTCCTCACAGTAGCCGTTGAAGACCACCTGGGCATAGGCTTCCTTGTCGATGGCGTAGTTCATGGCCTGACGGACCCGCTTGTCGGACAGCTCCGGCACCGTGGTGTTCAGGGTCACATAGCGGATGATGTTGGAAGGCGTGGTCTCCACCACAATACCGTCCTGGCCGTTCATGTCCTGGGCCTGAATGACGGGCATGGGATGGATGAAGTCGGCCTCACCGGTCTGCAGCATGGCAATCCGGCTGCCGTCCTCGGGAACAGCACGGAAGGTCAGGCTGTCCACGGTGGCCTTGGTGCCCCAGTACTCGGTGTTGGGAACGACGGTCACATGGTCGCCTTCCACATGCTCCTTGAACACATACTGGCCGGTACCGGCGCTCTCCTTGTTCAGATCCACACCGTTCGCCAGAGCGGTGGGGCTGATGATGTCAAACTGGGTGAAGCGGTTGAGGAAAGAGGAATCGGGGGTCAGCAGCTTGACGGCCACGGTGTAGTCGTCCACCTTGGTCACAGACTCCCACTTCTTGACGTTGCTGTTCTGACGCAGGGTGGTATCCGCCAGGCAGCGCTCGTAGTTGGCAATCACCGCGTCGGCGTTGAAGTCGGTGCCGTCGCTGAACTTGACGCCCTGGCGCAGGGTGAAGGTATAGGTCAGATTGTCATCCTCTGCCTTGAAGCTTTCGGCCAGATGCGGTACGATGTTCTGATTCTCGTCAAATTTAATCAGGCTTTCGTACATGGTGTTGCTGATCGAGATGGAGAGTGTATCCGTGGTATTGTGGGGATCCAGACTCTGAACGTCGGTATTGAACGCAATCACCAGGTCATTGTCGGCAGCAGTTGCAGTATTCTGCGCAGTGTCCGTATTGGCCGTGGCGTCCGTGTTGGTGGTGTCGGTGGCAGTTTTGCTACCGCAGCCGGCAGCGGACATGGCCATAACCGCAGCCAGCACAAGAGCGGGAATCCTTTTGTTCATGATGTAAAGCCCTCACTTTCTAGTACATCTGCGAATTATGTGTCGGGGTATCCTCAGTTAGTTTGTACCTGGTCCGAACATAATTCAGTTTACTTTATTGAATTTATCACGATATTTAACAAATGTCAACACTGGGTTTTCAAGTGTTTTTTCTTTTTTTCACAAAAACTTACCGAATATGATTGAATATTTTTTCACAACATGGTATAGTATATTCGGAGCTAGAACAAACTGTCGCTCTGCCCTGCAGGCGGCTGTGTGTAAATAAGGGGAGTATATGGAAAAAAACGATACCAATGCCGCGCTGCGCGCCCATAGCCGACAATCCATTTTGCAGCTGATTCAGCAGAACGGCACCATTTCCAGGGCCGAACTGGCCCGCCGTCTGGAGCTGAGCCGTTCCACCGTTTCCGAAAATATCGCGCCTCTGCTCCAGTGCGGTGTCTTGCAGGAGGTTGGCACCGCCCATGCCCAGCGGGTTGGCGGCCGCAGACCCGTACTGCTGCAAATCCAGGGAGAATATTGCTATTTTGTTGCCGCAGAGTTGGGCCTGGAGCAGCCCATTTTTGCTCTGAGCGATCTCAATGGATGCCAGCTGTACCGGCAGGTCCTCACCGTCCGTGACAGCGCGCCCTATGCGGAACGGCTGCAACAGTGCATTGCCGCTATTTCTACGCTTCTGCGTCAAGGCAATGTGCCGTCGGGCCATCTGGCTATGATTGCCCTCTCCTCTCCCGGTGCGTTCAGCGGTTCCGACGAACAATTCCTGCTGAATCCGGAGTTTGAAAACTGGGATGTCCGCCGTCTGATTGACGATTTGGAGCGCCACTTCCAGACCCATGTCCTGTGGGCCAACGACATCAACGCGGCCACCGTGGGAGAATATCACCAGGGCGCCGGACAGCGCGTATCCAACCTGTTGTTTATGGGCTGCGGTATGGGCATCGGTATGGGTATGATTTTGGACGGCAATCTCTATACCGGCAGTCGCGGCAGCGCCGGCGAAATTGCCCGCGTTCGCGTAGGCCGGCTCAATACGCCCCTGCGCACCCAGGTGGAAATTCCCTCGCTGATGGACCGCATCCGGATGGAGGCCCCCCCTGCCACCCGCGCCGCCTTCCGCACGCCCATGGAAAACTGGGAGTTTCAGCAGGTGGTCCAGTTATGGCGCAATGGGGACCCGTTTTTGTACGCCCTGGTGGAGGACATTGGCCGGGCGTTGGGCGAGATTTTGATTACCGCCCTGTCGCTGCTCAACTGTGAGCGCGTCGTCTTTGGCGGAGATTATCTGGTCTTTGAGTCCCAGCTGCTTCCCCTGCTTAATCAGGCGGTGCAGCGGGAAGCCTTCGACCCGGTGGAGGTGGTCTCCTCCTCTCTGCGGCAGGAGGCCGGTCTCTATGGACTGATTTCCATGGCAGTGGAACAGCAGCTCCAGCACATAGCCATGGAGCGGTAAATTCGTGCATTCGTGCAGTTCTGTGGCCGGACTTTGGCCGGTCACAACAGGCAAGATTGATTATAGTAGGTGATGAAACAATGAGTAAGGTAATTTTGGAAGTCTGCTGCGGCAGCGCTGATGATGTCATTCAGGCTCATAAGGCAGGCGCACACCGTGTGGAATTGAACAGCAATCTGTTTCACGGCGGTCTGACCCCCACCATTGGTGAGCTTTTGGTGGCCAAGCGGGAGACCAATATGAAGATCATGACCATGGTACGTCCTCGGGAAGGCGGTTTTTGCTATACCGACGCCGAGTTTGCCACGGCCATCGAAGATGCCAAGCTGCTGCTGGCCAACGGCACCGATGGTTTGGTCTTCGGCTTCCTGCACCAGGACGGTACCCTGGATCGGGAGCGCACCAAAATCCTGGCCCAGATGGCCCAGGATGCCGGTAAGGAAACGGTGTTCCACCGGGCCATTGATGTGGTGGCCGACTGGAAAGCCGTCCTCGATGAACTGATTGATCTGGGTATTACCCGTGTGCTGACCAGCGGCCAGGAGCCTGACGTCTCCATGGGTACCGACACCATCCGGGAAATGATTGCATATGCCAAGGGCCGCATTCAGATTTTGCCCGGCGCTGGCATTACGGCCCGCAACATGGACCGTATCATTGCTGAGACCGGCTGTGATCAGATCCACCTGGCTGCCCATCGCCCCTGCTCGGATACGTCGGTCTGCAACAACCGGGCCATTTACTACGGCGGCGCTCTGTATCCGCCGGAGGACCGCTTCAATGTCATCGACAGTGATTACATCGGTGGGATGGTCAGCCGTCTGGGCTGATGCTCCCGCCCCGTTTCAGAGACATACGATACAAGCTGCCCAGCTCCGCGTTCGGAGCTGGGCAGCTTTGCGTTTTGTATGGGGACAATACGTACTTCTAAACGCTTTGCAACCCACCTATTGACAATGGTTCTTGCATAGCATAGTATATAGATAATCTATATATAAAGGAGGTCAATGTATGTCCATAGACAAAAGCCTGTTGGCCGGCAGCACCACCACGCTGATTCTCAAGCTGCTGGAGGAACGGGATATGTACGGCTATGAGATGATTGAAACGCTGGCGCTGCGTTCCGACCATACCTTTGATTTCAAAGCCGGGACGCTCTATCCCATTCTGCATACCCTGGAAAAGCAGGGATTGGTGTCCTCCTACGAACAGCGGACGCCGCAGGAGCGCATTCGCAAGTATTACCATCTGACAGAAGCCGGACGGGAGCGGCTTCTGGAAAAGCAGCGGGAATGGACTCGCTTTGTAGATGCTGTGGAGAAAATTCTGAAAGGGGGCAGCGTCCATGCCTTCCAATGAGCACTTCACCGAATACTGCCGGCAGGTATCGCAGCAAATCCGCTGGAAACGGGTGCGGCGCGTCGTAGCGCAAGAGTTGGAACAGCACCTCTGTGACCAGCAGGACGCCTATCTGGAGCAGGGCCACGATGCGGACGAGGCCGCCCGGATGGCGGTGGCCCAGATGGGTGACGCCCAAATGGTAGGGCAAGCCCTGAATCAGACCCATCGCCCGCAAACGCCCTGGGTTCCCATGTTTGTAATCCTGGTGCTCCTGGCCGTTGGGCTGGTGCTGCAATCCGTGCTGTCACCGGACACCATCCGAGCGCTCCCCTATGGTATCGCTGCCGCCGCGTTTTTCCTCGGTTATTTTATGGACACTTCCCTGCTGGGCCGTCATGCCGGTAAGGTCTATGGCCTGGTGCTGGCACTCTCTCTGCTGGCCTTATTCCGCATCCGCGTTTCCTTGCATGCCGTCATGTTGGGGCATAGCTTTGCGGTTTTGTCGCTGCCTCCTTTCAACATCATGCTGGGCAATCTGGCGCTGATTTTCCCCATGGCCTACGGATTGTTTGTATACAAAATGCGGAACCGGGGCATGTTGGGTATCGTCTACTGTGGGCTGGCTTATCTGCCCTTTGCGGGGATTCTGCTTTGGATTCCCACCATTTTCGGTTTTCTGCTCTATACTATCACCAGTGTATTACTGCTGTACACAGCCATCTGGCAGGGCTGGTTTCAGGTGCGCCGGGTCCGTGGACTGGCCCTGGCGCTGATTCCCCCGTTGATGTGTTGCGGCGCATTTCTGGTCACTTTGCTCTCCTCGGAAAGTTTGCAGTTCCGCAGCTTCCGTATCGATCTGGACGGCCATCTCCATAATCAAGTGCGGGAACTTGTCGCCCAGGCCGCATTTTGGGGACAAGGCGGCGGAGACCTTTCCGGTATTCCCTGTCTGGAAACGGATTACGCCTTACTCTACGGTATCCACCGCTTTGGTCTGGGGCCGTTTCTCGCACTGATGCTATTGTCTGTGGGACTGTGCATCCTCTGTGTACGCCGCGGTCTGCGTCAGCAGAGCATGCTCGGAAAGCTATTGGTTCAGGCAGTCAGCACCACGTTTGTGTTACAAGTGCTGTCCTACGGCGTTACCAACCTGGAGTATGGATTGTTTGGCGTCATTTCCTTCCCGTTTGTTTCCTACGGCGGCACAGCTTTGGTGTTCAATGCCCTGCTTATGGGCTGTATGCTGTCGGTCTTTCGTATGGGGCCATGGGTGCGGGACGCCGTCACAGCTGTGCAAAAAGTTTGAACTATCACCTGTTATCAGACAAAACACGCCCAGTTCCGTTTGGAACTGAGCGTGTTTTCCTGTCTGTGGTCCGGCGCTCAGGCGCGAAATCCCAGGCCGTTTTTGATGGCTTCCATAACCGCATTGTCGAACTGATAGTTCAGGCCGCGCAGCGCAATGGCGCTTCCCTTTTTGGGATAGAGCCACAATGCGCCGGAATCTTTGATGGCATCCCGAAGCGTCATGGTGTCCTCTGCCTCCAGAAAGACCACATCTTTCAGCTGCGAATAGGGCAGCCGTTTGGCGCCAAGCACCACGCCTTTTTCATAAAAGCAGGCCGCACCGCCGCCGAGCCGTTTGGGAATCTGGACAACCAGCCGTCCAAATTCGCTGTCGGGTTCGCCCTGGGCATACGGTTCGGACCACTCCAGCACGCTTTCGCCGCCATGCCGTCTCCGCTGCTCCTCAGCCGCTTTCTGTTTTTCGGCGCGTCCCGCGTAAAAGGCTTTGAGATACCACACGCAAAACACAATCAGGCCCACGAACACCAGCAAGAAGAAAATCACAGGCAGGTTTAAAAGAATTGTATCCAGCATAGTCAGTTCCTTTCTTTTCTCTAAATTGAACGGCGGATTGCCGTTGGTTCACACTGGCGGATTCTCCCGCCAGTCAGGCGGCATCCGCGCCGAAGACGTTGCGGTTCAGAGCGTCGCCCTTTCGGGAATAGAAGAAAAACGTCACAGAGCTGAGGAACCACGTCAGCGGGTACACCCAGTACACCGTCAAAATGCTGCCGGTCAGCGGCACGGCAATGGACAGGAACGTCACCCGGATGGCGCACCAGCAGATCATCAGCACCACCATGGGCACCATGGCCTTGCCTGCGCCGCGCAGCACGGCGGCAGACGCATGGGAATAGGCCAGCAGGCAATAGAACAGCGCCGCCGTCCGGGATTTGTCGGTACCAAA
This sequence comes from Candidatus Avoscillospira avistercoris, assembly GCA_018716875.1. Taxonomy (GTDB): domain Bacteria; phylum Bacillota; class Clostridia; order Oscillospirales; family Oscillospiraceae; genus Avoscillospira_A; species Avoscillospira_A avistercoris. The sequence continues at coordinate 24,642 of DVJJ01000127.1, forward strand.
GGCGATAACCTCCGGCGTACTGTCAAAGGCGGCGATCAGCTGGGGCGCCAGCACAAAGATGACCACACCGATAAGCTCAGCCAGGAGCATCGACGTCAGGATGCCGAAGCGGGCGCCCTTTCTCGCCCTCTCAAACTCTTTCGCGCCCAAATTCTGGCCGATAAAGGTGGTCAGCGCCATGGCAAAGCTGGTAATGGGCAGGAACGCAAACCCTTCCACCTTGGTATAGGCGCCGTAACCGGCCATTGCCATTTCACCGAAGGCGTTGACATTGGACTGGACGATGACATTGGCAAAGTTGATGATGGAGTTCTGGACACCGGAGGGTACGCCGAGACGCAGCACTTGGCCCAGCATGCCCGTATGGAATCGGACCTCCCGCCACCGCAGGCCATAGGCCTCTCGGGAACGGGCCAGTTGGAACAGGCACAGGACCGCACTGACAATCTGGGAGATCACCGTAGCCGCCGCCGCGCCGCCTACGCCGCAGCCCAGTCCGGCGATGAACACCAGGTCCAGCACCAGGTTGACCAGGGAGGAAACGATCAGATAGTACAGGGGGTGGCGGCTGTCGCCCACCGCCTGTAAAATGCCCACACAGATATTATAGAGGACGTTGCCCAGGGAGCCCAGGAAATAGATCCGCAGATACACCACTGACTGCTCCATTACTGCCTGGGGCGTGTCCATCCACTGGAGAATCTGCGGCGACAGCACCATGCCCACCACAGTCATCACCGCACCGGCCACCAGGCCAAAGGCCACGGTGGTATGGACAGCGCAGCGCAGATTTTTTTCATCCCGTGCGCCGAAGAATCCGGCCACCACCACACCCGTGCCGGTGGATACACCCATCAGAAAGCCGATGAGCATATTGATGAGACTGCCGGAGGAGCTGACCGCCGCCAGAGCATTGAGCCCCAGATAATTGCCGACGATCAGGGAGTCCACGGTGTTGTACATCTGCTGAAAAAAATTGCCCAGCAGGATGGGCAGTGCAAAAAAGGCGATCCGTTTCCAGATGGAACCGGTGGTCATAGGTTCCATGGTTTTGACCACGACGCCCCCTCCTCTCTCCGGCGGATTGCAGACCGCCGGTTCTTTCTTGTGGGTATATACTACACCAATATGGTCCCACTTGCAACCGTTGCTGTCAAAACCCTATGCAGCCAGGATATTGTTTTGTCGAAAAAAGTACGATATGCTTGGGAAAACCAAGAAAAGAATGGAGGAAATACCAATGAAAAAACAAATCGCCCTGCTGCTGGCCCTGATGACAGCCCTGTCTCTGACAGCCTGCGGCTCCAAGACCAGCGACACGGAGACGGCCAAGGACCCGGCGGAGGAGACCACCACCCAGACGCCGGAAACCCCCGAGGAGCCGGAGGAACCGGAAGTGCCCGAAGAACCCGAGGAGCCGGAAAAGCCGGAAGCCACACCGCTGAAACTGGGAGAAACCATTGACAATGAGCTGTTCCTTATGACGTTTGACGCCATCAACGTCGTACCGGAATACTCCTACAGCACCGGCGAGCACTCGACTACTTCCCTGTATGTGGAAGACGGCTACCAACTGCTGACCCTGGAGGGACATTTTGAAAACCGGGGCACCAGCACCATCTCCGACAGCGCCTTCTATCTCACAGCCACCGTCAACGACACCTTTGTGGTGGACGGCTTCGATGTGAGAATGGATTTTAAACGCAATAAGTCTTTTGAGATTGACCCCTATACCGACATGGATTATGTGATCTATGTCAATATCCCGCAAAAGCTGGCCGAGACCTTTGAAAGCGTGACATTTACCATCGCCTACAACGATGATTTGTCCACCCATACGATCGTCACCGATATGGAGGGCAATCAGTCGGTAGAAGCCGATCACTTCTACAGCCTGTCCAGCGCCGCCGGTGACGCGGCCACCGCGGCTGCATCCGGCGGCGATACCGCCGAGCCTGCCGCCCAGCCCATCGCTATTGGGGATCTGATTACCACCAATGATTATGAATTCACCCTGAAAAAGGTAGAGCTGTCCTACGAGGTGCTGCCTCCCAACACCAGCAGCGTCTATACCAGCTACCCCGCCGAGAGCGGCAAGGTCTTTGTCCACGTGGAAGCCGACGTGAAGAACACCATGCAACGGGATCTGCGCCTTGACGAGCTGTTCACCGCCTCGGTCCTCTATGACGGCCAGTATCCCTACGACGGCTTTACCATCGTTAACGACGGTGACAACAGCTTTGACTGGGTGGGCAGCTATACGGCGGCTACGCCCCTGGAAACCTGCATTGCCCATGCCCTTGTCGAATGCCCCGTCGAGGTGGACACCTCCGGCAAGTCCATTCTGGTGACACTGGACCTGGGCGGCACCCAGTACGAATACGCTCTGCGGTAAACACTTTCCTCGTTCATAAACAAACGGTGCGCTGCCAACACAGCGCACCGTTTTGCCGTATTTTACAGGGGTTTGCCAGCCAGAACTTCCATATAGTCCCGGTAGTTGTCCTCCAGCAGCTTGGGCGTGTCCAGCTCATAGGGACAGTGGGCCGCGCATTGTCCGCAGTGGGTGCAGTCCTCCACCTTCTTCATCAGCGCCTGGCCTTTCTCATTGAGGTGTCCGGCGCTGGGGGACCGTCGCAGCAGCAGAGACATGCGGGCGGCGGTGGCAATGTCGATTTCCGCCGGGCAGGTGGGCATACAGTAGCCGCAGCCGCGGCAAAAGCTGCCCGCCAATTCTTTCCGGTCCCGCTGAATGACTGCTTCCAGTTCCGGCGTCATCTCCGGCGGGTTGTGGATATAGCCCAGGAACTCGTCCAGCTCCGTCTCCCGCTGGATGCCCCAGATGGGCAGGGTGTCATACTGGGCCTGAAATGCGTAGGCGGCGGCGCTGTTGGTAATCAGACCGCCGGACAACGCCTTCATGGAGAGAAAGCCCATGTTCTTTTCCCGGCACAGGGTCACCAGCTCCAACTCCTGCTGGCCCGTCAAATAGCTGAAGGGGAATTGCAGCGTCTCATACAATCCCGATTCGATGGCCTCCCGTGCCACAGGCAGCCGGTGGTTGGTGATGCCGATATGGCGGATTTTACCCTGCTGCTTGGCCTCCAGCATGGCATCATACAGGCCCGATTTATCGCCGGGACGGGGGCAAAATGCCGGGTTGTGGAACTGATAGAGGTCCACATAGTCGGTCTTCAGATTGGTAAGGCTGGTGTGCAGGTCTTTCCAAAAATCCTCTGCCGTTTCCGCCGCCGTCTTGGTGGCAATATACAGCTGGTGGCGCACGTCGCTCAGACCCAGCCCGATTTTTTCCTCACTGTCGGAGTAGACTCGGGCCGTGTCGAAAAAGCCGATGCCGCCGTCAAAGGCCCGCCGTAGCAGTTTCGCCGCGTCCTGATGGCTGATGCGCTGGATGGGCAGCGCGCCAAAGCCGTTTTTATTGACCGTAATCCCCGTTTTTCCCAATGTAATCTGTGCCATGATACACCCTCCTGTTGCCGGAGACGCACCCCGGTGGTTTTCTCTCAGTATACCGGATTTTTCCGTCTGGGGCAAGGGCTGCGGCGTTTACCGTTCCCGGTCGTTTCGGGGCAGGTACAGGAAAAAGGCGCTGCCGACGCCGGGGGTGCTGTCCACCTTCACATAGCCTCCCTGCCCCTGGGCAATCTGCCGCGTCAGATAAAGCCCTACTCCCACGCCCTCAGTTTGCCACGCGCCGGGACACCGGTAAAAGCGTCCGAAAATTTTGGACTGTTCCGCCTCAGGAATACCCGGCCCCGTGTCCCGCACACAGATGGCGGAAAACAGCTCATAACTGCGCACCGATACGGTCACCGTACCGCCGGGAGGCGTGTATTTCACCGCGTTGTCCAGCAGATTGCAGACGGCTTCCTCGGTCCACTTGGCGTCAAAGACGGCGTCCCCCGCCGTCTCCGCCACCGTCAGCGTGACCCCCTTCTCCCCTGCCCTGGGGCCGTACTGGGCCGCAGCCCGTTCCACCATGGGGGCCAGGTCCCCGGCCACGGGGTGCAGCGTCAGAATGCCCGTCTCCAGCCGGGAGGACTTGACCAACGCCTGAATCAGCGTTTCCAGCTTTTCCGATTGGGCGTCGATGGCCGCCGCACAGTCCCGGCCCTGGGGCGAAAGGGGCTGCTCAGCCAGCAGTTGAGCATAGAGCCGTAGGTTTGCCACCGGCGTTTTCGTCTGGTGGGAGATGTCGGAAATTAGGGCGGCAATCTGCTCCTTCTGCTGCCGCAGATTCCGGGCTGATAAGGCACTGGCCGCCAGATAACGGGCCATCCGGGTTTCCAGCGCCGACAGCCGCGTTTCGTCAAAGTCCGATTCCGTAAAATCGCCGTCCATGGCCTGTGTCACCATTCGGTCCAGCCGGGCCATGATACGGGCTGTCCGGTATCGGTCCACCGCCACAACCGCCGCCGCCAGCAGCAGGGCGGCGGCCACCATCAGGCCGATCATGGGGCCACCGCCCAGGTGTAGCCGATGCCGTAGACGGTACGGATGTAGTCAGGCCGGGCCGGGTCGGCTTCCAGCTTGGCCCGCAGCCGTTTTACCGTGACGGACAGGGCGTTCTCCTCCACAAACTCCGCCCCGTCGCTCCATACCCGCTCCACCAGAACGGTACGGCTGACGGCGTGGCCCCGGTTTTCCACCAGGACCCGCAGGAGTTTCTGTTCCGTTCGGGACAGCTCAATGGGTACGCCGTCCCGGCGGAACTCCATGCGGTCAAAGGCAAAGATAAAAGGCCCCAACGTCACCACAGCGGCAGGAGCGGAACCGCCCCGCCGCAGCTGGGCATTGACCCTGGCCCGCAGCACCGCCAGAGAAAAGGGCTTTGTAATATAGTCATCGGCTCCGGCTTCCAAACCTGTAACCTCATCCAATTCCAAATCGTTGGCCGTCAGCAAAATCACCGGCGTTCCGTCGCCGCCGCTTCGCAGCTGCCGCAGCAGCGTCAAGCCGCTGCCGTCGGGCAGATTGACGTCCAGAATCAGCAGGTCAAACCGGTTGGCCGCCAACCGCTCCCCGGCCTCGGCCAAAGTCGCGGCCCGTTCCACCGCCCGCTCCGGCCCGGCCAGGGCCATGGCGACGCCCCGCCCCAAGGCGTCGTCATCCTCCAAAAGCAATATCCGCTCCATAGGGTCCTCCTTGTCTCGCTGTTGGTCCGATTATACCACCCACAGCAGTAAAAGCATAGGCCCCGCCCCTTGCCAAACATATCCGGTTGGGCTACAATCATAGTATCCAAACAGACCCACTTGGCGGCATTGGCGAAGGAGGCGGACTATGATTGATTTTTCCAAAATGGACCAATACCGGGAAAATAACCGGATTGAAGCCAAAAAGGCCCTGGGCGGTCTTCCTCACAGCATTTGGGAGACGTATTCGGCCTTTGCCAATACGCTGGGCGGCATTCTGCTGCTGGGGGTGGAGGAGCATCCGGACCACTCCCTGCATACGGTGGACCTGCCGGACCCGGCCCGGTTGATTCGGGAGTTCTGGGACATCGTCAACGACCCCAAAAAGGTCAGCGCCAACATTCTCACCGACCAGCAGGTTCAGACGGTCACCGTGGGCGGCGACCATATCATTGCCATTACGGTACCCCGTGCTCTGCGCCAGGACCGGCCGGTGTACATCGGCGGCGATCCCATATCCGGCTCCTACCGCCGCAGCGGCGAAGGCGACTACCGCTGTACACGGGATGAGGTCTGGAGTATGCTCCGGGACGCCGCTGTGCAGACCCAGGATATGGACATACTGGACCGCGTGGATATGGACGCTCTGGACCTGGACAGCATTCACCGGTACCGGACCCACTTACAGCGGCGGCGCACCGGCTGGGAAACCCTGCCGGACCGGGAGTTTTTAGATCAGCTGGGAGCGGCCGGCCGGGACACAAGCGGCGTGCTTCATCCCACGGCGGCGGGTCTTTTGATGTTCGGTACGGAACCCGCCATCGTCCGGCAATTTCCCAACTACGCCCTGGAATACCGTGCCCAGGCCGCCGAACCGGAGGGTCCTCCGGACCGGATTGTGTCCGATTCCGGGGACTGGAGCGGCAATCTGTACGACTTTTACCGACTGGTACAGGAACGGCTCTATGGGGCTTCGTCGGTGGACGCGGTACGGGACGCCTTGCGGGAAGCCCTGGTCAACTGTCTGCTGAACGCCGACTATCACGGGAAACAAGGCGTGGTCATTGCCCAGCGTGGGGAGCGCATTGTGTTTTCCAACCCCGGCGCGTTCCGTATTGCCGTGGAGCGGGCCAGAAGCGGCGGCGTGTCCGACCCCAGAAACGCAGCCCTCACCCGGATGTTCCATCTGGTGGACCTGGGAGAGCGGACTGGCAGCGGCATTCCCCGCATCTATGCGGTCTGGCAGCAGCAAGGGTGGGAGCAGCCGAGAATTGAAGAGCGGTTTTCCCCGGACCGGACCATTTTACAGCTGGTCCTGGACAATGCCCAGCGGGAGCAGCCCGCCACTCTGATGGGCGGCCGCCCGGCGGCCATGGGCCCCATCCGGAAGCAAATGATTATTGAGTATTTGACGGAACACATCCACGCTTCGGCAGACGAACTGGCCGACAAGTTGCAGCTGGAACCGGACCGGGCGCTGGCGTTTCTGGACGAACTGATGGCCGAGGAAATTGTCATTGCCCACGGCGACGGGCTGGACCGGATCTACCAATTAAAGGCATAATGATGGAACAACAGCGGTGTTTCACAAACTCAGACCGGAAACGACGTGTTTTCCCAATCTGGGTGCAATCGTTCCCCATGGGATATCCGTGCAGGAAGCCGCCCGATTTTGCGTTCTGTTTACCAGGTCACAACTTCCTCACAGAACCGCATCAGCATGGCCGCCGCATGGGCGCGGGTGGCGTCACCCTGGGGGTTCAGGTTTGCGCCGGAGCCATTGATGATGCCAGCGCCACAGGCCCACTGCACGGCGGGGATAGCGTACTCGGCCACATCGAAAGCGTCGGCGTAAGAGAGAATATTGGTGTTTTCGCCCACACTCACGTCATAGCCCTGCTTCTGGGCGAACCGGTACAGCATGACAGCGAACTGCTCCCGTGTAATGGGGTCATTGGTACCAAATGCGCCGTTGCCGTAACCGCCCACGATGCCCTCGCTGGCAGCCCAGCGAATGGCTTCGGAATACCACTGGCCCTGAGTAACGTCGGAGAAGTCCATGGCGTAGTTGACCACGGGACTGCCCGCCATGCGCCACAAAATGGTGGCAATCATGGAGCGGCTGGTGGTGCTGCCGGGGCTGAACCGGTCCGTATCCGTACCGTTCATCAAATCATGTTCATAGACATACCGGACCGCGTCGGCGTACCAGGCAGTTTCCGCCACATCCGTAAAGGGCAGGGGTTCCGGCATGGCTTCGATTTTTGTAAAGACAGCTCTTACGGTAACTGCACCGGCAGGCATGACAAAGGTATACTGGCCGCTGCCCTTTTCGGTAAGCTTGAGTTCATTGCCCTTGCTGTCGGTGACGGTGAGCGTATCCAGCTGGTAGCCCTCGTCGGGGGTGACCGTGATGGTGACGGTGGCGCCGGAAACCGCCGTGCTGTGGCTGAGCGTTACCGTACCGTGGGCAGGCCGGGACACGGTAATGCCATAGTTGCCGCTGCCGGAGCTACCACCGGAACCGCCGCCGCTCTGCCGCGTTACGGTAAAGCGGAGTTCCACATCCGCCCGGACGGCATAGCCGTCGGACTGGCCGTAAACCGTGAGGGTTTCGTTGTAGGTCCCAGCAGTCAGGCCCGTGTTGGGCCGGACGGTAACAGTGGCCGTATCCGCCGGGGCCAGAGTGGTTTTTGACAGTGTGCCAAGGGTATAGTTCGCCGCCGTAGGCTGGGTCAGGGTCACCGGCTGGTTGCCCGCGTTGGTGATGGTCACGGTCTTTATCGCTGGGGCTTCCGTATAGCCCTCGGTCACGGTTCCAAAGTCCAAACGCTGGGGAGCGGCAGAAATATCATAGACCGGCGCAACATATTCGGGTATGGTGATTTTCACCGGTTGGCTGACATTCCCCTCCGCGTCCTTTGCCACGATGTAAAGTTCCTTTGCGCCTGCACCCGTAAGGCTGTTAAGGAAAATGGTCTGCTGGGTGGTATCGCAGGGAGTACCGGTACCGGTGGTGTCGATGGTCGGCTCACCCGCGCCGCTTTCCACGACTTCATAGTAATAGGTGCCCGCCTCGTCGCTGGTAAACGTTACCGTGGCGTTGGTTTCGCTGGTGCGGGTCGCGCCGCCAGTGGTTAGGGTCGGGGCGGTGGTGTCAACGGCGAGAGAAATCTCTGCAAAGGCGCTGGCGTAATCGGTCAGCTTATGCAGATTGAGCGGAAACGGCTCCAGAAGCTGCGGGAAAAGAAAATTGCCCTGGGACATAAACCGGATGACCGCGAAGAGGAGCAGCGTACCGGCAGTATGACCATGGGCGGATGGTAAACGTATGTATGTGGCAAAGGGCCTCCCACACCGTGCGGAAGGCCCTATCCTCTCTTATCAATCACCGATTCCTCCCACATAGAATTCAGCCATGTCGTCCAGGCGAAGGCAGGCCAGACGGCGGCGGTCGACTCTCATATGGCCGCAGCCGCAGTCAATGTCAACAATCCCTCTTCCGTGCCAAATGGAGAAATCCCCGTTCCTCTGTTTGGTGAGGATCACTGTGGGCGTATGGCCGACAATGCAGACGGTATCCGGGTAGGGGCTGACGCTGTCCGGCTCCACCCGTCCCCAGATGCGGGTATCGTGGTCGTTGCCGGGGCATCCATGCACCAGGTAGAATTTCTGCCCACCCACCGTACATTCCAGATGATCCGGCAAGCCGGAGAGATATTGCAGAATGCGGTTCCGCTCCGGCGGTGTGCGATGGTAGAGCAGTTCCCGATAGGTTGGTGCTCCCCCATTCTGCCGCCACAGTTCCCGGGCACCCAATTTATTGCGGGGCCCCAAAGTGCTCAAACACATCTGCTCATGATTCCCCAGAAGCATCGTCATGTTGGGAGAGGCCATAATTTGCAGGAGCAGCTCTACACCGTCGGGTCCCCGGTCAATCACATCCCCCAGAATGTATAAATGATCCGATTCGGAAAAATGAATTTGTTCCAACATCTGCAAAAAGAACTCCCGCTCTCCGTGCAAATCCGCCATGCAGTAGACCATCCGGCATACCTCCGCTTCCAATATGGTACCCGCATCTTACCATATTCTCCGGCCGGATACAACAGGATACACTGTGAGATCTTGCGCCGCAATAGACAAAGAAATCAGCGGTACCATTTTAGCGGCGGAGAAAATGGGTTCCTTAATGGCGCAGGTCCGATGAAGACTGATCAAACAGACAGCACCGGCGAGGCAAATATCCTCTCCGGTGCTGTTTCATCCTTTCGGGCCCTTTCTGCGTGTGGGTCACGGTGTGGGTCGCGGTATTTGCCAGTGTCCACCGGTGGTGGGCACTTTTTTCATCCACTCATATTGTGATCTGCAAAAATTGTGCCGCTATAGACAAAGACTACATTCCGCCGCCAGGACACCCCGCATATGCAGGGAAAGGGCCAAAGGTAACCAAAAATGTGCTGCTTTAGAGCGCCTAAC
>DVJJ01000128.1 GCA_018716875.1 Candidatus Avoscillospira avistercoris
ACCACCGGCGAAGGCTCCACCCTGTCCGATCAGGAGCACCGGGACGCCCTCCAGTGCGCCGTGGAGACGGCGGCGGGCCGGGTGCCTATCATCGCTGGTACCGGCTCCAACGACACCTCCTATGCCATCGAGCTGACGAAGTTTGCCTGCTCCATCGGCTGTGACGGCATGCTGTGCGTCACCCCCTACTACAACAAGGCTACCCAGAAGGGTCTTGTTGCCATGTACAGCGCCATCGGTGACGCCTCCACCAAGCCCATCATTCTCTACAATGTCCCCTCCCGCACCGGCGTCAACATTGAGCCTGCCACCTATGTGGAGCTGGCCAAGCATCCCAGAATTGCCGGTATCAAGGAAGCCAACGGCAACATCTCCAAAATCGTGGAGACGGCGGCCCTGGTGGGCGATCAGCTGGCCATCTACTCCGGCAACGACGATGAAATTGTGCCCATTATGGCCTGCGGCGGCATCGGCGTCATTTCGGTGCTGTCCAATGTGGCCCCCCATCAGACCGTGGAGATCTGCGACAAATTCTTTGCCGGCGACGTGGCCGGCGCCATGGCCTTGCAGGCCAAGTATCTGCCCCTGATCCGCGCTCTGTTCTCCGAGGTCAACCCCATTCCCGTCAAGGCCGCCATGGCCGCCATGGGCTTCTGCAAGGACTATCTGCGTCTGCCCCTGACCCCCATGGAGGAGGGCCACAAGGCCGTTCTGCTCCAGGCCATGCGGGATGTGGGCATCCAGGTATAAGGAGGCCGTCTTATGAAACTTCTTGTCAACGGCGCCTGCGGCCGCATGGGCCGGGCGGTTCTGTCCATGATTGACCAGGGCATTCAGGGGGCCGAGCTGGCCGGAGCCGTGGATTCCTACGGCAGCGGTGACGGCATCCTAAAGAGTCTCAACGACTTCACCGGCGAAGCCGACTGCATCATTGATTTTTCCAATCACGCCGCCACGGCGGAGCTGTGCGCCTACATCCAGAAGACGAAGATTCCCGCCGTCATCGCCACCACGGGCCAGACCCCCGAGGAGCTGGCCATGATTGACGAGGCCGCCAAGGCCGCCCCAATTTTCCGCTCCGGCAATATGTCCCTGGGCGTGGCGCTGCTGATGGAGCTGGCCCGTACCACGGCAAAAATGTTCCCCGACGCCGATGTGGAGATTGTGGAAGCCCATCACAATCAAAAGCTGGACGTTCCCAGCGGCACGGCGCTGATGCTGGCCGAAGCAGTCAAGGACGCCCATCCCGACTATGACGTGCTGGTGGGCCGCCATGAAAACGGCAAGCGGCCGAAAAAGGAAATCGGCATCCATTCCCTGCGGATGGGCAGCACCGTGGGCATCCATGAGGTCATCGTCAACACGGGGACCCAGATTATCACGCTGAAACACGAGGCCCAGGACCGCTCCCTCTTTGCCGAGGGCGCCCTGTCCGCCGCTGCGTTCCTCATCGGAAAGCAGCCGGGCCTCTACAATATGAACGACATCGTAACCCAGTAAAGGAAGGATCTTACATATGACTAGAATCGGCATTGTTGGCTATGGCAATCTGGCCCGGGGCGTGGAATGCTCCATCGCCCAGAACGCAGACATGGATCTGGCTGTGGTATTTACCCGCCGCGACCCGGCTTCCCTGACCATCCGCACCCCCGGCGTCCCCGTGGCATCTCTGGACGACGTCCTCAGCTGGAAGGACAAGGTGGACGTTCTGATTCTCTGCGGCGGCTCCGCCACGGACCTGCCCACCATGACCCCGGCCCTGGCCAAGGAGTTTCATGTCATCGACAGCTTTGACACCCATGCCAACATCCCGGCCCACTTCGCCGCCGTGGACGCTGCCGCCAAGGCCAGCGGCCATATGGCTATGATCTCCCTGGGCTGGGACCCGGGCCTGTTCTCTGTCAACCGTCTCTATGCCTCGGCCATTCTGCCCGAGGGCAAGGACTATACCTTCTGGGGCAAGGGCGTAAGCCAGGGCCATTCCGACGCCGTCCGCCGGATTCCCGGCGTGGCCGACGCCCGTCAGTACACCATTCCCGTACCGGAGGCCCTGGAGCGGGTCCGCAAGGGCGAAAATCCCGAACTGACCACCCGGGAAAAGCATACCCGTTACTGCTATGTGGTGGCCGAGGAGGGCGCCGACAAGGCCGCCATTGAAACGGCCATCAAGACCATGCCCAACTACTTCGCCGACTACGACACCACCGTGGAATTCATCACTGCCGAGGAGATGAAGCAGAACCATTCCGGCCTGCCCCATGGCGGCAGCGTCATCCGCAGCGGCGTCACCGGCTGGGAGAAGGAGTGCCATCAGACCATCGAATACAAGCTGACGCTGGATTCCAACCCCCAGTTCACCGCCAGCGTCCTGGTGGCCTGCGCCCGTGCACTGAACCGGATGAAGGATCGGGGCTGCACCGGCTGCTATACCATCTTTGACATTGCTCCGGCAGACCTGAGCCCCCTGGGCCGTGACGAGCTGCTGGCCCATATGCTGTAAATTTCGCGTTGTCCCCCTTTTGTAAAAAAACGCTACACAAGGAGAATCTTCCCATGCAGACGAAAGTAGTCAAATTCGGCGGCAGCTCCCTGGCCGACGCCGCCCAGTTCCGCAAGGTGGCGGCCATCATCAAGGCCGAGCCGGAGCGCCGCTATGTGGTGGCTTCCGCCCCCGGCAAGCGCTTTTCCGATGACATCAAGGTCACCGATATGCTCTACGATTGCTTTGACCTGGCCTCTAAGAAAGAGAACATTGACGAGGCCTTTGCCAAAATCGAAGCCCGCTACAACGGCATCATTGCCGACCTGGGCCTGGATTTTTCCCTGGACAAGGAATTCCGCAAAATCCGCATGGCCATCGAGCACCACGCGGGCCAGGACTATGTGGCCAGCCGGGGCGAGTATCTGAACTCCATGATTCTGGCCAAATTCCTGGGCTTTACCTTTGTGGATGCGGAGTCCGGCATTTTCTTCCACAGCAACGGCACCTTTGACGACAAGCAGACGTACAAAGCGCTGTCCGCCCTGCTGGAGGATGTGGAATACGCGGTTATCCCCGGTTTCTACGGCTCCATGCCCAACGGCACCATCAAGACCTTCTCCCGCGGCGGCTCCGACGTCACCGGCGCCATTGTGGCCCGTGCCGTCCATGCCTCCATCTATGAGAACTGGACCGACGTCTCCGGCATGCTGATGGCGGACCCCCGTCTGGTGGAGAATCCCAAGGTCATTGAGGAAATCACCTACCGGGAGCTGCGGGAGCTGGCCTACATGGGCGCCACGGTCATGCACGAGGAAGCCATTTTCCCCGTCCGGGAAGCCTGCATTCCCATCAATATCCGCAATACCAATTCCCCCGCCGACCCCGGCACCATGATTGTGCCTAAATCCGACCGTCCCGTGCCCACGGTCATCACCGGTGTAGCGGGCCGCAAGGGGTTCTCCTCCATCACCATTGAAAAGGACCGCATGAACACAGAAGTTGGCTTTGGCCGCAAGGTTCTGGGGGTTTTGGAGGACTTCGGCGTGTCCTTTGAGCACACGCCCACGGGCATTGACACCATGAGTGTGGTGGTATCCACCAGTTCCATCACCGACTGCAAGGAAGCCCTTATCGGCCGCATTTTCCGGGACGCCAACGCCGATTCCGTCACCATCGACGACAACATGGCCCTGATTGCCATTGTGGGCCGGGGTATGGTCAGCAACAAGGGCACGGCGGGCCGGGCCTTTACGGCCATCGCCAACCGGAATATCAACATCCGGATGATCGACCAGGGCTCCGGTGAAAACAATATCATTGTCGGCGTAGACGAAGATGACTACACCGCCGCGTTGCAGGCCATTTACGGTGCCTTTGTCGGGGAGGCATAACTGTGCTTTACGACAATCTGACCATCAATGACCGGGGCCATCTCACGATTGCCGGTCACGATACCACCGAGCTGGTCCGGGAATACGGCACCCCCCTGATGGTGCTGGATGAGGACCGGGTCCGGGACCGGTGCCGCACCTATGTGGAGGCCCTGCGGGAGCATTTTCCCGCCGGGTCCCTGCCCCTGTACGCCTCCAAGGCGCTGAGCTTCAAAGAGATTTACCGTCTGGCCGCCATGGAGGGCATGGGCATCGATGTGGTGTCCATCGGTGAAATCCACACGGCCCATCAGGCGGGCTTTCCCCTGGAACGGGCCTACTTCCACGGCAACAACAAGACCGACGAGGACATTGCCTTTGCCATGGAACGCGGCGTTGGGTATTTTGTCTGCGACAATCTGGACGAGCTGGACGCCATCGACGCCAAAGCAGGCCGCCGCGGTATCCGGCAGAAGCTATTACTGCGGCTGACGCCAGGCATCGACCCCCACACCCATGAAAAGATCAACACAGGCCGCATCGACTCCAAGTTCGGCGCGGCCATTGAGACGGGACAGGCGGAGGAACTGGTTGTCCGGGCTCTGAGCAAACAAAACGTAGAGCTGATGGGCTATCACTGCCACATCGGCTCGCAGATTTTCGACCACACGCCGTTCTGTGACGCGGCCATTCTGATGCTGCAATTTGTGGCGGAAATGCGGGACCGGCACGGCTTCTGCGCCCCTGTGCTGAACCTGGGCGGCGGTATGGGCGTGCCCTACACCGTCACCGACCCGGTCATTGATTACAAAGCCAACATTGAGAAAATCGGCAAGCTGGTGGCCGATACCTGCAAAAAGCTGAACATTCCCGCCCCGGCCATTCTGATGGAGCCGGGCCGCAGTCTGGTGGCCGACGCCTGTACGACGCTTTATACGGTGGGCGGCACCAAGGTCATTCCCGGTTTCAAAAATTACGTCTCAGTGGACGGCGGCATGACGGACAACCCCCGGTATGCCCTGTATCAGGCGGCCTATACGGTGGCGTTGGCCAACCGGATGCAGGACCCCGCCGATTTCTGCTGTACCGTCGCAGGCCGCTGCTGTGAAAGCGGCGATCTGATTCAGGAGGATGTGACCATTCCCACGCCCCACCGCGGGGACCTGCTGGCGGTGTTCACCACGGGCGCATATAATTACTCCATGGCGTCCAATTATAACCGGGTCCCCCGTCCGGCTATGGTCGCCCTGTCGGATGGTCAGCACCGGTTGGTCATTCGTCGGGAATCCCTGGACGATCTGACCCGCAATGATGTCTAAAGTATAAAAGTTTTACTCGATTTTTTTCAAAAAATCGCGGAGTCCA
>DVJJ01000129.1 GCA_018716875.1 Candidatus Avoscillospira avistercoris
AATGACCCAGGAGCAGCTTGCGGAAAAGGCGGGGATATCCCTGGGGTTTCTGAGCCAGATTGAAGCGCCCAACCTCTCTGTGGGCATGTCTCTAGCTACACTTCTATCCATTGCGGAGGCGCTGCAAGTACCGCCATCAAAATTATTGGAATTTGACTGAACGCAGCATACAGAGAATGTGGAACCGCCGCAAAATAAAAAAATTATGCGGCGGGATGAACAGCACTGTATTTTTAAAATTCATTTCGTATTCAGAGCACAGAAACCCCCTTGACAATAGGGATTTTCCTATTGTCAAGGGGGTTAAAATGTTGTTATTTCAGATTAACCGAAGTAACGGTTCAGCAGGCCCTCGAAAGCCTTGCCGTGACGGGCCTCGTCGCGAGCCATCTCGTGAACGGTGTCGTGGATGGCATCCAGGTTGTACTGCTTGGCCAGCTTAGCCAGCTCGAACTTGCCCAGGGTAGCGCCGTTCTCAGCCTCAACGCGCATCTCCAGGTTCTTCTTGGTGCTGTCGGTGACAACGTCGCCCAGCAGCTCAGCGAACTTGGCAGCATGCTCAGCCTCTTCCAGAGCAGCCTTCTCCCAGTACAGGCCGATCTCGGGGTAGCCCTCGCGGTGTGCAACGCGGCTCATGGCCAGGTACATGCCGACCTCGGTGCACTCGCCCTGGAAGTTGGCGTTCAGACCCTCGAGGATCTCCTTCTGGACCTCAGCGGGCACATCGGCGCCGAAGACCTTGCCCACGCCCACAACGTGCTCAGCAGCCCAGGTCTTGGTCTCAGACTGCACGGTGAACTTGGAGCCGGGAACGCCGCACTGGGGGCACTTCTCGGGGGCGCTGTCGCCAACATGAACATAACCGCAGACAGGACATACGAACTTCTTCATAGTGATTTCCTCCAAAATAAATAATGTAGTATGGGAATTGAAAACTTGCTTGTAAAAGAATTGTGTCAGGCGATTTCCTCGGCCATGCAATGCTTGCAGCGGCCGCGGAATGTCAGACGGCAATCGGAAACCATACCGCCGGTGGCCTGTTCGGCCAGGGCTGCCAGTTCCGTGGGTACCTCAATGGCGCTAATATCCAAAACCGCACCGCAATCCTCACAGATGAAGTGCACGTGCGGCCGGGTCTCGCCGTCGAACCGCTCCAGCCCGTTGACTACGCCCACCGATACGATGGTCCCTTCCTCCCGGAACATGCTGATGTTCCGGTAGACTGTGCCGAGACTGAGATCGGGGATCTGTGACTTGAGCTGGGTATACACCCACTCGGCACTGGGATGACAATCGGTACCGCAGATACAGGCCAGAATCGCGTCGCGCTTCTTGGACCGTTTGCGAATTTTTTCCATTTGCCTCTCCATTTCAGTAATGATTATCGCTTGCATGATGATAATAGCATACATTCTCATTTTTGTAAAGAGCTTTTTAAAAAAATTTTTTGTGAAACTTTTAGTCAGCCGGTTGCAAAGATGGCCGCGGCGTGGTATGGTAGGTACATCTTATAAAAGGAGGTTCACGACAATGGGTGTTTCCATCAAGAACCTGGGCGATTGCGTTGCTTGCGGCGCTTGCGCTGAGGCTTGCCCCCAGGAGGTCCTGAAGGTTGAGGACAACGTCGAGATCGCCAACGCTGATGATTGCGTCAGCTGCGGCCTGTGCGCCGATGCTTGTCCTGTCGACGTGCTGGAGGTTGACTGATTCCAGTCCTTTCCTGCCGGATCGCGTTTGCGGTCCGGCAGTTTTTCATTTTGGGAGAACGCATTGTCATTTCCGCCCGCAGATGACGGCGGTTCCTGCAAAAAATGCAGGAAAAATCCCCGGTCCCTGTTGAACTTCCAGGGATTTGCGGGTATAATATGAAAGATTGAAGCCTGTAGAAGCAGGCAAAGGGGGGAGGAACCGTCGTGGGACAGGTGATTGCCGTCATCTCCGGCAAAGGCGGCACGGGTAAGACCAGCCTCACGGCGGGTGTGGCGGCCTGTCTGGCCGCAGAGGGCCAGAAGGTGCTGTGCATCGATTGTGATATGGGCCTGCGGAACCTGGACCTCTCCCTGGGTCTGGCCGACGAGGCCACTGTGGCATTTACCGATGTGATGGACGGTCTGTATACCCTGGAGGATGCCGTGACCCATCCCCGCATACCGGGCCTGGATTTGCTGACGGCGCCGGTAACGAAGCTGCCGGAGGATGTGGACCAGGAGGCATTTGGACGGCTTCTGGAGGAGGTCCGGACCCAGTATGACTGGTGCCTGATTGACGCCCCTGCCGGTGTGGGCGTGGGCTTTCAGCTGGCTACGCGGTACGCCGATGAATTAGTGGTGGTGGCCGTTGCCGATCCGGCGTCCATGCGGGATGCGGCCCGGGCCGCCGATTTGATTGAACTGCAAGACCGGCCGGACCGGCCCATGCGTCTGGTGGTGAACCGGGTGTCCCGGCGGATGTACCGCAAGCTGCGGGCCACGGTGGACGATGTGATGGACGGTGTGGGATTGCCCCTGCTGGGCATTGTGCCGGACGATATCTCGGTGACGCTGGCGGCTGCCGCGTCGGAGCCGTTGATTCTGTATACCAGCCGCGGCGCGTCCGTGGCCTGTCTCCATATTGCCCGCCGCCTCTGCGGGCGGCGCGCTACTCTCCTGCGTCTGTAACGGCGCTGCCCAATCTTCCATACACTGGACACGATACGGAGTGATACTATGAACATTACGGTTATGGCCCATGACAAGAAGAAGGAACTGATGGTGCAGTTCTGTACCGCCTACAAGAGCATCTTTGCCAAGCATAACCTGTCCGCCACGGCGACTACAGGCCGTCTGGTGGCAGATGCCACGGGCCTGCCCGTGTCGCTGTTCCTGGCCCGGTCCCAGGGCGGCCATCAGCAGGTGGACGCCCGGATTGCCTACAATGAAATCGACATGGTCATTATTTTTTCCGACCCCAACGACAATGACCCCTGGGAGGATCAGCGGGTCATGCAGACGTTGCGCCTGTGTGAGATGCACAACGTCCCGGTGGCCACCAATCTGGCTACGGCGGAAATGCTGATTCTCGGTCTCCAACGCGGCGACCTGGATTGGCGCGAGATGATCCGCCCCAAAAAGACCATTTGAGTCCATATCCCCTGCCCTTGCCCGTTTTGGCGGAGCGAGGGCAGTTCAGCCTATGCTGGTGTTTGACTGCAAACGGGCAGCGCCGCAAGGCAGCGCCTATTTTAACGATGAGATAATAGTATTAGATGAGAAAGGAACCCAAGATACTATGGCACAGATGAAACCCCGCACCCTGTCGGGCTTCATGGAGCTGCTGCCCGCGCCGCAGCAGCAGATGGAGCGCATCATGGAAATTCTGCGGCAGACCTACAGCCGCTACGGCTTCACTCCCCTGGATACCCCGGCCATCGAGTCGGCGGAGGTGCTGCTGGCCAAGGGCGGCGGCGAGACTGAAAAACAGATCTACCGTTTTCAGAAGGGCGACAGTGATTTAGCGCTGCGGTTTGACCTGACGGTGCCCCTGGCAAAATATGTGGCCCTCCATTACGGCGAACTGACGTTCCCCTTCCGCCGCTATCAGATTGGTAAGGTCTACCGGGGCGAGCGGGCCCAGCGGGGCCGCTTCCGGGAGTTCTATCAGGCCGATATTGACATTATTGGTGATGGACAGCTGTCCATTCTCAACGAGGCGGAAATCCCGGCCATCATCTATGAAACCTTCTCCCGTCTGGGTCTGAAGCGGTTCCAGATTCGCGTCAACAACCGCAAGATTCTCAATGGCTTCTATGCCATGCAGGGCCTCTCTGAGCAGTCCGGCGACATTATGCGCACCGTGGACAAGCTGGACAAAATCGGTCCCGACAAGGTCCGCACCCTGTTGACAGAGGATGTGGGTCTGACGGCAGAACAGGCCGACGAGATTTTGAAGTTTATGGCTATCGACGGCGATGTGCTGGCCGCTCTGAGCCAGTATCGCGGCCGGAACGAGATTTTTGACACGGGTCTGGACGAGCTGGCCGCCGTGGTGGAGAACCTCTCCAACTTCGGCGTTCCCACGGAGAATTTCGCCGTGGACCTGACCATTGCCCGCGGTCTCGACTACTACACCGGTACGGTTTATGAGACCATGCTGCTGGACCATCCGGAAATCGGATCGGTCTGCTCCGGCGGCCGCTATGACAATCTGGCCGGATACTATATTGATAAGCCTCTGCCCGGTGTGGGCATCTCCATCGGCTTGACCCGCCTGTTTTACGTCCTGGGCGAGCAGGGCATGCTGAATCCCGCCCTGCCCACGGCTCCCGCCGACGCTCTGATTCTGCCCATGACCGACGATCTGGGACCTGCCATCCGTCTGGCTACGGCCCTGCGGGCCGGTGGCATCCGGACCCAGCTCTATACCGAGGCCAAAAAGTTCAAGGCAAAAATGAGCTATGCTGACAAGCTGGGCATCCCCTACGTTCTGTTTTTGGGTGAAGATGAAATCGCCCAGGGCAAGTGCTCCGTCAAGGATTTGCGCACCGGCGTGCAGGAGACCGTCAGCCCTGAGGAGGCCGCGGAGAAGATTGCCGCCGGCATTGCCGCCCTCAACGAAGGCCCCGTCATCGTGGAATAAGACCGGAGCCCAGACGGTTTAGGCCGTCCCGGCGTTTCGACCGTCTCTATCTTGATAATTCCAGAGAAAAAGGAAGGATTTTTCACTATGTTTCAATCGAGAACCCATACCTGCAATGATCTGCGGCTCTCCGATGCCGGTAAGACAGTCACCATTGTAGGCTGGATGGAAAACGTCCGCGAAGTGGGCGCCAATCTGGCCTTTGTGGTGGTGCGGGACTTCTACGGCACGACCCAGGTGGTGGTGGAGACTGAGGAGATGATGCAGATTATCAAGCCCCTCAACAAGGAGTCCACCATTTCCGTTACCGGCACCGTCCGGGAGCGGGCCAGCAAGAACCCCAAGCTGCCCACCGGTGAGATCGAAGTGGTACCCACCAGCATTTCCGTCCTGGGCCGCTGCCGCTACAATGAGCTGCCCTTTGAGATCAACCGCAGCCGCGATGCCGATGAGACCCTCCGGCTCAAGTACCGCTATCTGGACCTGCGGAATCCCGCGGTGAAGAACAACATCATTCTCCGCTGCAATGTGGTGTCCGCGCTGCGCGCCGCCATGACCGCCCATGACTTCCTGGAGATCACCACTCCCATTCTGACGGCCTCCTCTCCCGAGGGCGCCCGCGACTATCTGGTGCCCGCCCGGAAGCATCCCGGCAAGTTCTACGCCCTGCCCCAGGCACCCCAGCAGTTCAAGCAGCTGTTGATGACTTCCGGCTTTGACCGCTATTTCCAGATTGCCCCCTGTTTCCGTGACGAGGACGCCCGCGGCGACCGCAGCCCCGGCGAGTTCTACCAGCTGGATATGGAAATGGCCTTTGCCACTCAGGACGATGTATTTGCCATTCTGGAGGATGTGCTGCCTCCCATCTTTGCCAAGTACGGCAAATATAATGTGGCTTCTTCCGCACCCTTCCGCCGTATCGGCTTTAATGAGGCCATGGAGACCTATGGCTCCGATAAGCCCGACCTGCGCATTGACCTGACGGTGCAGGATGCCACCGTCTTTGCCGACTGCGGCTTTGAGCCCTTTGCGGGCAACACCGTCAAGGCCGTTGTGGTTTCTGACTGCAAGCTGGCCCGGAAAGCCATCGACAAGCTGTTGGCCGAGGTAGAGGTCCAGGCAGGCAATAAAGCCTATTGGGTCAAGGTGGACGAGAACGGCGAGCTGGCCGGCGGCATTGCCAAATTCCTGACGGGCCGCAAGGACGAGCTGACCGCCGCCCTGGGCCTGAAGCCTGGCGACTTTGTGGGCTTCACTGCCGGTAAGAAGTCAGCCGCTCAGAAGACGGCTGGTGTCCTGCGGACCAAGCTGGGCTATGCCTGCGAGGGTCATATGGACAAGGAACGCTATGAGTTCTGCTGGATTGTGGACTTTCCCATGTACGAAATCGGTGAGGAGTCCGGCGAGCTGGAGTTCTGCCACAACCCCTTCTCCATGCCCAACGGCGGTCTGGAGATTCTGGAAAAGGCCGAGCGGGGCGAAATCGATCCCCTGTCCATTACCGCCTTCCAGTACGACCTGGTCTGCAACGGCGTGGAGCTGTCCTCCGGCGCTGTGCGGAACCACGACCCGGAGATTATGATCAAGGCCTTTGAAATGGTCCGCCTTGGCGAAGAGGACGTGAAGAGCAAGTTCCCCGCCATGTATAACGCCTTCTGCTACGGTGCGCCCCCCCATGCGGGCATTGCCCCCGGCGTGGACCGTATGGTTATGCTGCTGGCCGGCGAGGAGTCCATCCGGGAGATTATCCCCTTCCCCATGAACAAGAACGCCCAGGATATTATGATGGGCGCTCCCTCCACCGTGGAGCAGAAGCAGCTGGACGAGCTGCACATTGCCATCACCGCCACGGAAGAAACCGCCCAATAAAATTACAACAATACGCACCCGGATTTCCACGGAAATCCGGGCGCGTTTGTCATGGCGTCCCAAAGAGATGATCCAGGCTTTCAAACCGGTACCCCATGTCCTCCCACTTGGTCAGCAACTCGTCCAGAATGGCCGCGTTGGTGGCTGAGGTGGAGTGGAGCAGCACCACAGCTCCATTGTGAATGCGGGGAATCAGTTTGGAAAAGGCCTCCTCTTTGGTGGGCTGGTCGTCGGTGTTCCAGTCCACATAGGCCAGACTCCAGAATACGGTCCGGTAGCCCATCTCCTTGGCCATTTGCAGATTCTCCGGGCTGTACTCGCCCTGGGGCGGCCGATAATACCGGGGTAACTCCTGACCGGTGATTTCCCGGTAGCTGTCCTCCACGGCTTTCAGCTCGACGGCAAAGGCATCCGGGTCGGAAATCTCCGACATGTTTTTGTGATGGTAGGTGTGATTGCCCACAATGTGGCCCTCGTCTACCATCCGCTGTACCAGCTCCGGCGCCGTCTCCAGATAGTTGCCCACCAGGAAAAAGGCCGCCGGGGCATGATGGGCCGCCAGAACGTCGAGAATCTGCGTAGTGTATCCGTTCTCATACCCGGCATCAAAGGTCAGATAGAGCACAGGCTCAGACGTGTCGCCCACATAGACGGCGTCATAGCCGGAGAGGGCGTCGCTGCTGACGGTGCCGATAGGCGCTTCCCCCTCCTGCTGAAAGCTGAGCCCCCAGGAGCCCACGGGAATCGCTTTGCCGCCGCCCAGCAGCAGAAAGAGACTCAGGGCCGCCAGCAGACAGACGGTGATCAAAATCCGCTGACGGACCCGGTATTGCCAGAATTTTTTGGTCATGCCAACCACCTCCCCTTTATCCTATGGGACAGGTTGCCGGGGTAGACACGAAATCTGATACCATAAAATAATATAAAATTGACTATTCCATACAGTCAGTTGGGGCAGTACAATGGGACCCAAGAACCAAAGGAGGAAGGACCCATGAAACGTATTATCACCATCCAGGACATCTCCTGCCTGGGCAAATGCTCCCTGACCGTGGCCCTGCCCGTCATTTCCGCCATGGGCGTGGAGTGTGCCATTCTGCCTACGGCGGTGCTGTCCACCCATACCATGTTCCAGAATTTCACCTGCAAGGACCTGACGGACCAGATTGGCCCCATTGCCCACCACTGGAAGCAGGAAAACATCCGCTTTGATGCCATCTACACGGGCTATCTGGCTTCTGCCGAGCAGATTGACGACGTGTGCCGCTTCTTTGACCAGTTCAAAACCGAGGACAATTTTATTTTTGTGGACCCGGTCATGGCCGATAACGGCAAGCTATACGCCGCTTTTGACGAGGCGTTTCCCAGGGAAATGGCCAAAGTCTGTGCCAAGGCCGATATCATTGTGCCCAATCTGACAGAGGCATCGCTGCTGACGGGTCTCCCCTACCGCACCGATTACGACGAAAGCTATCTCAAAGAGCTGCTGCAAGGGCTTGCGGCCTTGGGCCCCCGCCATGTGGCCGTCACCGGTGTGCGGCCTGATGAGGGCCGTGTGGGCGTTATGGCCTATGATCAGAAGACCGGCGAGACCTTTACCTACTATAATGAACTGCTGCCGGTTTCCTACCACGGCACCGGTGATATCTTTGCTTCCACTTGCGTCGGCGGCTTGATGAACGAGCTGGATTTGGGACAGGCTTTAACCCTGGCCGCCGACTATACCCGCCGCACCATCGACGTCACCACCCATACGCCGGATTCCAATTGGTACGGGGTGGAATTTGAGCGTGCCATTCCCGATTTGCTGGAGCAATTAAAATATTTGAAAGGCTAACAAATTTTTTGTTTGCCTTTTACAAAATTTGTGATAGAATAGGAATAGAAGTGGTGCAAACCAACAAAAACGCCCCACAGGAAAGGAGCGCTGACATGGTGAAGCGCAACAGAGACACTCTATTCCAGTTCACGGGCCGTCCCCCCATGGGTTCCGCCCTCTCCCTGGCGTTGCAGCATTTGGTAGCTATGATCGTCGGCTGTGTCACCCCGGCCATTATGATTGCCAATGTGGCGGGCCTGCCCCAGTATCAGGAGGTGCTGCTGATTCAGTCCTCCCTGGTGGTTTCAGCTCTGTCAACGCTGCTGCAGCTGTTTCCCCTGGGCCCCAAGGCGTTGCGGCTGGGCGCCGGTCTGCCGGTGATTCTGGGCGTTAGCTTCGCCTATGTCCCCAGTATGCAGGCCATTGCTGCCGGCGGCGGCGGTGTGGCGGCCATTGCCGGCGCCATGGTGGTGGGCGGTATTGTGGCCCTGATCGTGGGTCTGATGGTGGACAAAATCCGCGTCCTGTTCCCGCCGGTCATCACCGGTACGGTGGTCTTTACCATCGGTCTGTCCCTCTACCCCACGGCCATCAACTATATGGCCGGCGGCACCGGCAATACGGCGGAAGCCATCGCGGCAGCGGGTCTGCCGGAGTCCATGATCTACGGTTCCTGGCAGAACTGGCTGGTGGCTGTGGTGACATTGGTTGCGGTCATGGTGCTGAACCAGAAGGGCAAAGGCATTTGCAAGCTGGCCTCCATTCTGCTGGGCATGATTATCGGTTACATCCTGTCGGCGTTTTTCGGTATGGTGAGTTTTGACAAGGTGGGACAGGCTGCCTGGTTTGCCCTGCCGGAAGTGCTGCCCTTTGGCATCACCTTTGAGCCGTCGGCCTGCATTGCCATCAGCCTGCTGTTTGCCATCAATGCCATTCAGGCCATCGGTGACTTTACCGCAACCACGGTGGGCGGTCTGGACCGTCAGCCAACCAACCAAGAGCTGCGGGGCGGTATTACGGCCTATGGCGTTGTCAATGTGATTTCGGCCTTCCTGGGCGGTCTGCCCACGGCTACCTATTCCCAGAACGTGGGCATCGTCACCACCAATAAGGTGGTCAACCGGACGGTATTTACCCTGGCGGCAGCGTTTCTGCTGCTGGCTGGCGTATCTCCCAAGTTCTCGGCGCTGCTGACGACCATTCCCCAGTGCGTTCTGGGCGGCGCTACCATTACCGTGTTCTCCACCATTGCCATGACCGGTATGAAACTCATTGCTTCTGCAAAGCTGGACGCCCGCAATACCACCATCGTCGGCCTCAGCGCCGCGCTGGGTGTGGGTATTTCCCAGTCCTCGGCGGCATTGAGCCAGTTCCCCGAGAGCGTTGCTGTGATCTTCGGCAAGAGCCCCGTGGTCATTGCCACCATCCTGGCTGTGGTACTGAATCTGCTGCTGCCGAAGGAGCAGAAGGAATCCTGATTGTACATAAAAAAACACCTGAAATCGCGGATTTCAGGTGTTTTTTCATAGGCTTAAAGGCTGATGTCGCTATTGGCTCGGGCGCGGCGGGAAATAAAGGACTGGATGACCGGCACTAAAATGATAGCCACCAGACCGCCGGCAAATCCGTTGTTATAGAGGTTCATACCACTGTTGATCATACCTACATTGAGGGCCACCGACGAATGGAGATACCCGGCAATGATACCGGCAATGATACCGAATTCTCCGGCAATGGGCGCCAGAGTGGTGGAAAACAGGAATGCCAGCGTACAGCTGGGATCGGTGATGCTCCAATTTTTTGTCAGACTGCCCAGATAAACACCGGCCATAATGGGCAGAATGTTGCGGATGTGCTTGCCGGTGGCGGAGAAGCCCACAATGGTGAAAATACCGCCGATGGTAGGACCATTGATATCGCCGCCCACAGCCAACAGCAGCAGCGTGGCCACCATGCCGTTGATACCCATGTTGAAGTAGACGCAGGCGGAACCAAAGGCTTTAAAGTAATCCGTATGAGAGGCACCACTGGTTTGCAGCAGCATTCGATAGCCGATCAAAACCTTCTCCCGGCGGAGAATCAGTGGCAGAATAATCCAGACTGCGAACAGACCTAAAAGAATGCTGCCAAAGAGCAAATCGTAATCAGTGGCCCAGATCAGCCGGGAGTGGATGGTGATATCAAAGGAGCGGAACAGGGAGACCACTACCGTGGCGATGATACCGCAGGCCAGGCCCACGTTGTACAGAGAGTAACCTTGGTGGGCATAATAGGTGTGGGTAGACAGAGGCGGCAGAATAAAGCCCAACAGCAACCCCGTAGCGCCGGAGAGCAGCAGCCGCACCGGTAACGGCAGGGCGTAGATATGCATGATCTGTGTAATGATGGGCGATAGAGAGGTGCCGTACAGGCCCACATACAGGTACTTGGTGATGCTGACCCCGTGGAAACGGGAGTACAGACATACGCCCATCATAATGGTCCAGATATTGACAATGTTTTTGCCGAACAG
>DVJJ01000130.1 GCA_018716875.1 Candidatus Avoscillospira avistercoris
CCGGACTTATCCGGCCAGCCCATCACCCGCGAGGGAGACACCCTCACCATCGGCAGCGGTGAACCCACCCATGAGATGGATATTACCGTATCGGATGAGGAATATGAAGCCATCCGGCAGGCTATCCCGGAAACAGAAGCCCCCACCACCTACGACCCCGCAACACCCCCTTACCATGTGGGTGATACGGTTTATCTGGACAATCAGGAGTACCAGCTCACCGAGCTGCGGGAAGATACGGTGCAGCTGCTGCCCACCGGCATGAGCTACCCCATTTACCGGGTCGAGAGCCAGGAGCGGTTCGAGACGCTGCTGCGTGCGGACACCCGCAACGAAGCCATCAACGACTTTTTGCCTGTAAACCCCGACACGGCAGACCAGGACCTGCGGGACGTGCTGGCCCACGGCCTGATCGGCGCGCCGGACAAGGCGGAGCTGTCCGAACTGATGCGCACCGGCAAGCCCAACCGCGAGATCGCCCAGTGGCTGGGCCGGGCCTTCCCCGGCATCGTGGAAACGATGGAGCTGGAGACCGGCGACACCGCCGATTACCGCACCACGTCCGAAGGCATCGAGTTGGAAGTGCTGGATGCAGACGAAAAGCGGCTGGCCATGCTGTTCTTCCGCTGGGATGAGGTCGCGCCCCTGCTGCGCGGGCTGTATGCCCGCCAGCTGGACGGCTTTGGGCAGGAGCAGGCCGAACCGGCTATTGCCGCTGATACCACTGTCGAAGAACCTATTGAAACCGCCAAGCCCACCGAGGAACCCACCGCCGAGACACCGGCGTTCCATTCCGAGCCGGTGACCGTCTATCCTGGCGAACAGAACCATCTGCCCTATGATGTGGTGGTGGAGCGGCTGCACGTTAACCAGCCGGAACCTACGCCGCCGGAACCGCGTCCGCCTGAGAATTTCCGCATTCTGGACGATGACCTGGGGAAAGGCGGGCCAAAGGAAAAATTCTGGCGCAATATCAAAGCAATCGCCACACTGAAGCAGATCGAGCAGGAAAATCGCTATGCCACCCCGGAAGAACAGCATATTCTCTCGCAATATGTGGGCTGGGGCGGGCTGGCGGACGCCTTCGACCCGGACAAACCCGCGTGGGCCGCTGAGTATGCGGAGCTGAAGGAACTGCTGACCCCGGAAGAATATGAAGCGGCCAGAGCCTCCACCCTCAACGCCCACTACACCAGCCCCACTGTGATTCGCGCCATCTACGACGCGGTAGAACAGATGGGCTTTCGCACCGGAAACATTCTGGAGCCGTCCTGCGGCGTGGGCAATTTCTTCGGAATGCTGCCGGAGAGTATGGCGGGCAGCCGCCTGTACGGCGTGGAGCTAGATTCCATCAGCGGCCGGATCGCCAAGCAGCTTTACCCCAAGGCTGACATCACCGTGGCGGGCTTCGAGACCACCGACCGGCGGGACTTTTACGACCTTGCCATCGGCAACGTGCCTTTCGGCCAGTATCAGGTGAACGACAAAGCCTACAATAAGCTGGGCTTCAACATCCACAATTACTTTTTCGTCAAGGCATTGGACCAGGTACGCCCCGGCGGCGTGGTGGCTTTCGTCACCAGCCGCTATACGATGGACGCCAAGGATTCCACCGTGCGCCGGTATCTGGCACAGCGGGCCGAACTGCTGGGAGCCATCCGCCTGCCCAATGACGCTTTCAAAAAGAATGCCGGAACTGAGGTCGTTTCAGACATTCTCTTTCTGCAAAAACGGGACCGCCCGCTGGACATTGCGCCGGACTGGACCCAGGCGGGTCGGACCGAGGACGGCTTCACGGTCAACCAATATTTTCTGGACCACCCGGAGATGGTGTTAGGGCGGCCTACCGCTGAAAGCACCCAATATGGCAAGCAGGACTATACCGTGGCCCCCATCGAAGGGCTGGAGCTGGCCGACCAGCTGCACGATGCCGTGAAGTACATCCAGGGAACCTATCAGGAGGCCGCGCTGCCGGAGCTGGGCGAGGGCGAGGACATCGACGAATCCCTCCCGGCTGACCCCAACGTGAAGAACTACTCCTACACGGTGGTGGACGGTGCGGTGTACTTCCGGGAAAACAGCCGCATGGTGCGCCCTGACCTGAACGCCACCGCCGAAGCCCGCGTCAAGGGGCTGGTGGGGCTGCGGGACTGTGTGCAGCGGCTCATCGACCTGGAAATGGACGCCGCCGCGCCGGAGGCCGCCATCCAGGGACAGATGGCCGAGCTGAACCGGCTCTATGACGATTTTTCCGCCAAGTATGGCCTTATCAACGACCGGGCCAACCGGCTGGCTTTTGCCGATGACAGCAGCTACTATCTGCTCTGCGCCCTGGAGGTGCTGGATGAGGACGGCAAGCTGGAGCGCAAGGCGGATATGTTTTCAAAACGGACCATCAAACCCCATGAAGCCGTCACCACGGTGGACACGGCCAGCGAAGCACTTGCGGTATCCATTTCGGAGAAAGCCTGTGTGGATATGGCTTACATGGATCAACTGACCGGCAAGACCAGTGAGGAACTGGCCGCTGAACTGCAAGGCGTCATTTTCCGCGTTCCCGGCCAGGCCGAGCCGGATGGGCGGCCCCTCTATGTCACCGCAGACGAGTACCTCTCCGGCAACGTGCGCCGGAAACTGCGTCAGGCTCAGCGGGCGGCGGAGCAGGACCCGGCCTTTGCGGTCAACGTGGAAGCCCTGACTGCCGCCCAGCCCAAGGACCTGGACGCTTCCGAGATCGAGGTGCGGCTGGGGGCAACGTGGATCGACAAGGAGTATATCCAGCAATTCATGTACGAGACCTTTGACACGCCCTTTTACCTTCAGCGCAGCATTGAGGTCCACTATACCCCCTTTACGGCGGAATGGCAGATCTCCGGCAAGAATGCCGTTGGACAGAACAATGTGGCTGCTTACTCGACGTATGGAACTGAGCGGGCCAACGCCTATAAAATCCTGGAGGACAGCCTGAACCTGCGGGATGTGCGCATCTACGACACCGTGGAGGACGCAGACGGCAAGGAGCGCCGGGTGCTGAACGCCAAGGAGACTACCCTTGCCGCGCAAAAGCAGCAGGCGATCCGGGAGGCGTTCAAGGATTGGATTTGGCGCGACCCGGAGCGGCGGCAGGCATTGGTGCGCCAGTACAATGAAGAAATGAACAGTACCAGGCCCCGCGAGTATGACGGCAGCCATATCGTCTTTGGCGGCATGAACCCGTCCATCACCCTGCGGGAGCATCAGAAAAATGCCATCGCCCATGTGCTGTACGGCGGCAATACTCTGCTGGCCCATGAAGTGGGCGCTGGCAAGACCTTTGAGATGGTGGCCGCCGCGATGGAGGCCAAGCGCCTGGGGCTGTGCCAGAAATCCCTTTTCGTGGTCCCGAACCACCTGACCGAGCAGTGGGCTTCGGAGTTTTTGCGGCTGTACCCTTCGGCCAATATCCTGGTGACAACCAAAAAGGACTTTGAGAAGCATAACCGCAAGAAGTTCTGTGCCCGCATTGCTACCGGTGACTATGACGCCATCATCATGGGACACTCACAGTTTGAAAAAATCCCCATCAGCCGGGAGCGCCAGGAACGGCTCCTCTACGAGCAGATCGACGAGATCACCGAGGGGATTGCTGA
>DVJJ01000131.1 GCA_018716875.1 Candidatus Avoscillospira avistercoris
AAAATAATTTTCTGCGGCTTGACAAGATACTGGGAATTCCATATGATAACAATAGTAATTCCCATTCCATTTTTATAAAAGCTGCACAGGCCCCCGGGAACGTGCGGTCGAAAGGAGTCGAGCCGATGGAAGAACTATTGCGCATGGAGCACATCACCAAAAAATTCGGTGACGTCTATGCCAACCGAAACATCAATCTCGATGTACGCAAAGGCGAAGTGCACACGCTTTTGGGTGAAAATGGTGCCGGAAAAAGTACGCTGATGAACGTGCTGTTCGGTCTGTACCAGCCCACGGAAGGTACCATCTACCTCCACGGAAAACCAGTTCGCATTGAGTCCCCGGCCCAGGCTGTCAAACTGGGCATCGGCATGGTGCACCAGCATTTTATGTTGGTAGAGGCCATGACCGTTTTCGAGAATATCATTCTCGGCGACCGCAACACCAAGGGAATTTTTATCAACCACGACGCCCGCAAGAAGGAGATTCTGGAGCTGTCGGAACGTTACGGCCTGGATGTGGAGCTGGACAAGCCCATCACCGATATCGCCGTGGGCGCCCAGCAGCGTGTGGAAATCCTCAAGGCCCTCTATCGCGGCGCGGATCTGCTGGTATTGGACGAGCCTTCGGCGGCTCTGACGGACCAGGAGGTGGAAGGTCTCTTCGATATCATGCACAAGCTGACCAGCGAGGGCAAGAGTATCATCTTTATCAGCCACAAGATGCGCGAAGTGCTCCATATCTCCGACCGGATTACCATTCTCCGGACCGGTGAGACGGTCTGTACCCTGAACCGGGGCGAGACCACCGGCGAGGAGCTGGCCAATCTGATGATTGGCCGGGAGCTGACCCCCTCCCAATATGAGAAGATTGAAACCCCCGGCGAAGCTGTGGTGGCGCTGGAGAACGTGGACTACGACAAGACTTCCAAACACAACGGTCTCAACGGCGTCAGCCTTACCGTGGGCCGTGGCGAAATCGTGGGCATTGCCGGTGTGGACGGCAACGGTCAAAGCCAGCTGGCCCAGGTGGTCACCGGCGTGCTGACCCCCGACGCAGGCCGGGTGGATTTGAAAGGCTCCCACGTGGCCCAGTTCACCCCCAACGGTTTCATTCTTGAAAGCGTCTCCCATATCCCCGAGGACCGCAACAAAATGGGTCTCATCGGCAATATGTCCGTTCGGGACAACATCGTGCTCAAATCCACGGACACGCCGGAATTTTCGGCGGCCCATGGTCTCTTCCTGAAAAAGAAGGCCATCCGGGACTATGCCCTCAAGATGCAGGAAAAATACGACATCCGCTGTTCCTCCATCGACCAGGAAGCAAGAAATCTGTCCGGCGGCAACCAGCAGAAAATCATTTTGGCCCGCGAGCTGGAAGGCAAGCCCGATTTGCTGGTGGCAGTTCACCCCACCCGCGGTCTGGACATCGGCGCGACCCGGTTTGTCCATGATACCATGATTGAGGCCCGGGATCGGGGCTGCGGCGTCCTGCTGATCTCCGCCGACTTCGACGAGATTCTCGAGGTCTCCGACCGCATTGTTGTCATGTTTGAAGGACAGGTCATGGGCGTGTTCTCCGGCAAGAATCCGCCCATTGCCGATATCAGCCTGGCTATGGCCGGTAAGTGAGGAGGAATGGGACCATGAAACACACCAACCGTATTGTCAACCTGCTGGTGCCTATCGTCTCCGTGCTGCTGTCCTTTGTCATCGGCTGCATCATCATGGCGGCGCTGGGCGCCAACCCGGCCACGGCGCTCCAATCCCTGTGGATCGGCGCCTTCGGCACCATGCGCAACGTGGGCACTACCCTGTCCCGCGCCACGCCCCTGATCTTTACCGCTCTGTGCGCCTGCTTCGCCTACCGCTGCGGCGTCTTTAACCTGGGCGGTGAGGGCCAGTTCCTTATGGGCGCCATCGTCTCCTGCGTCATCTCCACCCAGTTGGGCATCACAGGCCTGCCCGCCATCCTTCTGTGCCTGATTGCCGGCGCCCTGGCCGGCGGCATCTGGGCGCTGATCGCCGGTGTCCTCCGGGTCTTCCGCGGTCAGAATGAGATGATCATTTCCATTATGCTCAACTATGTGGCTACCCTGTTTATGGGCGTCATCTACACCAGCTGGCTCCGTGACGGCAGCGTGCCCCAGACCGTGGCCGTGCCCGATGAAACCCAGCTGAGCCGCCTGGGCGACCTGCGCGCCACAACCGCATTCATTCTGGCTCTGGTAGTGGGTCTGCTGGTGTACTACTTCCTGTTCCATACCTCCAAGGGCTTCCAGCTGCGGGCTGTGGGTCTCAATATGACGGCGGCCCAGTTCAACGGCTTTGCCGTGAAGAAGTTCATCCTGATGAGCTTTATCGTCTCCGGCGCCATCGCCGGTCTCGGCGGCAGCGCCGACCTGCTGGGCACCCAGTTCCGCCTGATCAACGGCTACGGCTCCGGCTACGGCTTCGACGGCGTCGCCATGGCGTTGATCGCCCAGCTGCATCCCATCGCTGCCATTGTGGTTGCCATCTTCTTTGCCGCCCTGCGGGTGGGCTCCACCACCATGCAGGCTGCCACCGGCGTTCCCACCAGCGTGTCCGATATCATTCAGGCGTTGGTCATCGTCTTTACGGTGGCGGGTCTGGCCATGGTGAAGCTGCCCCAGTTCCGGGCCGTCATTGACCGCATGGCCACCAAGTCCGTACAGAAGAAGGAGGCTGTGTAAGATGATTTCCGAAGTGTTGCTTTCCACTGTCCGCATGGCCACGCCCCTGATCTTTTTGGCCCTGGCGGAGCTCTATTCCCAACGGGCCGGTCTGGTCCACATCGGCCTGGAAGGTCTGGCCGCCATCGGCTCCCTGGTGGGCTTCCTGGTGAGCCTGATCACCGGCAGCCCCATGCTGGGCGTGGTGGCCGGTGCCGCCGCCGGTATCCTCACCAATATGATCTTTGCCTATGCCACCATTACCCTCTGCGCCGAACAGATCGTCTATGGCATGGCCATCAACATTTTCGCCCCGGCCCTGGCGGCGTTCATCTACCGTGTCTACTTCGGCGCCGGCTCCGAGCTGGTGCAGGTGGGCCTGATGAGCACCCTGAGCCAATCCCTGGGCATCCAGTCCAACAACTTTATCGTCCAGCTGTTCCTGGACCAGACCCCCATGGTCTATCTGGCCTACATCCTGGTCATTGTCACGGTGATCTACTTCAACCGTACCAAATCGGGCCTGAATTACAAGGCCGTGGGTGAATACCCCAAGGCCGCCGCCACGCTGGGCATCAACGTCATCGGCGTCAAGTATGTGGCCAGCATTCTCTGCGGCGCGCTGGCCGGTATGGGCGGCGCGTACCTGACCACCTGCTATGCCAACACCTACGTGGACGGCAACGTGGCCGGACGCGGCTTTATCGCTCTGGCCGCCGTGATCTTCGGCCGCTGGACCGGCGGCGGCGTCCTGCTGGCCTGTCTGTTCTTCGGCTTCTGTGACGCGTTGCAGATTCGCTTGCAGGTGGGCAGCTTCGGCATCCCCTACCAGTTCTTCCAGATGATCCCCTATGTGGCCACCATCGTGGTTCTGGCCCTGCTGGGTATGAAAAAGGCCGGTCCCAAGGGTGTCGGCAAGGCGTATCTCCCCGAGGAGCGGTAACGATGTGACTGCCGCCGTGGCGGCTGTTTCATAACCATTCTACATTTTAGGAGGAAAACGAACATGAAAAAGCTTCTGGCTCTGCTGCTGGCCCTGACCATGCTCCTGTCCCTGGGCGCCTGCGGCAACAAGACCACCACCACCGAAGGTGACGCCAACACCGGCGACACCAGCACCGGCGACACTGGCGATACCGGCACCGGCAGCGAGGGCGGCGCCGAGTCCACCGGTCTCAAGGTTGCCATGATCTGCGACTCCAGCATTTCCGACGGCGGATGGGGCATGTCCTGCTACAACGCCATGGTGGCCGCTGCCGAGTCCAACGGCTGGGAGACTGCTTACTCCGACAGCATCGCCCAGTCCGCCTACTATGACACCATCGTTTCCTACTGCGATCTGGGCTATGACCTGATCTACGCCCCCGGTAACCAGTACACCGACGCCGTGCTCCAGGCTGCTGAGGAGTATCCCGACATCGCCTTTGCTCTGCTCAACGGCGGCACCGATACGCCGGAGAAGGCCACCAACGGCAACGTCACCTCTCTGCTGCCCGATGCGCAGCAGGTCGGCTGGATTGCCGGCGCCCTGGCCGGTCTGATGACCGAGACCGGCACCGTCGCTTTCATCGGCGGCATGGAGCTGGACACCACCCTGGGCAAGTATGAGGGCTTTGCTGAGGCTGCCGCCTATGTGGGCGAGCAGGCCGGCAAGACCGTGTCCGCTCTGGACATCGTGTACTCCGGTGACTTCTCCGCCACCGACAAGGGCATTGAGTTTGCCAAGGCCATGATCAACCAGGGCGCCGACGTGTTCTTCGGCGACGCCTCCGCGGTTGACTCCGGCGCCCGTCAGGCCATCGACGAGGCCAACGCCGCTTCCGGCTCTGTGAAGATTTATGACATCGCTCAGCCTTCCGATCTGCTGGGTCAGAATGAGTGCATCATCGGCAGCCAGGTCACCGACAACACCGCTCTGGTGAGCCTGTGCATGGATGCCGTTGCCAACGGCACCTTCGGCGGCGAGGTCATCTACGGCACCCTGCAGAACGGCGTTCTGTCCGCCGGTGCTCTGAGCGATCTGGTCCCCGCTGAGGTGCAGGATCAGTACAACGCTTACCTGCAGGAGATGCAGGACGGCACTTTCATGCAGTAATCTTCTCCGCTATGGGGTGGGACACAGTCCGCTGTGTCCCACCCTTTTTTGTTATATTTTGTATTTGCACCCACTTTCCTGCCGTGCTATGATATAGAAAAATTATCCCATCCACGGAGGGACTTCTATGTTGAATCAGCAGCGCAATCCCAAGGAGCCGCCCATTCTCTCCTGGGCCATCACCATCGGTTTATTTCTGGTGGGCGCGTGGCCCATCGCTTTGTTTACCCTGTTCCGAATTCTCAGCGTCGGCTCCATCACCTCCCCACCAAAGCAGCAGAAGCGTTCTCTGAACGCCCCCAGAGAACCCATCGACCTGGAGCCGGTGGAGGTCAAGCCCGCCAAGAAAAACAAGGCCCACAAACCCGCCCGCCGGTCCGGCACGGTTCCCATTCCTAAAAAATGGGGCCGTCGGCTGATCACTTTGGGTTTCCTTGCTGCTGTGTTTTCCGGCATTCCACTGGCCGGACAGCTGATCGATTTTCTTACCACTATGCAATCGGGTATCTCATCTTATATGGTACAGGGCCTTCTGCAATCCACGGGGTTTTTTGCCGGCAGTCTGGTGGTACTGTTCTGCGGACTGTCCCGCCAGGGCAAGGCAGCCCGGTACCGCCGGTATTTACAGCTGATCGGACGGCGGGAGACGATTTCGGTGGATACGTTGGCCCAGGCATTGCCGGTTCCCTACCGGCGCGCCTGCAATGATCTCCAGGACATGCTGGTACGGGGCTTTTTGCCTGTCGGATACATTGACCGCACTTCCAGAACGCTGATTCTGTCGGAAAGCGGCTTGCGGGAGGAAGCACCTAAAGTCCAGGAATCGGTCCCGGAACAGCCTCCGGTTCCAAAAGACGACGTATTGCAGCAAATTTACCAGCTGCGGGACAATATCGAGGACCCGACCATGCGGCAGAAAGTGGACCGGATTGGCGAAATCACAGGCCGGATTTTGGACTATCAGAAGGCCCATCCCGACTGTGCCGCGGAACTGCGGAGTTTTTTGGATTACTATCTGCCCACAACGCTCAAAATTCTGCGCTCCTATGAGCAGATGGAGGAGCAGCGTATCAACGGCGAGAATATTCGTACCGCCAAGGAAAAAGTGGAGGGCATGATGGACAAGGTGGTGGAAGGCTTCGAGACGCGGCTGGACAAGCTGTTCCATGCGGAAGCCGTGGATATCACCAGCGATGTGCAGGTCTTGGAGCAGATGCTCCGGCAGGACGGTCTCACCGGTGAGGAACTGAAATTTCCCCGGCAATAAAAAAAGAAAAGCTTTTACTGAATTTTTTCTCGAAAAAATTCTGGGGTCCAGGGGCAAAGCCCTGGTCGCCCGCCGCAGCGGGCGAAACACCCCATCATCCCAAAGCGCCATCCGCAGATGGCGCAACGCCCGGCCAACGGCCATGGCCCTCGCCGCCGCCCCTGTGGGGGCGGACGGCGGGGGGCATCTATTGATGACGGTACCTTTCAACCTGTCGAACCCCGCCATACCGGCAACCGTGCCGCAAATAAAAGGCCGCCGTCCTCCATCCGCTGACGTGATGGGGACGGCGGCCTTGCGGCTTACGCCGCAGGGGTTACGCCATCTGCGGATGGCGCTATGAACGAATCGGGAGTTCGCCCGCTGCGGCGGGCGGGAATTTCGCGCCGTGCGCGGCGCGACCAGAGGCTCTGCCTCTGGACTCCGCGATTTTTTGAAAAAAATCGAGTAAAACTTTCATGATTGGGTGCGCACATTTCAGAGGGATTGCAGCAGCGCTTCGGCACATCGGACGCCATCCACGGCGGCCGATGTAATACCACCGGCGTATCCAGCCCCCTCGCCGCAGGGGAACAGGCCCCGCAAAGCCGACTGCTGGGTTTCATCCCGCAGAATCCGGACCGGGCTGGAACTTCTCGTCTCCGGCGCGGTCATCACCGCATCGCCGTCGGCAAAGCCGGGCAGCTTTTTATCCAGCTCCGGCAAGGCCCGCTCCAGCACATCGGTGATTTTCTCCGGCAGACAGTCGTGTAGGTCCGTAAAGGTGACACCGGGGGCATAGGTGGGCCGCACCGACGCAGCCTTTGTACTGGCCTTGTGGTTGAGAAAATCCCCCACCAGCTGGGCCGGGGCATGGTAATTGCTGCCGCCCGCTTTATAGCACCGTTGTTCCAGCTGTCTCTGCCACTCCATACCGCCAAGGACACCGGAAAACGGAAAATCCTCCGGGTGCAGCGTCACCAGGACAGCGGCGTTGCAGTTCTCCCCGTCCCGGTCGGCGTTGCTCATGCCGTTGGTCACCACGCCGCCCGTCTCCGACGATGATGCCACCACCTGCCCGCCGGGGCACATGCAGAACGTATAGGCAGAATTGCCGTCGGGCAGATGGGCCGCTAATTTATAGTCTGCCGGAGGCAAACTGGGATGGCCTGCCGCGTCGCCGTACTGCCGCCGGTCCAGCCATGACTGCCGGTGCTCAATGCGAACCCCCATGGAAAAGGCTTTCGGCTCCATGGGGACGCCGGATTCCAGCAGCATGGCAAAAGTGTCCCGTGCGCTGTGGCCGATGGCCAGAATGGCCCGGTCACAATCCAGATGCACCGTCTCCCCTGCCTGTTCATAGATCAGCCCCGTCAAATGGCCCATGGTCTGCTCCAGACCCGTCATCCGACAGCCGAACCGGACCTCGCCGCCCAAAGATTCAATCTTTTTCCGCAGATTTTGGACCACTGTCACCAGCACATCGGTACCAATATGGGGCTTGGCGTCAAACAGGATGTTTTCCCGTGCGCCCGCTTCGTGAAACTGTTCCAGAATCCAGCCCATACAGGGGCTTTTGATGCCGGTGGTCAACTTCCCGTCGGAAAAGGTACCCGCGCCGCCCTCGCCAAACTGCACATTACACGACGGGTCCAGCTTGCCGGTCTCCCAAAACTCCCGGACTTTTTTCTGACGGGTCTCCGCGTCCAGGCCCCGCTCCAAAACGATGGGCTTCAATCCGGCTTCCGCCAGAATCAGCGCCGCGAAGATGCCGCCGGGGCCAAAGCCCACCACCACGGGCCGGAGCCCCTCATGGCGCACAGGCCGGGGCGGCTGGTAACCGTCCGGCTTGGCCGGAGTAATTTTTTTATCATTGCGGACCCGCCGCAAAACCTTCTGCTCATCCCGATGGACTGTCACATCCACCGTGTAGAGAATCCGGATGTCCTGTTTTTTTCGGGCGTCAATGGACTTTTTCCGGATGTGGACCGATCCAATTTCCGTATCCGCCACATGGAGCCGCCGGGCGGCGGTGCGGATCAGA
This sequence comes from Candidatus Avoscillospira avistercoris, assembly GCA_018716875.1. Lineage (GTDB taxonomy): Bacteria > Bacillota > Clostridia > Oscillospirales > Oscillospiraceae > Avoscillospira_A > Avoscillospira_A avistercoris. The sequence continues at coordinate 8,081 of DVJJ01000131.1, forward strand.
TGATTCATGTCCTGCCCCAGGGGCAGGGAAATATCACGAATGCGGATCAATTGATCATTCCTCCGTTTCTTTCGATGCAGACAGCCCCGCCAGACGGCCCGACGACCAAGCCCATTGAAGATTATAGCCGCCGCAATCGCCGTCAATATCCAGAACCTCGCCGCAGGCGTACAGCCCCGGCACCGTGCGGCTTTCCAACGTCTGCGGGTCAAAGCCCGCCGTCTCCACACCGCCCACGGTGACCTGGGCGTTATCCATGCCCATTGTGCCGGTGACGGTCAGACGTAACTCCCCGATGGTATCGGCCAGCCGGTCCAGCCGGTCCGGCCCCAGAGTATTCAAACGTTCCTCCGCGCCGATTCCAGCGGCCTTTCCCAACAGTTTGCCCAACCGGTTATGGACCATACCGGTCAGCAAATCCTCAGCGGGCCGGTCCGGCAGCTGGGCACAGCGGGTTTGGAGCAGCATCACAATGGTTTCTTTGGAAAACTGGGGCAGCAGATTAAGCGACAGCGTCAGTCCATCACCGCCGGTGGACACAGCTCTGGAAATCTCAAAAATGGCGGGTCCGCTGACGCCGGTTTCGGTAAATTGAATCTCTCCCTCGATGACGGCCAGGGCGCGGCTGCCCCGCAGCACCGTCACCCGGCCATTGGCCCGGACGCCTTTGAGACCTCTGGTAAAGGTTCCCTCGGTGCAAAGCTGCACCAGCGCCGGATGGAGGGCCGTGGACTTGTGGCCCAAGGCCCCCAGCAGGTCATACCCCAGGGTGGTACCGCCCAGTTTAGCCCCCGCCGCGCCACCGGCGGCAAGAATCAGCTTGTCCCCTGCCGCTTCGCCGCCGTCCCATTTTAATAGGAAACCATCCCGGCGCTTCCAGATTTTCCGGACCTCGCAGCCCGTATGGACTTCCACACCGGCCTGTTCCAGCGCAAAGCGCAGCACGTCCAAAACGCTGTTGGCCTGGTCCGAATAGGGATACACCCGGCCCGACGGCTCTGTGACCGTCAGCAACCCCAACCGGTGGAAATAATCCAGGGTATCGGCCACGGGAAAGGCTTCCAGCGCCGGACGGCAGAAGGCCGGGTCCGCGCCGTGGTAGGAATCGCCGTCGGCGTGGGTGTTGGTGAGATTGCAACGGCCATTGCCGGTAGCCAGGAGCTTGCGGCCCAGCCGGGCCTGCCGCTCCACCAGCACCACCCGGTGACGGCCGCATTCCGATGCCGCCAACGCAGCCGTCATACCCGACGCACCGCCGCCGAGAATCAAAATCGTCATGGGATATACCTCCCCATTTTAATCATGATTCCATGGTAGTGGTGGAACCCCAAAAAGTCAAGTAAAACCCAAAAATAAAAGTAATCATTGAAAGTTTTACTCGATTTTTTTCAA
>DVJJ01000132.1 GCA_018716875.1 Candidatus Avoscillospira avistercoris
GCTTTGGCGTTTATCTGTAAGCGGCTTAAACTGAATTACAAGAAGCTGTCTGAGGAAGAAAAGAAGTGGCTGAAAAAGATTGCACAGAAGTCGGACTTGCTGAAAAATCCAAACCCACAGCGGGGGAGAAAATAAGTGGGCGACAAAAACAAATTTTACAAAACGGAGGATACCATGAAGAAAGACGATAGAGAAAGATGTTCGTGGGCAACCACAGAACTCTATAAAGAATACCATGATGAGGAATGGGGAAAGCCCGTTCATGATGATAGAAAACTATTTGAAATGTTGGTTCTTGAAGGTATGCAAGCCGGATTATCATGGCTGACGATATTAAATAAAAGAGCTGCATTTAAGGAAGCCTTCAACGAGTTTGATTATCAAAAAATTGCTCTCTATGACGAAACTAAAATTGATGAGTTAATGCAAAATCCCAATATTGTTCGCAATAGATTAAAAATTAAGTCGACAATCACAAACGCACAGCAATTTATCAAAATCCAAGAAGAATACGGAAGTTTTGATAAGTTTATTTGGTCTTATGTTAAGAATAGACCGATTCATAATCATTTCAAATCGGAAGCGGACATTCCTGCAACAACGCCACTTTCAGATAGAATCAGTAAAGACTTAAAAAAACGAGGCTTTAAGTTTGTAGGCAGCACGATTATATATGCGTATATGCAGGCAATCGGAATTGTAAATGACCATGTGAAAGGTTGCTATTTGTATGTACCAGAATAATTCAATATTTCGGTACAATTTATCGAGAGATAGCAAAGCCAGCCGAGCCAGTCAACGGTCAAGATGAACGGCGCATAAATGCGCCGCCGTTGACAGTCCCGCCCGTCTTTGCTGATGGGCAATCAAGGCGGGAAAGCCCTAAAATGGCTTCCCCCCATTTTAATTTTTACATCTTTAAACACTCCAAAATCAGAAAGAGAGCGGCCAAGCACTTTGAGGGATTGGCCGCCTTGTCCACCCATTCAGCGGGGCGGCGGGCGGCGGTCAAGGCCGGGTGTAGAATGAACCGGCCCGTCGTGCACTTGCTGCACGGCGGGCCGGTGTTTATTCCGTTGTTCCGGCCATCAGCCGGAGTTTCTGCTGGCGGGTCAGCTTTTTGATGGCCGCTTCCCGCCGCATGGCCTCCGAAACCGTATCGAAGGCCTCATAGTAGCACAGCTCCACAGGCCGCCGGGTCCTGGTGTATTTGGCCCCTTTCCCGGCGTTGTGGGTTTCCACGCGGTGCTGCAAATCGTTGGTCCAGCCGGTGTACAACGTCCCGTCGGCGCACCGGAGGATATACGCGTAACAGCGATTATTTTTCACGGGCCACAATCAGACGGATCTGACCGCCGGCAGGATAGCCCAAATCGTCATACCATGCCGTCAGCGTATACCGGTCTGTATCCTCCACCGAGGACGCCGGAACCTGGAAGTATTCGCTGTCAGACACCACGTAGACCTGTACGTTGTCGCTGACCGTATAGGTCCGGTTCCCTACTGTGGCCGCAGCCCCGGACAGGCTGGTAAGGGTGGCGCTGCTGATGTTTTTCATCTGGTCCACTTGGCCCTTGTTGTATTCGATTACGCCGCCGCCCACCTGAAGATGGTACATCCAGTCCACAGAGGTATAGCTCTGGGGCTGACCGGCACGCAGGTACGTATAGAGACCCTGATAAGACGGGACCTTTTCATCCACATCGTCAAACACCGAGGTAAAGAGGACATAGTCCTCGGCGTCGCCGGTGGCATCCCGCAGAATCAGCCGGTCAATTTTCCCTTGGCTGTCCAGATGGTAAAACAGCACGTTTTCCCGCTCCAGCGTCGCACCAGCCAGCCGCTTGGGATAAATCCGCACCGCGCTGCCGGAGCTGCTGGAATCGAGGATTTCCACCTGATCGGACAGGGTGTAGTTCCCCAACGCCGTACCGGCGCTGTTGACCTTGCCGGACAGGGCCAGAATGCCCTGCCGCTCCACCACGGACTTCTGTCCGTAATCCACCCGGACCACGCTGCCCACGTCATAGGCATAGGAACCGGTAAAGGTACGCTCCACACCGTCGGTACACAGGACCTTCAACGTCTGCTCCACCACCGCGTCGCCGCCGGAGGTGATAATGGACTGCTGCTCCGCGCTGGTCACCACGCCGTAATAGCTGCCGGCAGCGGAGGAGACGTCGCAGACGTCGGCCACGCCGCCGTTCATACCCAGCAGCAGCGTCACCGTGTCACCGATGCCGTATTCACCCTGGGACGACAGCTTGTGGGCGGCGGTGGAGGATTCAATGGCATAGGTGTTGCCGGCCACCGTCACCGACGTGGGAGCCACCGCGGAGGGAGTGGCCGCCGTATAGGTACCGGTAATGCGGTTGGAATAGACCCAAACCGTCTGCAAATTGGTGTTGTAATAGTAAATATCGTAGTTGGCCACCTGGCTCCAGTCGGCCAGCGTGCCGTTGCGGTAGACGGTGGCACTGTTGCGGTCAAAGGGCAGCGAGACCGTACCGGACACGGTGAAGGGGCCCTCGGTCTCCGAAGTCACCAGGGAGCCGTAATCCACATGGCCGGTGGAATCCAGGGTATAGCCCAGCGTTTGGCCGTAAATCTGGCCGTCCTTGGTCTCCGTAGCCAGCAGGTTATAGAAGAGCCATGCGCAGTCCATGCGGCTCATGGCCTGGCCCTGGCCGGTGGAAAAGCCCGCATGAAGGCCCAGGGCATTGAACTTGGACAGCTGGGCCGCCGGATAGGAACCGGCCAGGTCCGCATTGGTGTAGCCCAGGACCCGCAGAGACACCGTGGCTGCCTCCTCCAGGGTGATGGAGCTGTCCGGATGGAAGCTGCCGTCCAGATAGCCCAGGAGCCAACCGTTGTCCACGGCGGTTTTGATGTACTCCACAGCCCAGTGGTCGCTTTTCACATCGGTGAACAGGGAGTATCCGCCGCTGCCGCCCACGGTATCCCGGTAGGGGGACGCCGCCACCAGCATTTTGCAGAACTGGGCACGGGTCACATTGCCCGAGAGATTGAGATTGCCGTTCTGGTCGCCGTTGAGGATGCCCAACGCCTGGACCGTAGCCACCGGCTCGCCGGTTTCGGCGGCGGCAGCCGGCAGGGCCAGAAGACCAACCAGCAGCGTCAGGGCCAGAAGCAGCCCCGTCAGTCGTTTCCACATAGTCAAATTCTACCTCCTAGTCGTGACGCAGCGCGTCGATGGGGTTGAGCCGCGCCGCCTTTTTGGCGGGCAGATAGCCGAAGAGAATGCCGATGGCCACGGAGATGCCCACAGCCAGGGCGATGGAGCCCACCGACGGCGTCACCGCCAAATCGGTGTCCAGGGCGGCCACAATAATGGCCGTGGCCAGACTGGACAATGCCTGTCCAAAGGCAATACCCACCGCGCCGCCTATGGCACTGGTTGTGGCTGCCTCAATAACAAACTGGCTCATGATGTACCGTTCTTTCGCGCCCAACGCCTTGCGGACGCCGATTTCTCTGGTCCGTTCCGAGACAGACACCAGCATGATGTTCATAATGCCGATACCGCCAACCACCAGGGAGATGGCGGCAATGGCCGCCAGGACGGTAATCATCACATCCAGCATTTGGGTCATCAGGTCGAGAATCTCCGCCATGGAGATGACCGTATAGGCGTTGTCGTCCTCAAAGATATCAAAGAGCTCCTTTTCCAGCACGCCCTTGGACCAGGTGGAGTTGTTCACATCGGTGACCGTGACGGTGTAGCTGGAAATGGTGCCCATATTGCTGAGCCGGGCCGCCGTGGTATAGGGTACGAAAATGGCGTTGTCGCTGCTGTATTCGGTGCTGTCGCCAATCTCATTCAGGACGCCCACCACCGTAAAGGGGGTGCCGCCGATTTTGACGGTCTGGCCCAGAGCGTTGCCGCCGAAATACTCCTGATTGAGATACGTACCCACCACACAGACACGGCTGCGCTTGAGCATATCCACATATTGCAGCCCCCGGCCCATGGCGACGTCGTAGTCCTTGATGGTAAAGTAGTCCTCACTGACGCCGGTGATGGAGGTGCTGTTGATGGTATCGGTGCCGATTTTGGCGGGAGACTGCATGGTGACCGTGGGAGACAACAGCTCCAGGGCGTCACTGTTGCGCTCCACGATATCGTACATGTCCTCATCGGTGACGGTGCGGCCGGTGCCGCGGCCATAGATGGACACCGTCAGGGTGTTGGTGCCCATGGATTCAAACTGCTCGGTCATGTAAATTTCCATGCCGTTGCCCATGCCCACGATGACGATAACGGCGGCCACGCCGATGATGATGCCCAGCATGGTGAGGAACGAGCGCATTTTGCTGGTACGGATGTTCCCTACCGCCATTTTAAAGGATTCCATGACGTTCAAGCGGGGGCACCTCCCGTCTCACCGGCGGCCATACCGCCCCGGACGAAGGCTTTGGGATCGTCGGAGGGTCCATCGTAGACCACCCGGCCATCCTCCAGACGGATGATTCGCTTGGCCGTGGCGGCGATGGAGTTGTCATGGGTAATCAGCACCACGGTGTTGCCCTGCTGGTTGAGGCCCTGGAGGATATTGAGAACCTCCCGGCCCGTTTTGGAATCCAATGCGCCGGTGGGCTCGTCGGCCAGAATCACCGACGGCATCCCCACCAGGGCCCGTGCGATGGAGACACGCTGCTGCTGGCCGCCGGACAGCTGATTGGGCCGGTGCTTGTATTTACTGGCAAGCCCCACGCTCTCCAGAGCGTCCATGGCCCGCTGTTTCCGCTCCCGCAGGGGAACACCGGCATACATCAGGGGCACCATAACGTTTTCCAGCAGCGTCAGCTTGGGCAGAAGGTTGTACTGCTGGAAGATAAAGCCCAGCATTTTGTTTCGGATTTCCGCCAGCTGATTTTTGTTCATCTTGCCCACGTCCTGGCCGTCCAGGAGGTACCGGCCGGAGGTGGGCACGTCCAGGCAGCCGATGATATTCATACAGGTGGATTTGCCGGAGCCGGACTGGCCCACAATGGCCACAAACTCCCCCCGGTAAATCTCCATGGAAATCTTGTCGGCTGCCACCACAATGCTGTCGCCCATGTGGTACAGCTTGGAGACTTCTTCAAAGGCGATCAACGGTGTTTCCATCAGAAGCCGCCTCCGCCGCCTGCGGGCATTCCACCGCCGCCGGGTCCGCCGCCGCCGGCCGGCATGGGCTCCGCTTCCACCACCATGGTTTCCGTACCCATGGGGCCGTACATCTCATCCATCAGATTGGACGCTTCAAAGGTGGGCTGGATGTAGGCGATCACGTCGCCGTCGCTGAGACCCTCGGTGATCTCGATGTACTCGCCATTGGTCTCGCCCAGGGTGACTTCCACATACGCAAAGCCTGCGGGAATGCCGTCCTCGCCCACGGCCTTGTCTCCGCCGGTGGTCTCGCCGGTCTGCACAAGAATCTGGTTGCCCCGCTCCACGGCTTCCACAGGCACAGCCAGCACGTCCTGCTTCTCCGACACCACAATGGCGCCGTCCACGTTCATACCGGGCAGCAGACCGCCGGTGTTGTCGATGCGGACCGTGACGGGATAGGCGGTGACGCCGCCGGAGGTGGTGCCGTTGATGCTGACCTTGGTAACGGTGCCTTCAAAGGTCTGGCCCTCCACGGCATCGGCGGTAATGCGGACCTTCTGGCCCACGGCCACCTGGCTGATGTCCAGTTCGTCGATGTTCATGGTAAACGTCAGGTAGCTCAAATCGAAGATGGTACAAAGCTGCTTGCCCGCCTCGGCGTTGTCGCCCTGCTTGTACGTCTTGTCCACAATGGTACCGTCGATGGGAGAGGAAATGGTATAGTTGTCCAGACTGTCCTGCTGGCTGTCCAGACTCAGCTTGGCGTCCTCCACCTGATCGGCGGCGTTCTGAATCTGGTCGTCCAGGCTGTCGCTGGAGAGGACCACAAGCACCTGGTCCTTGGAGACCATATCGCCCTCCTGGACCGACAGGGACGCTACCTCGCCGGAGGCTTTGGCCGTAACGGTCTTTTCGGCGGCATAGGCAAAGGTACCGCTCTGGGCACAGGCCGACGTCCCGACGGTGGCTGTGGCCGTGGTGGTATTGGTGATGGCGCCGGGGTTGGAGACGCTGATTTCCACATTGCGCACAATGCGGTTACCGCTGAGGACCGTGTCCGAAGCGCTGATGGACGTCACGGTACCATAGACCGTCTCAAAGGAGCCGTCCACCGTCACCTGGGCCGACTGGCCGATGGTGAACAGCGCCGCCTCGTCTGCGGGGAACGGCAGCTCGATGGTCATGGTGGCGCTGTCGCGGAGGGTGGCAATGGTCTGGCCCATGGTCACCTCGTCGCCTACCTCCACGGCCAGGTCCACCACCTGTCCGGCGGTATTGGCGCGGATGCTCAGGTCATCCAGGCTGTCCAGCAGTTGGTCATAGGAGCGCTGGGCCTGGGCCACGGCGTTTTCCGCCCGCTCCAGACTGTTGCCGGCGTCGGAGCTGTCAATGGTGTAGAGGACATCGTCCTTTTTCACCGTGTCGCCCTCTTCAAAATCCGCCGTCAGAATCTCACCGGCCACCAGACCGGTGACGATGTAGGAGTCCGCCGGTTCCAGGGTGCCGGAGTAGGACAATTCGGTGGTGATGTCCTGCCGGGTGACGGTCTCGGTGGTGTACTCCGCCGCCTGCCGCTCCTGTCCCTTGCCGCTGCCGCCGAAGGCCAGGAGGCCGCCGCCCAGCAGCGCCAGCACAATGACGGCGGCAATGATTTTCCGCAGACGTTTTTTAGACGGCGCCGGTTCTACCGCCACCGTCCCGTCCGTCTGCTTCTTTTTGAGAATCCCCATGATTCATAAATCCTTTCCGGGCCAAGACACTGCGGCCCATAAACTGTCAACTGTAGTATACTACAATAGCGCAGGAAATTTTGTCAACAAATTGTAAAGAAACCGCCGGAACTCCGACGGTTTTTTACAGATTATCCCTATAGGAATTGTACCGCCGGGCGGATATACCGTTCCACATCAGGACATTCCCGGTCCATGGCTTCCAGGACCATCCAGGTGGCTAACGCGTCATCGGAAGCCCGGTGGCTGTTGCAGGCGAAGTCGTCCAGACCATAGGCGGTAATGGCATGGCACAGCTTGTGGGGCTTGGGACGGCGGCGGCGGAAAACCTGTAAGACATCCAGGGCGTCGGCCTGGGCCAGAACCGTCTCGTCGCCGTAGCCCCGGAGGAGGGATTGGAGAAACCGCAGGTCAAAGGGGGCGTTGTAGGCAGCCAGGAGGGTCCGGCCGGAACGGACCATGGCGGCGAAGTCGTCACAGCCCCGGGCGCGGTCGATGCCCTCGCGGATGAGCATGGATTCGGTGATGCCGGTCAGTTTGGTGATAAACCAGGGCAGGGCGCAGCCGTCGGGGAGCCGCAGCAGTTGGTCATAGACGGAGGTGACGGCGGGTTTGCCGTCCCGGGCGGTGACGGCCACGGCGGCCAGTTCCACCACATGGTCCAAATGGGGGCGGAGGCCGGTGGTCTCCGTGTCCACCACCAAAATGGTGTCGTAGGTCGTAAATAGTCGTTCCATGGAAAGCTCCTTCAAAAAAGCCGCCGCAGATGCGGCGGCTTGGGATTATCGCTTGTTGTACGCCTCGATGCCCAGGGCCAGCAAATCCATGGCCCGCTCCAAATCCTCCTGCTTGAGGATGTAGGCAATGCGGATTTCATTTTTACCCTTGCCGGGGGTGGCATAAAAGCTCTCGCCGGGGGCAAACATAACGGTCTCCTGATTGTCGGCAAACTCCTCCAGCAGGAACGTCTGGAACTTGTCGGCGTCATCCACCGGCAGGGCGGCCATCAGATAAAACGCGCCCTTGGGCTCCTCACAGATGACGCCGGGAATCTCCCGCAGCTTCCGCACCACCGTATCACGGCGGCGCTTGTACTCGGCCTTGGTGGCGGCAAAGTAGCCGGGGTCCACGCTGTAGAGAGCAGCAGCGCCGATTTGGTCCAGGGTGGCAACGGACAGACGGCCCTGGCAGAATTTCATGCACTCATCCATCAGGGTCCGGTTCCGGGACACCAACGCGCCGACGCGGGCGCCGCAGGCGGAGAACCGCTTGGAGACGGAATCGACAATCACCACATGGTCCGCCGCGTCCTCAAAGGACAGCATGGTGAGCAGCTCATCAGTCTCGTAGGCAAACTCCCGGTAGACCTCGTCGCAAATCAAATACAGATTGTGCTCCTTGGCCAAATCCTTGAACATGGCCATCTCCTCCCGGGTTAAAGCGACGCCGGTGGGGTTGCCGGGGGTGGTCAGCAAAATGGCACGGGTGCGCTCGTTGATGCGGCTCTCGAACTTCTCCCGGTCGGCGTACCGGTAGCCCTCCTCCGGCGTGGTGGGCACGGGACAGGCCACGCCGCCGGCGGCGTGGATAAAGGTGGTATAATTGGGATAGAACGGCTCGGGCACAATGATTTCGTCGCCCTCATCGAGAATGGACAGCATCAGCATCATCAGGGCTTCGCTGCCGCCGTTGGTGATGAGAATATCCTGCTCCTGCAAGGAAACGCCCAACCGGCCGTAATAGCCCTGGACCGCCGCCAGCAGCTCCGGCACACCGGCGGAAGCGGCATACTCCAAAACCCTGGGCTGGGACTCCCGGATGGCGTCAAAAAATGCCTGGGGCGTGGAAATGTCCGGCTGACCGATATTCAGATGGTAGATGCGTTTTCCCTGGCGCATGGCCTCCACGGCCAGCGGGTGAAATTTCCGCATGGGAGAAAGTCCGCAGTTCTGGACCCGTTGTGAAATGTGCATGATTCAATCCCCTATCTCTATGCAAAACCGCACGAACCGGCGGTGCAAAAATGCTGCGATTACTGATTAGTATACCATGGTTGCCCCGCGCTGTCCAGCGGTTTTCCCACAATTTGCGGGGTAATTTGACGGAAACCGCCCCCACCCCTTGCGTTTTCTTCGGTTCTGTGGCAGACTAAAGGACAAAAAAGGAGGTGCAGCCCATGGTGCTGACCTGTACGGCCCGGCGGGCCGGTCCCCTGCTGTCCTTTCTGCGGACGGAGTTGGGGCTGTCGTCATCTCTGGTCAAATCACTGAAGACCGGCGGCGTCTTCCGCGTCAACGGGAAACCGGTGTTTACAGATTTTCCTGTACAGCCCGGCGACGTGGTGACGGCCCTGCTGACGGAGGACCCGCCGGACTTCCCCGCCGAGGACCTGCCTTTGGATATTTTATATGAAGACGAAGCCCTGCTGGCCGTGGACAAGGGACCGGGTCTGTGGGTCCACCCCTCCCCCAGCCGGTATACGGGCACCCTTGCCAACGGTGTGGCCGGGTACTTTGCCAGAACAAGCCAGCCCTGCGGCGTCCATGTGGTGACGCGGCTGGACCGGGACACCTTCGGCGTGGTACTGCTGGCTAAGCACGCCCACATTCACGCGCTGCTGTGCCAATCCCAGCGGGCCGGACAGCTCCATAAGGTCTACCACGCCACGGTCTGCGGCGTCATGCCGGAGCATACCGGCGTCATTGAGCTGCCCATTGGCCGCCGGGACGGCGGGAGCCTGCTGCGGGAGGTCCATCCCGACGGTCAATCGGCTGTGACCCGGTATCGGGTGCTGGACGAACGCGACGGGTTGAGTTTGCTGGAACTGGATCCGGTGACGGGCCGGACCCATCAGCTTCGCGTCCACTGTGCCGCCTTGGGCTGCCCCATGCTCGGGGACCGGGACTACGGCGGCAGCTGCGAGACGGTGTCCCATCAGCAGCTATGCGCCGTCTCCCTGACGCTGCCCCACCCCCTCACCGGCGAACCGCTGACCATTTGCTCCCGGCAGCGGCCATTTTTTCCAAAGTTTTTGACGGCAGACGGTTGAGACCACCGAAAAAACGATGTATAATGGTGAACAGTAAGTTCAGCGGCTGCAACGCCGCCGTAAAAAAATGGAGGTACATTCCAATGTTTGAAAATCTCATTGAGATCCTGAAGGCCAACCCCCGTAAGATTGTGTTCACCGAGGGCCCCGACGCCCGGATTCTGGAGGCGGCTGCCCGTCTGAAGCAGGGCGGTTTCCTGACCCCCATTCTGGTGGGCAATGTGGAAGAGGTCAAGGCCAACGCTGCTAAGGGCGGCTTTGACATCGAGGGCCTGGAGATTCTCGATCCCCTGACCTATGAGGGCATGGACAAGATGGTGGAAACCATGGTGGAGCTGCGCAAGGGCAAGATGACCGCCGACGAGTGCCGTGCCGCTCTGTCCAAGGGCAACTACTTCGGCACCATGCTGGTGAAGATGGGCATGGCTGACGCTCTGCTGGGCGGCGCCACCTACTCCACCGCCGACACTGTCCGTCCCGCTCTGCAGCTGGTGAAGACCAAGAAGGGCGCCCATCTGGTTTCCTCCTGCTTCATCATGTGCCGCGGCGACGAGATGCTGGCCATGGGCGACTGCGCCATTAACATCTCCTACGAAGACACCCTGGACAAGGAGGGCAACGTGGTTCTGTCCGCCGCCGACAAGCTGGCTGAGGTGGGCGTGGAGACCGCCAAGACTGCCAAGGTCTTCGGCATCGAGCCCAAGGTTGCTTTCCTGAGCTACTCCACCAAGGGCAGCGGCAAGGGCCCCGGCGTGGACCTGGCCCGCACTGCCTGCGAGAAGGCCAAGGAGATGGCTCCCGAGTTCGCCATTGACGGCGAGATGCAGTTCGACGCCGCCGTGTCCCCCACTGTCGGCCAGCTGAAGTTCCCCGGCTCCAAGGTGGCCGGCTACGCCAACACCTTTATTTTCCCGGAGATTCAGTCCGGCAACATCGGCTATAAGATTGCCCAGCGTTTGGGCGGCTTCGACGCCTACGGCCCCATTCTGCAGGGCTTGAACGCTCCCATCAACGACCTGTCCCGCGGCTGCAACGCCGAGGAGGTCTACACCATGGCTATCATCACCGCCGCCATGGCCTAATGGATTCCCAATAACCACATTGCGCCGCTGTCCTGATGGACAGCGGCGCATTTTTGCAAATAAGCGCAGCCCAATCCTCCAATCGTTGATTGGCACGGCTGGATTTGCTGGTCCCATTTTCAATTTTCGTCTTCCATCGCTTGCTGCACGTTGTCAAAAATAAAGTGTAAAAACTCCTCTACAATGTTGCCATCCTGGTCGATGATCTGAAGCTTCGCCCCTTCCAGTTCTTCCCCGGTTGTGGCATCGGTTTTTGTAAACT
>DVJJ01000133.1 GCA_018716875.1 Candidatus Avoscillospira avistercoris
GGCGGGCGGCGGATCAGCAGGGAGATGGCACGGTAAGCCACGGCGTGCTTACTGAGGTCATCGTAGATGATCAGCACGTCCTTGCCCTGGTACATGAAGTACTCACCCATGGTGCAGCCGGCATAGGGGGCGATATACTGCATGGGGGACAGCTCCGAAGCACTGGCGCTGACGACAATGGTGTAATCCATGGCGCCGGCGGCCTCCAGGGTGTCCACGACTGCGGCCACGGTGGACCGCTTCTGGCCGATGGCCACATAGATGCAGAGACAGTTCTTGCCCTTCTGGTTGATGATGGTATCGGTGGCGATGGTCGACTTACCGGTCTGACGGTCGCCGATGATAAGCTCACGCTGGCCGCGGCCGATGGGAATCATCGAGTCGATGGCCTTGATGCCCGTCTGCAGGGGCACGGAAACGTGCTTGCGCTCGATAATGCCGGGTGCGGGCTCTTCAATGGGACGGAATTCGGCGGCTTCAATGTCGCCCTTGCCGTCGATGGGGGTGCCCAGGGCGTCCACGACGCGGCCGACGAGGGCTTCGCCCACAGGCACAGACACGACGCGGCCCGTGCGCTTGACGGTGTCACCCTCGCGGATACCGGCATCGTCGCCCAGAATGACGATGGACACCGAATCCTCCTCCAGGTTCTGGGCCATGCCGTACTGGCCGCCGGGGAACTCGATGAGCTCGTTCATCATGCACTTCTCCAGGCCGGAGGCCCGGGCAATGCCGTCGCCCACCAGGATGACCGTACCGGTCTCGCTGGCGTCGATCTGACAGGCATAGTTCTTGATCTGTGCCTTGATAATTTTGGTAATTTCTTCCGGTCTCAGTTCCATGATCTACCTACTTTCTCACCGGCAGCGCCGCTGCCGGATTGTAGCGTTCTTTCACAATTACAGGGCGGCGCCCCGGAGCAGAGCCTGGAGCTCGTCCAGACGGTTGCGAACGGTACCGTCCAGGCGCAGGCCCTCGGTTTCCAGGCGCACGCCGCCCAGCAAACGCTCGTCCACCCGAGTGGTCAGATGGATGGTCTTGCCGGTGCGGCGCTCCAGTGCAGCCTGGAGCTTTTCTTTCAGGTCCTCCTGCAAGGCCACAGCCGTAACGGCGGTGACTTCCAGGATACCGTTGTCCTCATTGAAGCGGCGGCGGTAGGCCTCCTCGCAGCCGGGCAGCTGGCGGATGGTGCCGTTTTCCGTGAGGATCTTCATAAAGTTGAGAAGATACGGGTGGACCTGGGGGCCGAAGCTCTCGTCCAGCGCGGCACAGCGCTCGGCCTTGGGCAGGGACGGCAGGCTCAGAAGCCGCACATACTGGGGATTCTCCCGCAGAATGGCGGCCACCGCGGCCAGCTGCTCCTGCAGCTGCGCGGTCAGACCTTCCTCCAGTGCCAGCTCATAGAGGGCTTCGCCGTAAGTTCTGGCTGTCTGGGTCATGCTTTCTCACCCATTTTCTCGATGAATTCCTCCACCAGATCCCGGTGGTCCTTCTCGTTGATCTCCCGCTCGACCACCTTGGAGGCAATCTCCATGGCGATGCCGGAAATCTCGTTCTTCACCTCGTTGCGGGCCTTCTTCCGCTCCTGTGCAATCTCGGCTTCGGCCTTCTCCTTGAGATGGCCGGCCTCCTGCTTGGCCTGGCGGACGATCTCCTCGCCGCGCTGCTGGGCCGTGGCGGTGGCGGTGCGCACCAGCTCGGCGGCTTCGCCGCGGGCATCGGCCAGGAGCTTTTCATAGGCGGCCTTGTCGGCCTCGGCGCTCTTCTGCGCCTCGGCGGCGTCGTCATAGATCTTGTTGACCTGCTCCTGCCGCTGGCGGATGATGTTCTGAATGGGCTTAAACAGGAATCTCTTAAACAGATACGCCTGAATAAACAGATTGCAGATCTGCGTGATAAAGGTCCAGGGCGCAACGGTTATCAGGGACTGAAAATCCATGCGTTCCCTCCTCTCCGATTGATGGGCAAACCCGAATTACAGCATGCCCAGGAAGAGGCCGGGAGCCACGAAGAGCAGCAACAGGCCGGTGACGAAGCCGTAGATACCAGTGGTCTCAGCGATGGCGCAGCCCAGCAGCATGGTGGAAGTGACGTCGCCCTTGCACTCGGGCTGACGGCCGATGGCCTCACAGGCCTTACCGGCGGCGTAACCTTCACCGATACCAGGGCCGATACCGGCGATCAGGGCCAGACCAGCGCCGATGGCGCAACCCATCAATACAATAGCTCTTTCCATGTTTGTTTTCCTCCTGATGTTGTATGATTGAATTTAAGGATTGATAAAAGGAATCACTCTTCCGCGGCGTTGGCGATATACAGTGTCGTCAGCATGCAGAAGATAAAGGCCTGCATAAAGCTGGAGAACCAGTCAAAATACAGGGACAGGAACGCCGGAACGCCCACTGTCAGGAAGGGAATGCTTCCCAGGATGTCGCCCAGCAGGCCCGGCAGCAGGCCGAAGAGGGCCTGGTTGGCCACGGTCAGCGCCGCATAGACCAGCGTGGAGATGACCATACCGGAGGCAATGTTGCCGAAGTGACGGAACGCCATGGAAATGGGCGTGGCGCACTCGGAGATGACGTTGAAGGGCGTCAGCACCGGAATGGGCTTGGTGAAGCCCAGCAGATAACCGCCCAGGCTGCCGGTGCGGATTTTGGTGGCGGTGATCATGATAAAGACCACAATTGCCCAGGCCAGGGTGGTGGACAGGTCCGCCGTGGGCGAGAAGCAGCCGATCAGACTGGACAGGCTGGAAAACACCGACAGGCAGAACAGCGCCGCCACAAACGGCACATAGTGGGCAAATTTCGGTCCCATGTTGGTGTTGACGAATTTCTCCGCCGTCTTGACGAGGAATTCCGCCACAGCTTGGCGCTTGGACACGTTCTGTACCTTGAGATCTCTGGTGAGCCAGATGCACAGGCCCGTGAGGATAATCATGATGACCCACGAGACCACCATGGTGGCTGTAATGGGGATGCAGCCAAAGAGTTCAAAGTATATGGGTGCGCCGTTGATTTCTACATTCATTGCAATCTCATTCCCCCTTCGCTTCGTTGGCGCCCTTATCGGGCTTGTAGGCGCCGATGATCTGCAGCACCAGAATGGTGATGCGCGGCAGCAGCAGCGGGATCAGCACAGCCAGCCAGTAGAACACCTCCACAGCCATGGACAATGCAAAAGCTGCCACCACGATAAGCATTCGCAGCGAATAGGTGAACTGCATGATCTGACGGCCCCGGAGTGCCTCGGCGGCGGCGGCTTTCTGGACGCTGATGCCCAAAAACACAAAGTTGCCGATGGCCACAGCGTCGCCCAGCAGTGCGCCCCAAAGCACCGGCCACGAGAACCGGCCCAGGACGGCAAACACCGCCACCATCAGCGCGCTGCCCAGGAGCACACCGGTGGAAATGCGCTTGATCTCCCTGCGTGTCGCAGGCTGTAAATGCACTATAACGATCCCTCCTGCCTACTTATGGGTATTGAATGCATCGGGCCGCTGCTTCTGATTCTTTTGGGACTGCCGGCAGGCGTGGCGATAGAAGCCCATCGCCGTGCTGACCGAGCCGCCCAGGCCCAGAATCAGGCCCACGACCACAATCCATCCTCCCATGGAAAACCGCTGCTGCAACCACCAGCAGCCGCCGACGCACAAAATCGGCGGCGCTACCAGGGAAAAGCCCAGCTGAGTCAGCCAGGTGAGGTTGCGCAGCGCTCGGAACCAAGGTTGCAAAACGCGCCGCCTCCTCCCTGCCGCAGCTGTCTTTTAACTGCTGCACCGCGTTTTCAATGATACCAATTATTATAGCAGTTCTCCCAGTTGCGTCAAGGATTATCGCAAAATTCTCGCGGGTCTTGTGGAATATATACAATTTCCAGGGGATTTATTCTGTTTTTTTAGCTTTAAATGGAAGAAGTTCCGTTGACAAACTGCTGTTTTGATAACTTTTCCCCATCTTGCGCCGTGGTCTTTGCCGTGGTATGATGGCGGTAACTTCAATTTCAGGAGGATTCCCCATGGACCTGCGCGATTTCTTTTCCGCCCATCCCCGCCCCGCCGTGGCCTTTTCCGGCGGCGCCGACTCGGCGTTTCTGCTGTGGAGCGCCGTCCGTTGGGGCGCACAGCCCACGGCCTACTATGTCAAAACCGCATTCCAAACCGACGCCGAGGATGCGGACGCCCAACAGCTGGCGGAGTCCCTTTCGGTTCCTCTGCGGGTAATCCGTCTGGACGCGCTGGCCCAGGACGGTGTGGCCGCCAACGGGCCCCGGCGCTGCTATTTCTGTAAAAAGGCCATTTTCACCGCCATTCTGGCCCAGGCTGCCGCCGACGGCTGCGGCGTCGTGCTGGAGGGTACCAACGCTTCCGACGATGTGGACGACCGGCCCGGCTGGCAGGCGTTGCAGGAATTGGGTGTCCTGTCACCGCTGCGGCTGTGCGGTCTGACAAAGCCGGAGCTCCGGCGGCTGTCCAGGGAGGCCGGTCTGCCCACCTGGGACAAGCCTGCCGCCGCCTGTCTGGCTACCCGTATCCCCACCAATACACCCATTACGCCGGAGGCCCTGGACCGGGTGGCCCGTGCCGAGGCGGCGGTGGCGGCGCTGGGCTTCTCCGACTTCCGGGTGCGGCTGACGGCAGAGGGCTGCCGCCTGGAGCTGACGGAACCCCAGCTGTTCCGGGCCCTTTCCCTGCGGGAAACGCTGGTGGAAACGCTGTCGCCGCTGGTGGGGACGGTGTCTCTGGATTTGACGCCCCGGCAACCGTCGGTGACGGTTCCGGATGGATTTCTGAACGACACGGTGGCGGAGCTCCAATGCAATCTGGACGATATGACCGGCGAAGACATCGCCTTTGCATCGTCGCGGCTGCTGGACGCCGGGGCACTGGATGTTTGGACGGCGCCCATCTATATGAAGAAAAACCGGCCCGCGGTGCTGCTGACATGTTTGTGCCCTGCTCATCGGGTCGAGGAATTTACCCGGCTGATGCTGCGCCATACCACTACCCTGGGGGTCCGGCGGCGGGATTGTGAACGGACGGTGCTGCACCGTACCGTGACACAGCGGGACGGCATCCGGGTCAAATGTGCCGGCGGCGATGGGATTGCCAAGGAAAAGGCGGAGTTTAACGACCTGGCGGAACGGGCCATGGAGCAGAATTGCACCTTGGCAGAGGTCCGAAAATCGCTGCATTTTTAAACCTTGCTGCGCACCACCCGTTAAAAGTTTTACTCGATTTTTTCAAGCGAAAAAAATCGAGTAAAAACTTTATATTTTCTCTTTATTTCGACTCCAGCAATGCTTTTGCTTTGCGGGCCACAATGATTTCCTCGTTGGTATCCACCACATAAATCCGCACCGGGCTGCCATCCACCGAGATATCCTGTCCACCTACAGCCGTTTCATTTTTAGCCGAATCCAGATGGATACCCAAGCACTGGAGATTCTCCAGCGCCCCGGCCCGGACCGTTTTACCATTACGGCCGATACCGCCGCCGAACACAATGGCATCCACGCCGCCCATGGCCGCCGTATAGGCACCGATATACTTTTTAATAGTATAACAATAGCTGTCCAAGGCGTTGCGGCAATCCACATTTCCGGCGGCTGCCGCCTCCTCCACATCCCGCAGGTCGCCGGAGACGCCGCCGGACATACCAAGAAAACCACTCTGCTTCTGGAGCATGGTTTTGACCTCGCTCAGCTCCATACCGCAGGCCTCCACCAGATGGAAAATCACATAGGGGTCCATATCCCCGATACGGTTGTTGTGCATCACGCCGCATTGCAGGCCCATGCCCAGATTGGTGTCCACGCTTTTTCCATTTTCCACGGCACAGATGGAGCTGCTGCCGCCCAGGTGGCAGCAGATGAGCTTGCAGTCCGTGCGGCCCAGCTCCTTGGCTGCCCAAGTGGACAGGTATTCCAGGGACGCGCCGTGGAAGCCGTACCGGCGGATGCCCTCCTTCCGGGCCAGCTCCGCCGGAATGGAATAGAGATGGGCTTTCGGGGGCAGCGTTTGATGGAACGCCGTCTCAAACGAACCGATGAGGGGCGTATGGGGCAGCAGCTCCCGGAACTGGCGGATGGCGGCAATATAGGGCGGGTTGTGAGCCGGGGCCACAGTGTTGAATGCGGCCATGGCCTCCAGAACGTCCTCCGTCAGATATTGGACGCCGGAAACGCCTTTGGCGTGGACCACCTTGAAGCCCACGCAGCCCAGGTCCTCCAGTTTGGTGAGAACCCCGTCCAGCAGCGCCTCCAGCATCCGGCTGATGGCCTCCTTATGGGTGGGAAAATGGTTGGCCTCCCGGCCCTCGGTACCGTTCACAAGGTTTTTCCAATAAAATTCGCTTTTCTCCGTGCCAACCCGTTCGGCGCCGCCGCTGGCCAAAACCTGTTCGCCGTTGTCCATGTCGAAGAGCTGGTATTTGAGGGACGTGCTGCCCACATTGCAGATCAGTAGCTTCATAGGACCGCTCCTTTTTTGGTAAAATGATAGGTACAGTATACCAAAAAGACGGCAGAGTGGCAAGACGGAAGAAGGCCCCCGGCTCCACCCCGTAAGGGGCGGCAGCCGGGGGCCTTGGCCTTTGGCTGAGGATTGCGCTATCTGCGGATGGCGCTTTGGGACGCTGGGGTGTTTCGTCCGCTGCGGCGGGCGGGTATTTCGCGCCGTGCGCGGCGCGGCCGGAGGCGCTGCCCCCTGGACCTTTGGGTTTTTTGAAAAAGTCGAATAAAACTTTTTATCTTTTATGGTTGAGACACGGTAAACGTGTGGCTCTCCCAGGACAATTCACCTTCTGTTAAGCCTTCCACACCGTAACCATCGGCGGCGGTAACCGTTACGGTCCACACGCCCGGCGTCACATTTTCTACCGGCATCAGCACCAACTCTGTCTCGGTGCTGGTGGTCACCATGTCGAATTCCACCGTCTCGCCGGGAGCCACGACTTGCGTTTCTATCTCCTGGTCCGCGTCGCCATCGTTGGTCACCCAATAGGTGTCGGTCACTGTGACCAGCTCCGCAGCTTCCACCGCCGTGTGACGGTCCACGGTCCATGCGCCGTCTGATACTGTCAGCACCGCCAGTTCCGTGCCAATTTGGTCTGTGGGCAGCATGGCCATACCGTTGTCGGCTCCCTCGGAAGCGCCGTCGCCCTTGTCCCCGGCAATCGTGCTTTCCTCTACGCCAGCGGCGCTGCCGCCGGTGGTGTCGGCAGCAGTGCCCTCCTGCATACTGCCGTTTTCCGGTGCCGCCGAATCGGTGGTTGACTCCATATGACTACTTTTTGCACCGCAGCCCCGCAGCTGGGTGGTAGCTGTCAGGCCCAAGCCCGCCACCAGAACCAGTGTGGCCGCCAAAGCGCCCCAGCGCTGCCACTGGGACGGCGTCCGCACCACTTGAGCGTCGGCGGCCTCTTCGATGTACGTGTCATCCACCAGACCGATGGCCTCAAACAGTTTTTCCGCCCGGCTCATACGGCCACCCCCTCTTTTTCCAGCGTCTCCCGCAGCCGTTGACGCAGCCGGTGGAGACTGGATTTGACCGTGCCGGGCCGCATGGCAAACCGCCCGGCAATCTCCTCCACGCTGTCGCCAAACCAGTACCGGCGCAGAAACATCTGCCGTTTCTCCGGCGGTAGTTCCGCCAGAAAACGATTGATGACCGCCGCCGTCTCATTGGCATCGTACTGTCCCTCCACCGATTCCGTGGATGGCAGGCAATGGGTCAGTTCCTCCAGCAATACGTCCATGGTACCGCCTCCCCGCTTCTGGGCTCGCCCGGCCCGATACCGGTCCAGTGAAAGATTTCGTGTGATTCGGCCCAGGAACGCCCGCAGGGGGCAGGGCCGTGACGGCGGCATGGCCTCCCAGGCCCGCAGCCAGGTGTCATTGACGCACTCCTCCGCATCCTCCAGAATGCCCACAATCCGCAGGGCAATCTGACGGCAGAACGCGCCGTATTTCTTGTCACTCTGGCGCAGGGCTTCCTCGTCCCGCTGCCAGTACAGGTCAATGATGGCCTCATCCTCCACGGCGGCCACCTCCTTTTTTGTCTTGATGTCCTCTACAGTATAACACGAAAAAGCGCCGCCGCAAGTTGCATTTGCTTTCGCAGTATTGCGGCATCAGTGAAGAAAAAATATAAAAGTGTTACCCGATTTTTTAAGAAATCGGGTAACACTTTTATTGTTTGCTCACAGGCTTCTGTAGCCTGTCAGATATTCGTCCACATCCCTGGCCGTGGCGCGGCCCTCGGCAATGGCCCACACCACCAGCGATGCACCCCGGCGCATATCACCGGCGGTAAACACGCCCTCTCTGGCTGTGGCATGGGAATCCTGCCCCTCCAGACAAAGGTTCCCGTGGCTGTCCGGCTCCAGGCCGAAGGCATCCAACACCGTGGGATTACAGCCGGAAAAACCGTTGGCAATGAGCAGCAGGTCAGCGGGAATCTCCCGCTCCGTCTCCGTCAGCTCCTCCATCATCACAATGCCGTCCACCCGAATCCACTGAACGTCCACGATTTTCACGGCCTTTAACACGCCCGTTTCCTCGTCTGTCACCGTACCGGTCAGCACGGTCTCATATTGGCGCGGGTCCGTACCGAAGACGGCCACAGCCTCCTCAATGGCGTAGTCGTGCTCCTCCGGCAGCTGGCCCCACAGCCCTTTCCGCTGGCGGGCCAGTTCGGCGGGTTTCCGGATAATCTGGGTCACCGAAGCGCAGCCCTGACGGATGGCCGTTGCCACACAGTCGGAACTGGTATAGCCCGCGCCGATGATGACCACATGCTTGTCTTTGGCGTCCAACGGATTTTCCACACCGTCCAGCAGCGTCTTGGTAGCCGCTTTCAGGTAGGGTACGGCGAAACTGACGCCGGGAATGTCCGTGGAGGCGGCGGCATAGGGCCGGGGCTGTTCCGCACCGCAGGCCAGAACCACCGCGTCGTAGTCGGCCAGCAGCTTCTCTGCGTCCTCCTTGGTCACAATGGGGCTGTTGGTCCGGAACTCCACGCCCTCAAACCGCATGAGCCGCACCCGGCGGTCCACAATGTCCTTGTCCAGCTTCATATTGGGGATGCCGTAGGTCAGCAGACCGCCCACCCGGTCCTCCCGCTCAAAAACCGTGACGTTGTGGCCCCGGTGGTTCAGCTGGTCGGCACAGGCCAGGCCCGCCGGGCCGGAGCCCACAATGGCAACTTTGCAGCCGGAATGGACCTTGGGCACATTGGGGACCATCCGGCCATTGGCGAAGCCGTCCTCGATGATGCCCAGCTCATTTTCCCGGACCGTGACGGCGGGTTTTCCCGCCACGGCACAGGTACAGGCCTGCTCGCACAGAGCCGGACAGACCCGGCCTGTGAACTCCGGGAAGTTATTCTGTTTCAGCAGACGCGACAAGGCATGGCCGAAGTTGTCGCTCCACAGCATGTCGTTCCATTCGGGAATCAGATTGTGCAGCGGGCAGCCGAAGACATCGCCGCCGTAGGAGACGCCGCTCTGGCAGAACGGGACGCCGCAGTTCATACAGCGGCCGCCCTGCTCCATGCGGGCCTCTTTGGGAAGGGTCCGATGGAACTCCCCCCAGTGCTTTACGCGGCTCTTGGGCGCTTCCGCGCCGTCCTCCCGCCGTTCAAATTCCAGAAATCCGGTGGATTTTCCCATGTCGTTCCCTCCTTATTTCCCAGTCATGGCGTAAAACGCCTCAATTTCCGCCGCTTCTCTGGCCATGCCTCTGGCCTCAAAGGAGGCGATAACGTCCATCATGCGCTTGAAGTCCTTGGGCATGATTTTTTTGAAGTCGCCCAACCGCTGGTCGAAGTGGTCCAGCAGTTCCCGGCCAATGGCAGAGCCGGTGGCGGCGGTGTGTTCCTCAATCAATGCTTTCAACGCCTGAATGTCATGCTTCTCCGTAACGGAGGACATGGACACCAGCTCTTTGTTGACCCGCAAATACAGGTCGTGGTCCGGGTCCAGCACATAGGCCACGCCGCCGGACATACCCGCCGCGAAGTTGGCACCCACCGGGCCCAGGATGACAGCGCAGCCGCCGGTCATATACTCACAGCCGTGATTGCCCACGCCCTCGACGACCGCCGTCGCGCCGGAGTTCCGGACACAGAACCGCTCACCGGCCATGCCCCGGACAAAGGCTTTACCGGAGGTGGCGCCGTACAGGGCCACATTGCCGATAATGATATTTTCCTCGGCCTTGAATTTGCTCTTTTTCGGCGGGTAGACGATGAGCTTGCCGCCGGAAAGGCCCTTGCCGAAGTAGTCGTTGGAATCGCCCTCCAGCTCCAACGTCAGGCCCTTGGGAATAAACGCGCCGAAGCTCTGACCTGCGCCGCCGGTGCAGCGAATCTGGTAGGTGTCCTCGGCCAGACGGTTGCCATGACGGCGGGTAATCTCCGAGCCGAACAGGGTACCGAAGGCCCGGTCCGTGCTGGAGATATCCAGAGACAGGTTGGCAGGCTTCCCGGCCAACAGGGCGCTGGCCAGCTTCTTGAGGAGAATCTTCTGGTCCAGCGTCCGCTCCAGATGGAAATTGTACACATCCCGCGGTTCAAAACTGGTGCCCTTTTCCCCGGCATAGGGGTTTTTCAGAATACCGGACAGGTCCACCGATTCCGCCCGGTGGCTGATGGAATGCTCCACGGGCTTCAGCAGGTCCGTGCGGCCCACCAAATCCCGGACCCGGCGGATGCCCAGAGACGCCATAATCTCCCGCAGCTGTTGGGCCACAAATTCCATAAAGGTCATAACGTATTCCGGCTTGCCCCGGAAGCATTTCCGCAGCTCCGGATTCTGGGTGGCTACACCGGCGGGACAGGTATCCTGGTTGCAGACGCGCATCATGACACAGCCCAGGGTGACCAGCGGAGCCGTAGCGAAGCCGAATTCCTCCGCGCCCAGCATACAGGCCACAGCCACGTCGTAGCCGTTCATCAGCTTGCCGTCGGTTTCCAGCACCACGCGGGAGCGCAGGCCGTTGGCAATCAATGCCTGATGGGCCTCGGCCAGACCCAGCTCCCAGGGCAGACCGGCGTTATGGATGGAGGTTTGGGGCGCCGCGCCGGTACCGCCGTCATAGCCGGAGATGAGGACCACCTGGGCGCCGGCCTTTGCCACGCCGGCAGCGATGGTGCCGACACCGGCTTCAGATGCCAGTTTGACGGAGATTCTCGCCTTGTCGTTGGCGTTTTTCAGGTCGTAAATCAGCTGGGAGAGGTCCTCGATGGAGTAGATATCGTGGTGGGGCGGTGGGGAAATCAGGGAGATACCCGGCGTGGAATGGCGGGTCTTGGCAATCCACGGATAGACCTTTTTGCCGGGCAGATGGCCGCCCTCGCCGGGCTTTGCGCCCTGGGCCATTTTGATTTGCAATTCCTCGGCGCTGACAAGATATTCCGACGTCACGCCGAAGCGGCCCGAAGCCACCTGCTTGATGGCGCTGCACTTGTCGGACTTGAGCCGGGCCGTATCCTCGCCGCCCTCGCCGGAGTTGGACTTGCCGCCCAGCCGGTTCATGGCCAGTGCCAGACATTCGTGGGCCTCCTGGGAAATGGAGCCGTAGGACATGGCGCCGGTTTTAAACCGTTTGACGATTTCGCTGACCGGCTCCACCTCGTCAATGGGAATGGGACCACCCTCCGGTGTGGCAAAGGTCAGCAGACCCCGCAGGGTGTGGGGGGTGGATTCGTCATCCACCAGATGGGTATACTGCTGGAACATCTCATAATCCCGGTTACGGGTGGACTGCTGGAGCAGCCAGATGACCTGAGGATTGTACATATGGTCTTCCTTCTGGCTGCCGCTGCGGAGCCGCTCGTACCCGTTGGACTCCAGGGTGGTGTCATTGGGCAGGCCCAGGGGGTCAAAGGCGTGGGAGTGATAATACTCGACGCCCTCGGCAATCTCCTCCAGGCCCACGCCGCCGACGCGGGAGATGGTGTTGGTGAAATAGCGCTCCATAACATCCTTCCGGATGCCGATGGCCTCGAAAATCTGCGCCGACTGGTAAGACTGGATGGTGGAGATACCCATTTTGGACGCCACCTTGACAATACCATGGAGGACAGCGCTGTTGTAATCGTCCACGGCAACGGTGTAGTCTTTGTCCAGCAACCCCTCATGGATGGCCTGGCGGATGCACTCGTGGGCCAGATAGGGGTTGACAGCCCGTGCGCCGTAGCCCAGGAGGGTGGCGAAGTGGTGGACGTTGCGGGGCTCCGCCGATTCCAGAATGACGGAAACGGCGGTACGCTTCTTGGTGCGAATCAAATGCTGTTCCAATGCCGCCACAGCCAGCAGAGACGGAATAGCCACATGGTTTTCATCCACGCCCCGGTCGGAGAGAATCAGAATGTTGGCACCATTTTTGTAGGCCCGGTCACAGGCCACAAACAGATGGTCCAGCGCCCGGTCCAGCCGGGTATTCTTATAATAGAGGATAGACACGGTTTCCACTTTGAAGCCGGGCCGGTCCATGTACTTGATTTTCAGCAAATCCACATTGGTGAGGATGGGGTTGTTGATTTGCAGGACGTTGCAGTTCTCGGCCCGGTCCTCCAGCAAATTGCCGTCGGAGCCCACATAGACCGTGGTATCGGTGACGGATTCCTCCCGGATGGCGTCGATGGGCGGGTTGGTCACCTGGGCAAACATCTGCTTGAAGTAGTTAAAGAGGGGCTGGTGTTTTTCCGACAGGACCGCCAAGGGCAGGTCGTCGCCCATGGCCGCCGTGGGCTCGGCGCTGTTGCGGGCCATGGGGAGAATGGTGTCCTTGATATCCTCATAGGAGTAGGCAAAAGCCTTCTGCAATCTGGCCCGGTAATCGCTGTCCAGGGTGACGGCCTTCTTGTTGGGGATGGGCAGGTCCTTGAGGGTCACCAAATGCTGGTCCAGCCACTCGCCGTAGGGCAGCCGGGCGGCATAGGCGCTTTTCAGCTCGTCGTCCTCGATGATTTTTCCCTTGACCGTATCCACCAGCAGCATTTTGCCGGGCTGGAGGCGGGATTTGCGGACCACGGACTCCGGTGGAATGTCCAGGACGCCCACCTCGGACGCCAGAATCAGCGTCTTGTCCTTGGTCACATAGTAGCGGGAGGGCCGCAGACCGTTGCGGTCCAGCAGCGCGCCCACCACATTGCCGTCGGAAAAGACGATGGCCGCGGGGCCGTCCCAAGGCTCCATCATGGTGGCGTAATAGTGGTACATGTCCCGCTTTTTCCGGTCCATGATTTCATCCTTCTGCCATGCCTCAGGGACGGTAATCATCATAGCCAGGGGCAGGTCCATGCCGTTCATGGTCAAAAACTCGATGGTGTTGTCCAGCATGGCCGAATCGGAGCCCGCGCCGTTGATAACCGGCAGAATCTTGTCAATATCGTCCTGCATAATCCGGGAGGACATGGTCTCCTCCCGAGACAACATCCGGTCGGCGTTGCCCCGGATGGTGTTGATTTCGCCGTTGTGGAGAATCATGCGGTTGGGGTGGGCCCGCTCCCAGCTGGGATTGGTGTTGGTGGAGAACCGGGAGTGGACCAGGGCGATGGCCGATTGGTAGTCCTCGCTCTGCAAGTCCTCATAGAACCGCCGCAGCTGACCCACCAGGAACATCCCCTTATAGACAATGGTCCGGCTGGAGAACGACGCCACATAGGTGTTGTCGTTGCTCTGCTCGAACTCCCGGCGGATGATGTACAACTTCCGGTCGAAGGCAATGCCCCGCTCCACGTCCTGGGGCCGCTCCACAAAGCACTGAAGAATGGCGGGCATGCAGTCCAGCGCCTTCTGGCCCAAGACCTCCGGATGGACCGGCACCTCCCGCCAGCCCAGGAAGCGGACGCCCTCCTTGTTGGCGATAATCTCCAGCATTTTCTTGGCCTGATTGCGCAGGAGCCGGTTCTGCGGCATAAAGAACATGCCCACGCCGTAGTCCCGGGCGCTGCCCAGGGTGATACCGCAGGCCGCCGCCGCCTTTTTGAAGAATTTATGGGAAATTTGCAGCAGGATACCCACGCCGTCGCCGGTTTCTCCGGCGGCGTCCTTACCGGCGCGGTGCTCCAGCTTTTCCACGATTTTCAGCGCATCATCCACGGCGCCGTGGTCGGGCTTGCCGTCGATACGGACGACGGCACCGATGCCGCAGGCGTCATGCTCCAGCTGGGGGACGTATAACCCTCTTTCTTCCATAACCGCTTCACCTTGACCTTTCTGGACCGGGGAGTTTTTTGGTGAAAACGACGAACACGCCGGAGCGTTTCCCCAAACTCCCAATCATATCCTCTATATTTTACGGAGATTATACGACGTTTACCGGGCCAGGTCAAACAGGAATTCCCCCATCCAAAAAAGTTTGTACGATTTATCCAGAATCAACGGCCCCGGCGGCCCCCAAATTATTTACATTACCGTCAGCGAATTTTCAAAACAAAAACTCTGTCTTGCACCATGAAATTCCGTTTGATACCGATGTTTTTTGGATTTTCTGACCGTCTATCTATCAAATACAGATTCTAACCATATGTTTTTACTACATAGACACCTGTTTTTGTACCCTATGGCACAGTATTTTATTAAATTGGTGTTGCAGGAAATCTGTCATTTTGCCTAATCCCCTGTTGCCCTTCGTAGTATCGTGTAACAGTGCCGGGAATAAAAAAGACAAAAGTTTTCCCATTGCCGTCCGGCTGGGGGCATTGGACATTTCAACCTATCCACAAAAAAGGACCGGACACCCGAAGGTGTCCGGCCGGGAAACGCTGTGCAATTACGGTGCGTCCTCAATGAGACCATAGCCGCCGTTGTGGCGCTTATAGACCACAGCAAACGCGCCGCCGTTCTCCTCATCGCGGAACGCGAAGAACGTATGATCCAGCAGATTCATCTGCAAAATGGCCTCGTCGCGGGTCATGGGCTTCATGGGGAAGGACTTGGTGCGGATCAGGTTGAACTCGCCCTCCTCCGGCTCCTCGGGAGCAAAGGAGGAAACGGCCTCGGGAGACCGAACAAAGGCATCCTGCCGGATGCGGCGGGCCAACCGCGTTTTATTCTTACGGATCTGCCCCTCAATGGTGCCAACCGCCGCGTCGATGGACGCGAACATGTCGGACGTACTCTCGCTGGCGCGGAAGTAGGTATTGGCGGCATGAACCGTGAGCTCCACGATATTCCGGTTTTTCTCTACACTGAAAGCAACCAGGGCCTCAGCGTCATCACGGAAATAGCGATCCAGCTTGGTGACCTTCTTCTCGGCGTAGTCACGAACGGTGCCGGGCAGGTTGAGCTTTTTCTCAAGAAACTGGATTTTCATATGCGTCGCTCCTTTCGTCCCCCTCCGGGGACCTTTGGTATAGTTTCCCTGTGCATATTATACCACATATCGACCATTTTGCAAGTCAAAAATGTGCAGCTTCACAATGTCAATGATTTACCGAGAAAAAGTTCTCAGACTTCCTGATTTTCACCGGGATTTCCGGCGGCGGACCCCTTGGAACTGCGCCGTCCCTCGGTGCGCTCCAGCATCACGGCCATAATCTGCTGGAAAATCTCCTCGGCATGATTGCGGAACGCGTCGGCCATGCGCCGGGCCTGCTGCTCCGAAGGAGCCATCAGCTCCAGGGACATCAGACTGCCCATATGGTCATGAAGCCCCATGGCTACGGTGTAATCGCCGTTATCTCTGGCGTGGATTTCGGCACGGATGCGGTTTTGCCGCCGCTGCTCCCGGTTGTATTGGGCCACCGCCGCCTCCACCCGCTGGGCCACCGGATAGGCCAGAGAATCCTCCACCAACGCGCCGGTCTCCCGGCCCTCGGCGGTAATCTCATAGGTATTGTCCCCCAGCAAGGCCAGATGGCCCGAGGCCGCCAGCTGCGGCAGCGCCTCCTGAATATCAAAATAGCTGACACAGTCGTCCTGGAAGCATAACTCGTAAATTTTCTGAGCCGTGGCCGTCCCTTCCACCCGGCTCATGGCATAGAGAATCAATACTTTTACATCCATCATGGAGTGGATAAATCCACGCTGTTCCATCGGCTCACCTCGTTATGGTTCTTTCTATGTTTATTATGCTCCATTATAGCCCATTTCAGGGCAAAGCACAAGGAAGTTCTGCCATGGAAAATATTACAGCTTGTAATTCTTTGTAACTTTTTGTTACCATATGGCCAGGAGGTAATGCAAAATGAACCAGAAACATACATATCGTACCGTATCTGCCGCTCTGGCGGCCCTGCTGCTGACCGGCGCCATGGTCACTCCGGCGTCCGCCGCCCGGCCCAAATGGAATTGGAACTGGAACAACTGGAATTTCATCCAGCTCTGCCCCGACCAGACGGTGCCGGACACGACGCCCGATACGGACAACACGCCCGACGTTGATACGACGCCCGATACCGACAGCAAGCCGGACACCACCCCGGACACTGACAACAAGCCCGGTACCGATACCACGCCGGACAGCGGTTCCGTCAGCTCCCTGGAGCGGCAGGTGGTGGCCCTGGTCAATCAGGAGCGCGCCGCCTACGGCCTGTCTCCCCTGACTCTCAGCGCCGACCTCAGCGACGGTGCCCGGCTCAAGTCCCAGGACATGCGGGACAGCCGGTACTTTGACCACAACAGCCCCACCTATGGCACGCCCTTTGAAATGATGCGCTCTCTGGGCATCACCTACCGGGCCGCCGCGGAGAACATCGCCATGGGTTACCGCACGGCGGAAGCCGTGGTAAACGGCTGGATGAATTCCCCCGGCCACCGGGCCAACATTCTCTCGGACAAGTACACAGAAATCGGCGTGGGCCATGTGGACGGCTACTGGACCCAGTGGTTTGTCAATCGCTGAACCATCCTAAAATCATCATAAAGCAGAAACGGGGCGCGGGGGGCTTTGGGGTCCCCCGCGCCTCCCTGTTCCCCCTGCCGAAAAGTCTTCCAGAAGTTTTTTTACAGTCTCGAATATTTCTCCTGTCATAGCAAACAATACCTCTGACAAATCCAAAAGGAGGTATTTCCCTTGACATCCAATTTCTCTCCCCTGCGCCGTGTTGCCCCGGCGGCAGGCGCGGTGCTCTGCGTCTGTGTGCTGGCCACCGGTGCGGCCGCTGCCCAGCGGGAAACACTGTATGACGCCGTCTACTGCTTTGAGGCGGCAGATTTTGCCGACAGCCAACAGCTGACCGGCATCTTTCTCACCGAGGTCCCGGCGCCCTCTGTGGGCAAGCTGTGCTATGGCAACCGGGTTCTGCAAGCCGGCGACGTGCTGCCCGCTTCGGCTTTGACCAGCCTGACGCTGCGGCCCGTCTGCACCGGCGATCAGGAAGCCGCCGTCTGCTATCTGCCCATCACCGAAGAGGGGCTGGGCGAGACACAGACCGTATCCATCTCCATTTCCTCCGGGGAAAACCACGCCCCCACGGCCCAGGACGGCACGTTGGAAACGTACAAGAACATTGCCAATGATGGCACGTTGGACGTGACGGACCCGGAGGGCGACAGTCTCCGTTATGAGCTCACCGGCGCGCCCAAGCGCGGCGAGGTGGAGCTGCGGGCCGACGGCACCTACACCTATACCCCCGCCAATAACAAGGTGGGCTCCGACCGGTTCTCCTACACCGTCACCGACGCCGCCGGCAACGTGTCCAACGAGGCCACGGTAGAAATTGAAATTCTCAAGCCCATGGACAAGATCACTTACAGCGATATGGAGGGTGACGGCGACCACTTTACGGCTCTGTGGCTGCGGGAGCGGCAGCTGTTCTCCGGCGAGTCCGTAGGCGGTACCCTGTGCTTCAACCCGGACAAGGCCGTGACACGGGGCGAATTCCTGGTGATGCTGTCCCAGCTGACGGAGTTGAAGCCCGACGATGCCCAGATGACCTCCGGCTTTGATGATGAATCTCTGACGCCCGCCTGGATGCGGCCCTATATCGTATCGGCCCTGCGGGCCGGATATATTTCCGGTACCACCCAGGATGACGGCGTGGTGTTCCGTCCCACGGCGGAGCTGACAACCGCCGAAGCCGCCGTTATGGTGCAGAATGTGTTGCAGCTGCCCGCTGTGACGGAGGTTTCCGGCCAGCTGGCCGACGAGAGCGTACCCGCCTGGGCTGCTGAAGCCGTCTGCGCCCTGGATGAAGCCGGTCTGCCGGTGGGCGCCTATGACGAGACCATGACCCGCCGCGACGCCGCTAACCTGCTGTATGCCACGGCCTGTCTGCTGGAGGACCGCATGAACGAGGAGCCGGACAGCCTGTTCTGACCTGCTCCCTTCTGCACACCCAAACATTAAAAAGTTTTACTCGATTTTTTTCTTGTGAGGGCTGCCCACCCCCCGTGTGTCTGCGGTGCTCGCCGGGCCTTTTCCGCCATGGCGGTGGTGCGGCTTCTTGCCATACATCCAGTATGGCTGCGAAGCCACACCTTGCCCTGACGCAAAATTCCTCGGCGACCACTCTTGCCAACGGGTGGCGAGCAGCCCAAATCGCGGAGTCCAGAGGCAGCGACTCTGGTCGCCCGCCGCAGCGGGCGAAATTCCCGCGCCGCGCACGGCGCGAAATCCCCCATCGTTCCAAAGCGCCATCCGCAGATGGCGCAATCCCCGCGGCGTATGCCGCAAGGCCGCCGTCCCCACCCCCTCGCGGGTGGTGGACGGCGGCCTTCTTGCAGTACCTTGTGCCGTTGTCCGCCTCATTGGGGCGAATGCACATCGGTGCGCGTATACAGGTTGGGGGATTTTCCATGGACGCAAAACCGGGGACGTCGCGGCTGCGGCGTCCCCGGTTGGTATACGTTCCTAATTTCTTACTGCTGCTCTTCGTCGTCCTTGTCGGCCACGTCCACGTCGATGACAACGGATTCGGCAGACTTGGGCTCGGTCACCAGATCATCCTCGGTGATATCCACCACATAGTCATCGGTGACAATCTCATCGTCGTCGTCATGGCCCTGGCTGCGCAGCTCCTCAATGGCGATTTTCAGGTCCTCAATCGCAATCTTGGACTCAGAAATCCGCTCGCACCAAGGCGTATACACTGCCGGGTCCGGGGTCTGGCCCACAATATAGTCCTTATAGTACAGCTTGCCCAGCTCAATCTGTGCCTTTCTAATCTTTTCCTCTTCGGTACGGATGGCCAGATTGGCCTTGGCCACAGATGCCAGCTGTCGGGTCTTCTTTACTGCCGTCTGGGCACCTTCCACGGCCATGCCCTTAAATGTCTCCAGATAATCATTGAATGTTGCCATAGGGAGTCGCTCCTTTCAGTCCTGTGGGGTTGTTTCCTTATTTTTCGCCATTATACCACGCTTTTTACCAGGTGGGAAGAGTCAAGCTGTCTTTTCTTCCTGGGCCGGGGCTGCCTTCTGCCGGTTGACCGCCAGATTGGCCGGGTCATGGGGCCGGATTTTCAGGTTCCACACCAGGGAGCCCACCGCCACCAGACAGGACAGGGCCGCCAGCAGTTGGCTGACCCGGATGCCGGTATCAAACAGGTACAGGCTGTCGGTACGCATGCCCTCAATCCAGGCCCGGCCCAGGCCGTACCAGGCCACGTACAGGGTAAAAATCTGACCGTCATAACGGCGGCGCTTTTTGAAATAGAAGTGCAGGGCCAAAAATCCCACCGCGTTCCAAACGGATTCATAGAGGAATGTGGGGTGATAATACGTCACCACACCGGCGCTGTCCTGGAGACCCATCTTAAAAAAGCTGTCGGTGACGCCGCCGTGGGCCTCCCGGTTCATGAAGTTGCCCCAGCGGCCGATGGACTGGCCGATGAGCAGGCCCATGGAGCCAATGTCCATCATGGGCAGCAGGGGCGTTTTTTTCCACCGGGCATGGATAATCACGCCGATGGCCGCGCCGATGACGCCGCCGTAGATAGCTAGACCGCCCTCCCAGATATAGAAAACGGAGATGGGATTGTCCGCGTACAGCTCCCAATAGAAGATACAGTAATAGAGCCGTGCGCCGATGATGCCCAGGGGCGCCGCCAGCAACAGCATGTCGAGAATGTTGTCCTCGGTGAGGCCGAACTGTCTGGCGCAGCGGCAGCCGTAAAGCACCGCCAGGGCAAAGCCGATGGCAATCAGAATGCCGTACCAGTAAATGGGTTTATCACCCAGAGAAAAGGCCACTGGGGAGGGGTTGATGTCAATGCCCAGATTGGGGAACGTGATGGGGGATGCCAAAAACACAATACGTCATCCTTTCGCGTTGGGATAGATGAGGGAGAGGGCCGCCCGCTGGGGGACCACCGTATCCCGAATCATCCGCACCGTCTCATCCAGGGTGATGGAGCGGTACAAATCCGGGAAGTCATAATAGAACGCCCCCTCAAAGGTGCTCTGGCACATACGGTAGCAGATGTTCTCGAAACTGTCAAGTTCCCGGATACGCCGTCCGAAGGCCGACCGCTTGAGCCGCTGGAACAACGCTTCGTCAGCGCCCTCCCGGCCCAGCCGCTCCGCCTCTTTAAGCACGGCGTCCACCACCCGCTCCGGCTCGTTGCTGTCGCCGCCGATGGACAGCATGCCCAACGTTTTGACGCCCTCATACCCGGCGGAGAAATCACAGTCGATGAGACCGTCCTCGTACAGCTTCGTATAGAAGGCCGTGGACTCGCCCACCAGCAGCTCCGCCGCCAAATCGCCCACCAACTCCTGCCGGAGAATATCCGCGCCGGTTTTTGGCGTGTCGCAGCGGAACGCCACGGTAAAGCCCGGCATGGACACCTCCATATTCTGCTCCACCCGTGCCATCTTCTCCGCCGTCAGAGGCTCGGCGGGACCATAGTCCCGGCCGCCCACGCCGCCGGGGGTCTTGGGCAGGATGTTCCGAGCACTCTCCACCACCAGCTCCGGGTTCACGGGACCTGCCACGCAGAGCATCATATTGGACGGGTCATAGAACGCCTTGTGGCAGTCGTACAACGTCTGCGCCGTGATATCCTGGATGGATTCCACGGTACCGGCAATGGGCACCCGGATGGGATGGTGCTGATACAAGGCCGCGAACAGGTTTTCATACATCCGGGAGCCGGAACTGTCTTCGTACATCCGGATTTCCTGGGCGATGATGCCCCGCTCCTTCTCCACGCTCTCCTCGGTGAAATAGGGCGTGGACACGTACCGCAGCAGCAGTTCCAGGTTTTCCCGCCAATTCTCCGTGGATTCTACATGATATGCCGTCATAGAATAGCCGGTGAAGGCGTTGGGACTGCCGCCCAGGGCGGAAAACTGCTGCATCACATTGCCATCGGGCATGTCGAACAGCTTGTGCTCCAGATAGTGGGCCACACCGGCGGGCGTCTCATACACCTTGCCGTCCATGGTGAACTTGGTGTCGATGGAGCCGAAGTCCGTGGCAAAAAAGGAATACGTCTTGGCGAAGTCGGGCCGGGGAATGACGCGAATGAGCAGCCCGTTGGGCAGCCGCTCCTCATAAAACGTCTCCCGCAGCTGTTCCAGCACTACCTTTTTCATTTTGCCACCCCCTCAATAAAGTACACCGTGTCCAGCGTCACCCGGCGGGCGGCCTCGGCCACCTGCTCCGCCGTCACTGTCTCCAGCGCCTTGGCCAAATCGGC
Source organism: Candidatus Avoscillospira avistercoris (assembly GCA_018716875.1). Taxonomy (GTDB): domain Bacteria; phylum Bacillota; class Clostridia; order Oscillospirales; family Oscillospiraceae; genus Avoscillospira_A; species Avoscillospira_A avistercoris. The sequence goes on from DVJJ01000133.1 coordinate 21,596, forward strand.
CATGGTGCCCTCCTGGCCCAAAATGGCCTGGCCCAAGGCATAATCGTCCAGCCGTCCGGGGCTGTCCATACCGGTTTTCAGGGAGGACAGCAGCGCAATGCGGGCGCCCCCCAGCTCTTCCTCGGTAATCTCCCCCTGCCGGGTCAGTTCCAGCTGGTGGAGAATCTCGTCCCTGGCCACCTCAAATTTATCAAATTCAATGCCCGACGACACCACCATAACGCCTTTGAACTTTTCAATGGTGGAGCTGGCATAATAGCACAGGGACATCTTTTCCCGGACGTTCAAAAACAGCTTGCTGGTGACGCCGGAGCCGAACACGGCATTCATCATCAGCGCCGCCGGATACCGCTCCACATCGTCGGCGGTGCAGCCCAGGCGGAAGCCCATAGCCAGCTTGCCCTGGGTCACGTCCAACGCTTCCCGCTTCGTCTGAACGGTCTCCGCCTGGTCCACAATCACGGTGGAGAACGTGTCGGCCTCGCCCCGCGGCAGATCCGACAGGCCGGTTTTCAGCAGGTCCGCCACCGTGTCAGCGTCACAGCTGCCATGGTAGAAAATCTCCATGCGGGAACGGGCCAGAATGTGGCGGTAATGGTCATAAAGACTCTTAGCCGTGATGGGCTCCACTTCTTCCACGTCGCCCAGACGGGGCAGACCGTAGGCTTCGTCCTTGCACATGGTCCGCAATAGCTGGGACACCACATAGCTGCGCTTGTTGTTGATGCGGGCTTCCATGGTATTGATGAGGTTCTGCTTTTCGCCGTCCACAAAGGCGGAGACAAACGCGCCGTCCTCCGTCACCGGATGGAGCAGCAGGCGGCAGACAAACTCCACCATGGGGGCCAAAATGGGTTCGCCGTCCAGGGCATAGCGGTCCTCCAGGAAAGCCGCATAGAAGCCCGTGGTCTGCACCTCGCCTTTTTTACGGACGAGACTGCCCACGCTGGCTCCGTAGTAGCCATCGAGGAACGCGGAAATCTCCCGCATATCCGGGCAGCCTTCGCAGCCCCGCAGGAGCACCGCCGGCAGCAGCGCATTGGCCGCCGCTTCCTCCAGCCGCAGGGGACGCAGCAGGGAGATGCTGAGACAACCGGTTTTGAATTTTTCACTCTGCACACAGGTGAGGAATACACCGGGCAGAAGTTCTGTTCGTCTGTTCAATCAATTCATCCTTTCCAGGGTATGGTGGCCTATTGGGTCATCATACCACAGTTCGTCAAAAAAGTAAAATATGTTGGAAACTGCTTGTCAGAACGGCGCTTTTCCTGTAAACTAATAGACTATGGCAACACTGTATCCGTTGTGGCAAACGGGCCCCAGGGAGACGGTGTCGCCAGTCAATAAGGAGGCATACTACATGCAATGGATCGAACTGACCATCGCCACCGCGCCCGCGGGCATTGAGCTGGTGGCGGCACGGCTGACGGCCTTGGGCTTCGACAGCTTTATTATGGACGATCAACAGGAGTTTCATGATTTTTTGGAGCAGAATCGTCAGTATTGGGACTATGTGGACGAGGAATTGGAAGAAAAGATGGCCGGCGTTTCCCAAATTCGCCTCTATGTGGAGGACACGCCCCAGGCAGTGGAGACCGCGTCCTATCTCAGCGAGCAGCTTTCCCTGCTGCGCCGGCAGTTTCCGGCCGTGGACTTCGGTCCGCTGACAGTATCCGCGGCGGGCTGCCGGGATGAGGATTGGGAGAACAGCTGGAAACAGTATTATCAGCCCTTGCCCATCGGAGAAAAACTGTTGGTGGTACCCCAGTGGCTCCACCCGGAAAACCCCGAAGGCCGCATTGAGGTACGGCTGGACCCTGGCATGATTTTCGGCACCGGCGCCCACGCCTCTACTCAGATGTGCATGAAGGCGCTGGAACAGTGCATTCACGGCGGTGAACGGGTCATCGACCTGGGCAGCGGCAGCGGCATTCTGTCCTTTACGGCGCTGCTGCTGGGTGCCGCCACGGCCACCGGCGTGGACATTGACCCCAAGGCCGAGGACATCGCCAGAGAAAACGCCGCCATGAATGGTCTGGACGGCTCCCGGTTTACCGCCGTCACCGGCAATGTCATCGAGGACCGGGCCCGTATGGAAGAACTGGCCGAAGGCGGCTACGACGTGGTATTGGCCAACATTGTGGCCGATGTCATCATTCCCCTGGCCCCGGTGGTGCCCCATTTCCTGCGCAAGGACGGCGTGTTCCTGTGCTCCGGCGTGCTCAATGTGCGGCTGGATGAGGTAAAAGCGGCGCTGGAAGCGGCGGGTCTCACCATCACCGGCTGCAATCAGATGGACGATTGGTGCCAGCTGAGCGCTACCTGCTGAGGAGGCTGCAACCTTGCCATACATTCCCTATCGCACCCGGGTGCGTCTGCGCAAACTGGCCGTTGCCCTGGTCATCATCGTCGTGCTGCTGCTGCTGACCGCCATAGGCTTTGTCATCTATTTGCAGCGCTTTCTGGTCTACTCCGCCGACGGTGTCCGGCTGGAGTTCTCCCCGTCCACCGAGAGCCGCACGCCCCCCGAAAAACTGGAACCCCTGCCCGACGCCCAGGTGGTGGTGGACACCAGTCCCATGGAGGACACCAGCGCCATGACCCGTCTGGAGGGCATTTATGTGACCACCGATATGCTGGACGACACCGACGCCATTTTGGAGGCCGTCCAGTCAGCGGAGGGGCAGGTGGCCGTGCTGCTGGATATGAAAAGCATCTACGGCAATTTCTGTTACTCCACCGCCATTCCCGGCGCGGAAACGTCCTCGTCGGTGGATGTGACCGCCGTGGACCAGCTCATTGCCGATCTCAACGCCAACGGCCGCGTCTATCTTATCGCCCGGCTGCCGGCATTCCGGGACAGCTCCTATGCCCTGGCCAATCAGTCCTGTGGTCTGCCCCTGGACAACGGCGCGTTGTGGATGGATAGCGACAGCTGTTACTGGCTGGACCCAGCCAATCAGCAGGTCCTCTCCTACCTCCAGAGTATTCTCTCCGAGCTGGCCGGTCTGGGCTTCGAGGAAGTGGTTCTGTCGGACTTCACCTTCCCGACCAGTCAGAACATCGCCTATGACGGCGACCGGGTGGCCGCCGTGCTGGACGCCGCCCATCGGCTGTCCTCCAACCAGACAGAGAGCTCCCCTGCCCTGTCCCTGGCCACCACAGACCCGGCCCTGGCCGCCTACGCTGACCGGGTGTATCTGACCAGCAGCGACGGCTCCCAGGTCCAAGCCCTGGTGGACACCTTCTCCGATGTCTACGATACGCTTCATGATCGCGTGGTCTTTCTCACCGACTCCCGCGATACCCGTTTTTCCGATTACGGCGTTCTGCGCTCGGCGGTAACAGCGGACAGTGAGGAGTGACGGCGGCTTTCGCGGGGCTCTGCCCCGCACCCCGCATTTTTTGAAAAAATTGCGTAAAACTTTAAATGCCCCGGATTCCCATGGAATCCGGGGCAAAGTCATTTCTCAATTTGGTTTGAAACGTAAATGCTGCATCCAGACCCCAACATAAAAAGTTTACTCGATTTTTTCAAAAATCGCAGGGGTCCAGGGAACAGCGTCCCCGGTCGCGCCCCGCAGGGCGCGAAATTCCTTACTGCATCAAAGAGCAGATGCGGTCAGTGTACTCGGTGGGGTTGTCGATGGGCAGGCCCGCCATCAGCAAGGACTGGTCGTAGAGGACCTCCACATACTTCTTGGCTTTCTCCGGGTCCTGGGCTACGGCAATCTGCAAAGTGGCAAAGACGGCGTGCTCCGGGTTCAGCTCCAGAATGCGGCCGGCCTTGAAGCCCATTTCCGGGTTCATCTTCTGGAAGTATTTCTCCATCTCAAAGCTCATGCCCTCGTCGGGAACCAGGCAAACGGGATGGCTCTTGAGGGTGGCACTGAGACGCACATCCTTGACGCGGTCGCCCAGGGTCTCCTTAATGAAGTCCAGAGTGGGCTTGGCGGCTTCGTTCTTCTCCTCCATGGCCTTCTTCTCTTCGTCGGAGGTCAGGCCCAGGTCATCGGACGCAATGTTCTTGAAGTCCTTTTCAGCAAACTTCTGGAGGGTCTGAGGAATAAATTCGTCCACATCCTCTGTGAAGAACAGCACGTCGTAGCCCTTGTCCTGGAGCAGCTCCATCTGGGGCAGCTGGGAAAGGCGCTGGCGGCTCTCACCGGCGGCATAGTAGATATGCTCCTGACCCTCGCCCATGCCGTCCACATACTCCTGGAGCGTCACAAGCTTCTGTTCCTTGCTGGACCAGAACAGCATCAAATCCTGGAGCAGCTCCTTGTGCATACCGTACTCGGACACCAGACCGTATTTCAGGTTGCGGCCAAAGGCGTTGAAGAACTTCTCGTACTTCTCCCGGTCGTTTTCCAGAAGCTTCTTCAATTCGGACTTGATTTTCTTTTCCAGGTTGGAAGCGATGAGTTTCAGCTGGCGGTCATGCTGGAGCATCTCACGGGAAATGTTCAGGCTCAAATCCTGGGAATCCACAATGCCCTTGACAAAGCGGAAGTGCTCCGGCAGCAGGTCCTCGCAGTTCTCCATAATCAGAACGCCGGAGGAATAGAGCTGTAAGCCCTTCTTGTACTCCTTGGTATAGAAGTCATAGGGGGCACGGGCGGGAATATAGAGCAATGCCTTATAGGTGATGTTGCCCTCGATGCTCAGATGGATGGTAGCCAGGGGGTTTTCATAGTCGAAGAACTTCTCCTGATAGAACCGGTTGTACTCCTCCTCGGTGACGTCCTTCTTGGCCCGCTGCCACAGGGGGACCATGGAGTTGAGGGTTTCGTTCTCCGTGTAGGACTCATATTCGGGCTTGTCGCTGTCCTTGGTCTCCTCCTTGACACGGGTCTTGGTCACGTCCATGCGGATGGGATAGCGGATATAGTCCGAGTATTTGCGAACCAGAGACCGCAGTTCGTGCTCCTGGAGGAACCGGCTGTAGTTCTCGTCCTCGGTGTCGGCTTTCAGATGCATAATGACCTGGGTACCGGCGGCTTCCTTCTCACAGGCAGTGATGGTGTAGCCGTCAGCGCCGGAGGACTGCCACATCCAGGCTTCGTCAGAACCGTACTTCTTGGAAATAACGGTGACAGCGTCGGCCACCATAAAGGCGGAGTAGAAGCCCACGCCGAACTGGCCGATGATGTCGATGTCCTCTTGCTGCTCCATGTCCTTTTTGAACTGGAGGGAGCCGCTCTTGGCGATGGTGCCCAGATTTTCCTCCATGTCCTCCCGGCTCATGCCGATGCCGTTGTCAGACACGGTCAGCAGACGCTCCTTCTCGTCCACCGTAATATCGATGGCGAAGTCACTGCGGCTGAGGCCCACGTTCTGGTCCGTCAGGCTCAAATAAGCCAGCTTGTCCATGGCGTCGGAGGCGTTGGAAATGATCTCACGGAGAAAAATCTCCTGATGGGTGTAAATGGAGTTGATCATCAGATCAAGAAGCCGCTTGGATTCGGCTTTGAATTGCTGCTTTTCCATGATATGTCATCCTTTGTATTCAGCATTAGCACTCATAACTTTTGAGTGCTAATGCTATTATACCGCGCTCTGAAATTTTTTCAAGTACATTTACAAAAATTTTATATTTAGCCCTTAACAGATGGGAAGGACTATGATAGAATGGATGTACCAATTTACGAAAGGAAGGTTTTCAACCATGAAAACTGTGATCTGTTCCAAGAACGCTCCCGCCGCTGTGGGTCCCTATTCCCAGGCGATTTTTGTAGGCGACACCCTGTACTGCTCCGGCCAGCTGGGACTGGTGCCCGAGACCGGTAAGCTGGCCGAGGGCGGTCTGGCTGCCCAGGCCCGTCAGATGTTTGCCAACGTCAAGGCTGTCCTGGCCGAGAATGGCATGGACCTGAGCAACGTGGTCAAGACCACCGTGTTTATGACCGATCTGGCCGGCTTTGCCGAGCTGAACGGCATCTACGCTGAGAACTTCACCGGCGAGCATCCCGCCCGTTCCTGCGTGCAGGTGGCTGCCCTGCCCCTGGGCGGCGTGGTGGAGATGGAAGTCATCGCCGTCAAGTAATTGCATCTATCCGTTTTGCGGGCGCGTTGCAACCTCCGTTGCAGCGCGCCCGCTTTCTCAGCAGCAGCTTTTATCTGTTTCCCATTACCGTCACATTGCGAAAAACCGGGCTGCCGCAGCAGCCCGGTTTATATTGCGATTTACAGAGCGCAGACGAAGGATTACTCCTCGTCGCCGTACTCCTCGTCATCACCCTCCACCAGCAGGGCGCGGATGGACAGGGAGATACGCTTGTTCTCCTCGTCGATGTCGATGATCTTGGCCTCGACCTCCTGACCCTCGGACAGCACATCCTCGGGCTTGCCGATGCGGCGGTCAGCGATCTGGGAGATGTGGATCAGGCCGTCCACGCCGGGGATGATCTCAGCGAAAGCGCCGAAGGTCATCAACTTGACGATCTTAACGGTGGCCACGTCGCCCACCTGGAACTGGTTCAGGAACAGGTTCCAGGGGTTGGTCTCAGCGGTCTTGTAACCCAGAGAGATCTTCTTCTTCTCGGGATCAAAGCCGATAACATAGACGTCGATCTCGTCGCCCACCTTGACAACCTCGGCGGGGTTCTTGATGCGGCTCCAGCTCAGCTCGGAAACGTGCACCATGCCGTCCACACCGCCGATGTCGACGAAAGCGCCGTAGGAAGTGAGGCTCTTGACGGTGCCATGATAGGTCTTGCCCTCGGCGATCTCATTCCAGATCTGCTCAGCGGCAGCCTTGCGGGCCTCAGCGGTGACGGCACGGATGGAGCCGACCACTCTGCGGCGGGCGCGGTTGACCTCGGTGATCTTCATGCTGACGGTCTGACGGATCAGCTGGCTCAGGTCGCCGCCCTTGGGAATGCCGGTCTGGGAAGCGGGAATGAACACGCGGACGCCCTTGACATTGGCAACCAGGCCGCCCTTGTTCTCCTCGGTGATGACGCCCTCAACGACCGTCTTCTCCTCGCAGGCAGTCTCGATCTCGTCCCAGCTCTTGACGGTGTCCAGACGCTTCTTGGACAGCATCACAGTGCCCTCCATGTCGTTGACACGGACCACATAGACCTCAATCTCATCGCCCACGTTGAACAGGTCCTCGGCCTTGGCAGCAGGATCGCTGCTGATCTCGCTGTAGGGGATGTAGCCGGCGTGCTTGGTGCCCAGGTCCACATACACTTCGGTGGGGGTAATGGACGTGACGATGCCGGTCACCTTGTCTCCTGTATTTAAAGTCTTGATGGACTGCTCGAGAAGCTCGGCAAAGTTCTCCTCCATGGCAGCATTTTCAACACGAATTTCGTCGCTCATATGGTTGTTGACCTCCTTTATTATCCACGCCGGCGTTGACGCCCCGGCAGTGATACCAACGGATTGCACATTAGAGAAAAGCGTAGTGTCCAATTCATCGGCACTGTCCACCAGGGAAACC
>DVJJ01000134.1 GCA_018716875.1 Candidatus Avoscillospira avistercoris
CAGCATTAGCATGTGCATATTATATGGTAGTCTTGTTAAGTACAGATATCCTCAATATGCTTCCAACGCCGTTTTTCGGATTGTTTTATGAGCACGTTTTTTATATTGCGGAGCCGTCTTCTGATTTTTTAAAAATAGTGCTTGCATTTTGTCGGAAGCTGTGCTATGATAGATAGGCACTTGAGAGTGCAGAACAAAATATCCGGGTGTGGCGAAGTTTGGTATCGCGCTTGAATGGGGTTCAAGAGGCCCCGAGTTCGAATCTCGGCACTCGGACCACGTCGGAGCAAAGTCCGCTTTGCTCCGACGTCTTTTTATGCCTGCGGCAAAAAAGACGTCATCCGCCCGCTCCCTTGCTCCTCCTCTCCAAATCACAACCGCTTACGCTGGGTTGCGATTTGGTTTTAGGTGCGCATCTGTGGGTTCCTGCATCTTTTTTGGCAACAAAGGACAAACTAGAAAAATCCGAACGACATTCTCCAGATTGGGAATGTGTTCGGATTTTTTGTTTCTCTGGAGAACTGTTTTTGACAGCGGCACCCACCCCACAGCCGCCGCCCCTCCTCCCGTTTGGGAAGAGGGGCGGTTTGTTGTTTAGGAGTTGCGACCGAAGCCCGTAACATCTACGAGATATCTGGCTGTACTGACACCATTGCCAGGGATATCGATAACATTACAGGATGGGTTGGCATGAATAGAGAAATATTCATCTGGAGTACGAATGCACATACTCATGTCATAGCCTTTTACCGCAAAGGTGGCTTCAACAATATACCATTCGCCATCCAGTTTCGCATAGCAAGTGGTGTGGTCACTTGAACCAGGAACATCTGCCCAGCCAAATTTCAGAACTGGGATATCTACTTGTGCAAGCATTCTACACAAGTCCAGTGTAGCTGCATCACAATTCATTTCTACAATCTGACCACTCAGAGCTTTGGAGCTAAAGATACTGCCTCCATTGGCAGTTGCCTTATATGTGCTATACTGCTGGAGCATCTTTAGGGCCTCGATTGCTACTTCACGGTCACTCATGGAGTCATTGACTTTGTTCAGAAATTCAAAATCTCTTTCGTTTCGATTTTCGTAACAATGATCAATTGTAAAGAAACCACTACCAGTCGCAACCGCAGGATTCCAGACTGCCTGTTCGAACATAAAATTGCGAAGAACACCAAACAGTGCCGTCACATAATGAGCCTTATCGTTATCTTCCCAATTCTCGTACACCGCATAGTTGTAATAAGGATTTCGTTTTACTCTGTCGATGGTCTCGGTTGCAACTGCATTTTCCGGGTCCAGAAGCGTCTGAGCCAGACAGTTAAAGGCATCCTTGTCCGTTTTGTCCTTAATCCATTGGGGCGCATCCGTCCAGTAGTCCACCGTCGGAGCGTGGGTCGAATAGTGCAGGGTCACAACGAAGTCGGACACCGTACCAACCGGGCCATAGTTGCCGGTAGGCGTTTCGGTTTCACCCGGATTCTCAGGCGTTTCCGGGGTTTCGGGGTTCTCCGGAGTTTCCGGCACATCGGGCGTTTCCGGCGTGGTAATGGTACCGTCAAAATCCGGCAGGGTCTCCAACAGGTCATAGAGACGGCACAGGACCGTCGCAGCCTGGGCACGGGTCATGGAAGCCTTGGGGTCAAATTTACCGGTAGAATCCACACCCTGAAGGATGCCGGTGGAATATGCCACCTTAACGCCATATTGATAGCCCTGGTTGACGGTTCCCATATCCGGGATGGAAACGGTAGACAAATCACCGGCCTTATAACCGTAATCCTTGAGGATATTCCAGATGCTTGCCGCCATTTTCTCTCTGCTGATGTTGGATTCCATATCGGTCATGACCTGACCAACTGTGGAACCGCTGACGCCGCCGGAGTAGACAAAGAGCAGTTCATCAATGGCGTATGCCATGGTCTTGGCGTACCATTTATTTGCATACAGCTCGTTGGCAGGCACCTCGACGCTGTCCAGCGTATCCTTACCGTAAGCCATCCGCAGTGCCATGGTATACCACTCCGCAGCGGTCACATTGCCGTTGGGGTTGTACTTGCCGTTGCCGACACCGTTCACCCAGCCGTTATTGCTGGCGGTCTGGACATAGCTGTGGGCCCAGTGTGAGGCGGGAATGTCGTTGAACGTGGCGGCGGCCCGGGCCGGGAGCGCCAGCGCGCACACAGGCCCAGGGCCAGCAGCGCCGTTACAATGCGTTGTTTCATGGGGTTCCTTCCTTTCCTTTTCTATCCATGGTAGTTTTTAGTTTACCACCATTGGACGGCGTTGAACAGGGCGGGTTGCAAAAAAATGAACGGGAACGCCGCCATGGAGTTCCGTTTTTTCCTAAAGCATCTTGGAGTATCCCCCCGCTCTTGTTTTTTCATCAAACCACAGTTATATTGAAGGTAGTAGAAAAAAACGCTCCGGCACACAGAAAGGTGGGCAATGATATGGACGAAGCACGTCTGCGAAAACAGGTGCAAAAGGCCAAACGCTGGAATCTCATTGTCTTTGGTTTCTTTGCGGCCATGGCGGTTTTCGCCGTCGCCGCACTGTGTATGTATCAATTTCAGCACACCTATTCCCCGGAAAAATGGCATTCCGACCGGGAAAACCGCTATCAATTCGTGGATGACATGTTGGAAAAAACGCAGCTGATCGGCAAAAGCGAATCGGAGGTTCTGGAGCTGCTGGGCGCCGAAGACCTGGAAGGAGACGCCTCCTTTAAGCGCAGCAAGCAGCCGTTTCCCGGCGAAACGACGCTGATTTACTATTTGGGCGTCGATTTTATGGATGCAGCCTGGCTGATTATTTCCCTGGAAAAGGACGTGGTTGTGGACTATTGCATCGATGTTTCCTGAGCTGTCCCCTCTGAAAAAAATCAGCCTGTGTTTTTTTAGAAACACAGGCTTTTTTTGACAAAAAAACGGAACCAGCCCGCCGCCGATTCCGTTCTTTCTGTTATAGGCGTATTGCTCCGCTTAAAATTCAAAGTCCACGGCCACCCGGTCGGTGCGGATGGACTTGCACAGGCTGGACACGGCCACATGGCGCGGGTCCTTTTTGTAGGTCTCCAAATCCTCCCAGGTGCGGAAGGTGGAAATCAACGCCGCGTCGTAATTGCCTTTCCCGGCGGCGTCCACGCCCACCTCCATCTCCACAATCTGGGGAATCTGGCCCTGCAACGACCGCAGGCCGTCCAGGAATTGCTGCATTTCCGCTTCGCAGCCCTCGCGGAATTTCCACATAATCACATGGCGAATCATGGGTTTTCCTCCTTTGGTTCAGATACCATCAGTATACCAAATGTTCCGGCAGGAGGAAATCTTTTTTTCGCGGCAGCGCCCCACAAATTGTGCCTGCGGCCCCCGCCGGCTGAATTGTTCCGCGTTGCCTTGACAAATCTCCCCAGGGTTTTTATACTGTCTGTATTAGTAATTTCCATACAGTCCGGTATACGAACAGGAGGTGCGCCCTTGGTAACCCTCAATTACCGCGATTCCAAGCCCATCTATGAGCAGGTCAAGGACGGCTTTCGCAAGCTGATCCTGTCCGGCGTGCTGGCCACCGGCGAACGACTCCCCAGTGTGCGGGAGCTGGCGGCCCAACTGGCCATCAACCCCAATACGATTCAGCGGGCCTACCGGGAGCTGGAAGCCGAGGGCTTTATCTACTCCATCGCCGGTAAAGGCTCCTTTGCCGCGGCCCTGACCGAGGTCACCGACCGGCGGCGGGAGGAGCTGCTCAGCGCCTTTGATGACGCGGCGGCGGAGCTGCTGCGTCTGGGGGTTTCGGAGCATTCGCTCACATCCCGCATTCACCAGATGTTGGAAGGAGTGGAACTATGATTACAGTCCATCAGGCGGTCAAACAATTTGACGGTTTCCGCGCTCTGGACCAGGTGGATTTGACGGTGCCCAACGGCGCCATCTACGGTCTGGTGGGCCCCAACGGCGCCGGCAAGACCACGCTGCTGCGCCATCTCACCGGCGTCCTGCGGCCCGACAGCGGACAGGTTCACATTGACGGCGCACCGGTCTATGAGTGCATAGACACCAAGAGCCGCATTGCGTCCATTCCCGATGACATCTACTACCATCCCCAGGCCACCATTCAGGACATGATGCGGTATTACCGGGGCCTCTATCCCCGGTTTGACATCGAATTATATCAGAAGCTGGGGGACGCCTTCAATCTGGACCCGCGCCAAGCCATGCGCCGTCTGTCCAAGGGCATGCTGAAACAGGCCGCCTTCTGGCTGGCTCTTTGTACCCGGCCCGACTACCTGTTTCTCGATGAGCCGGTGGACGGTCTGGACCCGGTTATGCGCCGCCAGCTGTGGAGCCTGATTCTCGACGATGCCGCCCAGCGGGGCACCACCGTCCTGGTCTCCTCCCACAATCTGCGGGAGCTGGAGGACGTCTGCGACCATGTGGGCATCATGGACCGGGGCAAAATGCTGCTGGAACGGCCCCTGTCGGAATTGCAGGAAAACATCGTCAAGGTCCAGCTGGTGTCGGACCGGCCCCTGCCGCCGTCGCTGACGGTGCTCCACCAGTCCACCGTGGGCCGGGTGCAAACGCTGATTCTCCGGGGCAACGCCCAGGAGATCTCCGACCGCATCGCCGCCACGCTGCCCATCTTCTATGACCTGCTGCCTCTGTCCCTGGAGGAGATCTTCATCTATGAACTGGGAGGTGTTGACTATGCGGTCAAATCCATCGTTCTTTAGCCCCACCATTTACCGGACGGCTCTGACGCGCTTTGCCCCCCTCTGGATTGTCTATCTTATTGTCTGGGTGGTGACGCTGCCCCTGGCCATGCTCTTTCAGGCGGGAGACGCCTCCTATAATCTGGTGATGATGCAGTATGCCATTCTCAACGGCGCTGTCCACTTTGGACCCATCGCCAATCTGATCTATGCCGCCGCCGTTGCCATGGCCATTCACAGCTGGATGTACCACACCCGCAGCGTCAACACCGTGGCGGCCCTGCCGGTGCGGCGGGAAGCCCATTTCCTGTCCAATCTGGCGGCGGCTATGACCTTCAGCCTTGGCCCCAATCTGATCATTGCCCTGCTGACCTGGGCCGCCGGCGCTTCCGCCGGGTATCCCACTCTGGGCTGTGTCGCCATCTGGCTGGCCCTGATGACGCTGCAATTCCTCTGCTTTTACGGGATGGCCTCCCTCTGCGCCGCCATTGTGGGCCAGCTGTTGGCCCTGCCCGTTCTGTATTTTCTCCTGAACGTGGCGGCCATCACCGTCAATATGGTGGTCAACTCCGTGCTGTCCACCTTTGTTTACGGCATGTCGCGCAGCGCCGGAACGCCTTTGGCTGTCCTGTCGCCGATCTACTATTATATGGATAAGGTACTTCTGTCGGAAAAAACCGTGGGCACCGGCGCCGACGCCGTGATGCAATGCGTCTTCCGCGCCTGGACCTATCCCCTGCTGGCGGCTCTGGCCGGTGTGATTCTGCTGGTTGTCTCCTTCTTCCTCCTGCGCCGCCGGGCCATGGAGTACACCGGAGACGTAATCGCCGTCCGCGCCCTGCGGCCAGTCTTAAAATACTGCTTCACCATCTTCTGCTCCCTGGTACTGGGCGTGGTGGGCGCCACCATGTTTTTCTCCGGCAGCCGCGGCCCTGCCCTGCCGGCGGTGGTGCTGTGTCTGCTGCTGGGCGCGTTCCTGGGCTATTTTGCAGCGGAAATTCTGCTGCGCAAGACCTTCCATGTGTTCCGTCGGGGCTGGGTGGGCTTCAGTATCGTCTGTGCCGCTCTCCTTGTGGTGGTGGGACTGGTGGATCTGGACGCATTCGGCTATGAAAAAACCGTCCCCATGGCGGACCAGGTGGAGAGCATCACCCTCAGCAGCCCCGTCTTCCCCCATGATGTGGTGATTACCGACGAGGCCCACATTGCAGACCTGCTGACGCTCCATCAGCAGATTATTGAGCAGAAGGAGCAGCAGGAAACGCTGCTGGCCGATTGGGCCGCCATGGTGGACAACACCGTGGAGAGCAGCTCCCTGGATTTGATCTATCAGTACCGGGACGGCCGGACCCTGGCCCGCTCCTACGACATCTGCTGTACGGAGGAGCTGTGGCTGGACACCGCCAGTCTGCCCCGGCAGTTTGCGGCCATCCTTACGGACCCCTATATCGTCAGTGCCGCCACGGTACCCACCTTTGATGTAACGGTCCGGTCCATCAATTACGGCTATGTCAGCATCTACGAAGGCCCTACCTATAATTATATCACCCAAGATTTGACGGCTTCCGACGCCTACGACCTCTACACCAATGCTGTGCTCCCCGATTTGCAGGAGGGTCTGGTGGGTCGGCCGGTTCTGTACAGCTATGACACGTCTTCGGATGCGCAGTACATGGCCTCCATCTTTATGGAGTTCCTCCACACGGTGGATACCCCCACCCAGACCTTGGAGGATTCCATGGCCGTTGTGGCTTCCGACTATCTGAGTCTGACGCCCACCGTAGGCTCCCGGACAGCCCAGTGGCTGATGGACCACGGTTATACCTTGGAGATTTACGACGAGACGGCGTCTTATTGACGGCAGTCGTTGGCCCGAACAATCAAAAATTTTACTCGATTTTTTCCTCCCACCATCCGGCCCAGTACAACGGCTGGAAGCCGATGCCGGGTCAGTGGCCCAGCACGCCGGAGGACCAGCCGGCGGAATCGCCCCCGATGGCCCCGCCTTTCAACCACCCGCCCGGCGGGTGGTTTTTTTGATACCTTATTATATAATAAGAAGAAGCGCCGTTGGCCCCTAAGGGCAAACCGCGCTTTGCAGAACGTTCCCGCCTGTTTAGAACCCCGTCCCATCCACCCGGCATCACCAACAAGGAGGACGCACCATGCCGAAAAAATCCCTGAAGCTCACCCCGGAACTGCTGAAACAATATGTGATTTTCCTGCGGGAGCAGGAGCGCAGCGACGCCACCATACAGAAGTACGCCCATGATCTGGCCGCCCTGGCGGCCTGGCTGGACGGCGCGCCTGTGACCAAGGGGGCGCTTTTGGAGTGGAAAGAATCGCTCATCGGCACCTATGCCCCGGCCAGCGTCAACACCATGCTGGCGGCGGTCAATCGCTTTTTTGCGTTCTGCGGCTGGCAAGAGCTGCGTCTGCGTCCGCTGAAAATCCAACGGGCGCTGTTTCTCAACGAAAGCCGGGAGCTGACCCGGGCGGAGTATATCCGTCTGGTCCGGGCGGCGGAGCGGCGGGAAAACCGCCGTCTGGCCCTGGTGCTCCAAACCATCTGCACCACAGGCATCCGGGTTTCGGAGCTGCGGTTTATCACCGCCGAAGCCGTGGCGGCAGGCCGGACCGAGGTGGCCAACAAGGGCAAACGCCGCACCATCTTCCTGCCCCAAAAGCTGCGGCGGCTCCTGCGGACCTACCTGCAAAAACAAAAAATCACCGCCGGAGCGGTGTTTGTCTCCCGCAGCGGCAAGCCGCTGGACCGGTCCAATATCTGGCGGGAGATGAAAGCGCTGTGTCAGGCGGCGGGGGTGTCGTCTTCCAAGGTGTTTCCCCACAATCTGCGGCATCTCTTCGCCCGCACCTATTATACCATCGAAAAGGATTTATCCCGGCTGGCGGACCTGCTGGGACACGCCAACATCAATACCACGAGAATTTATACCGCCGAAAGCGGCTCCATCCATGCCCGTAGAATCGAGTGTCTGGGGCTGGTTGTCACATAATTTTCATTCCGTTGTAAACCCGCCGTTTCTTATTGTATATTATACACAATAAAGGAAATTTTATCAAGTTACGGCATTGCT
>DVJJ01000008.1 GCA_018716875.1 Candidatus Avoscillospira avistercoris
TATGACAAAGTATGAAAAGGCTATCTATGAACTGATTGCATCTTCCCGCAGTCATATGACGGCGGAGCAGATTTATGCCGCGTTGAAGCCGCGTTACCCCACCATCGTATTGGCGACGGTCTATAACAACTTGAAAAAACTCAGCCAATCCGAAATGGTGCGCAAGGTCATTGTGGAGGGACAGCCCGACCGATACGACCGCAAAACACGGCATGACCATCTGATTTGCGCCGACTGCGGCGCACTGCTGGATATTGACCTGGGGGATTTGACCCGACAGTTTCAGGAACATGTCCCGGAGCCGCTGCTGGGATATGATTTGCGGCTGCTGTATCGCTGTGAAGCGTGCCGCCGGAAGCGGGCGGACAACCCGGAGGAAGGGGAACGGCAGCCATGACGGTTTTGGTATGTCTCGATGACAGAAACGGTATGCAGTTCAATGGCCGCCGCCAGAGCCGGGACCGTGTGGTGTCGGCCCATCTGCTGGAGGACAGCGGCGGTGGTTTGTATGTGGCGCCGCAGTCTGTAATGCTGTTTCCGCCGGAGACGGCTTTGACTGTGACGGAGAATGTCCTGGAGGATACGCCGGAGGATGGCGTGTGCTTTGTGGAAACGCCGCCCCTGGGCCCGGCGGCGCCCCGCATACACCGCCTGATTGTCTATCGATGGAATCGGCTCTATCCCGCTGACGCGGTGCTGGATTTGCAGTTGGACCATTGGACGCTGCGGGAGCAATCGGAGTTTCCCGGCAATTCTCACCCCAAGATTACCAGGGAGGTATACGAACCATGAAACAAACACTGATGACATGGATGCTGACGGCGCTGGTAGCGGCGATGCCCTTGACCGGCTGTGCCGGGCTTCCTGCGGAGGAGCAGCCCCAGCAGACGGTAAGCGGAGATTTGGTGGGCGGTACGTTTTCCCCCGACGAGGTTCCGGCCTACAGTGACGCGGCCTATGTGGCAATCCATGACAATGTGCCGTATTTTACAGAGGGGGACTTGACCACCGATTCCTATGAATCGTATAGTCCGCTGGACGCTTTGGGACGCTGCGGTGTGGCCATGGCGTCTGTGGGCCAGGACATCATGCCCACAGAGGACCGGGGCTCTATCGGCCAGGTAAAGCCCTCGGGCTGGCAGACAGTGAAATATGACATTGTGGACGGCAAATATCTCTATAACCGCTGCCATCTGCTGGGGTATCAGCTGACGGGTGAGAACGCCAACGAGGAAAATCTCATCACCGGCACCCGGTATCTGAATATTGAGGGAATGCTGCCCTTTGAAAACATGGTGGCCGACTATGTGCAGGAGACGGACAACCATGTGCTGTACCGGGTGACGCCGGTGTTCACCGACGCCAATTTGGTGGCGGACGGCGTTTTGATGGAAGGATGGTCCGTGGAGGATGGGGGAGAGGGCGTCTGCTTCTGCGTCTACGCCTATAATGTCCAGCCCGGTGTTACCATCGATTACGCCACGGGAGACAGCTGGCTCAGCGAGGAGGGCGCCCCGACGGAGGAGCCGACGGAAGCGGAGCCCCAGGGTACAGCCTACGTCCTGAATACCAACAGTATGAAGTTCCATTACCCGGACTGCTCCAGCGCGGCGGATATCAGCCCGGAGAACCGGCAGGAGTACACTGGTACCCGGGAGGATTTGGTGGCACAGGGCTATAGCCCCTGTGGCCGCTGCAAACCATAAGATGAAAAAACACCGAAGTTTTCTCAGAAACTTCGGTGTTTTTTGCATATTACAGATGGACGCCGGTGCCGACGCCGATGGGCAGGCCCAGGGCCAGCCAGATCACAAAGGTAATGGTCCAGAACAACAGGAAACAAATGCTGTAGGGCAGCATGGTGGCGGTAATGGTACCGATGCCGGCTTTTTTGTCGTAGCGCTGGGCAAAGGTGACAATGACGGCAAAATACGTCATCAGGGGCGTGATGATGTTGGTGCTGGAATCACCGATGCGGTACGCCAACTGACACAGCTCCGGCCGGTAACCCAGCAGCATAAACATGGGGACGAATACCGGGGCGAGGATGTTCCATTTGGCGGAAGCGGAACCCATAAACAGGTTCATAAAGGCCGAGAACAGGATAAAGACCACAATCAGGGGAATCAGGCCGATGTTGGCGTCCTGGAGGAAGGAAGCGCCGCTGAGGGCGATGATGGTGCCCAGCTTGGTGTAGTTGAAATAGTTGATAAACTGGGCAGAGACAAAGGCCAGAGCCAGGAAGGAGCCCATGGAGGCCATGGATTTGCTCATGGCGTTGCAGACGGCGTGGTGGTTGGCAAAGGTGCCCACAGTGCGGCCAAAGGCCACGCCGGGCAGGAAGAACAGCAGGGCAATGAGGACCACAATGCCATCCACGAAGGGGGATGCCTTGCCCAGCAGCTCACAGGCCTCATTGCGGAAGAACGAGCCGGAGGGGAGACAGAGGATCACAATCAACATCACATAGAGCACCATGACGATACCGGCCCGGCGCAAACCCTTTTTCTCCAAATCGGTGACGGTGGTCAGGGAATCGTCTTCTTCGGCCAGTACATGACCGCCGAAGGCTGCCAGACGTGGTTCCACAATCTTGTCGGTGACGATGGTACCGAGCACCGTGATCAGCACCGTGGAGAAGCAGAGGAAATAGTAATTGCCCATGACGTTGACATGATAGGTGGGGTCAATCAGGTGGGCCGCCGTCTGGGAGATGCCCACCAGCAGGGGGTCCAGGGTACCAATGAGCAGATTGGCCGAGAAACCGCCGGACACACCGGCAAAAGCGGCGGCCAGACCGGCCATGGGATGACGGCCATAGGCCCGGAAAACCATGGCGCCCAGGGGAATCAAAATGACGTAGCCCGCATCGGAGGCCACATTGGACATGACGCCCAGGAAGACCACCACAGGGGTAATCAGCCGCTTGGGGGTCACCTGCACGGTCCGTTTCAGCAGGGCATTGATCAAGCCGGAGTGCTCGGCAACACCCACGCCCAGCATGGCCACCAGCACCATGCCCAAAGGCGCATAGCTGGTAAAGTTGCTTACGGCGTTGCTGAAAATGTAGGCCAGACCGTCTTTGGTCAGCAGGCTGACAGCGGTGACGGTGGTCTCTTTCAGCTCGCCGTCTGATACCAGTTCACCGGTGGCGGAAACGCCCAGGGCGGCGCAGACGGCGGAAATGAGGATGATCAGCAGAGCCAGCATGGCAAACAGGGCCACGGGGTGGGGCAGTTTGTTGCCCACAGCCTCGATGCCGTTGAGCCAACGGTTGTAGAGACTGATCTTGTTGGAAGAATTCTTGTCAGACATTCTCTCTCTCCTTAATGAAATGGGATATCCCGGCTTTTTCAAGTCGGGATTCGGCAATGATATTTTAACACTTTCTTAACGGCAAATCAATAAAAGTATACGAAATATCATAGGATGTACAACTAAAAAATTAGTTTAATATACAAATGCTATCGTAAAATCCGGCAGATAGACCAAATAAAACGGTATCGGTTTGTTGTTATTGTTGTTCCCCAAACTGTCGTAACTATGCAAAAAAGGGCCCGCACCTAATGGTGCGGGCCCCATGTGTTATTTGCTGGAATGCGTTTGAACTTACACCTCGTAGAGGGCCTTCAGACGCATCAGATGCTCGTAGCGCTCCTTAGCCAGCTCTTCGGACTTGGCGAACAGCTCGGTGGCACGCTCGGGGAAGCTGCGGGTCAGGGAAGAGTAGCGGGCCTCGTTCATCAGGAACTCCTGGTAGCCGCCAGCGGGCTCCTTGGAATCCAGGGTGAAGGGGTTCTTGCCCTCGGCCTTCAGAGCGGGGTTGTACCGGAACATGTTCCAGTAGCCGCAGTCAACGGCACGCTTCATTTCCTTCTGGCAGTTCTGCATGCCGCCCTTGATGGAGTGCATCTCGCAGGGAGCATAGCCGATGATCAGGGAAGGACCGTTGTAGGCCTCAGCCTCGGCAATGGCCTTCAAGGTCTGAGCGGGATCGGCGCCCATGGCCACCTGAGCAACGTAGACGTAGCCGTAGGTCATGGCGATCTCGGACAGGGACTTGGACTTGATATCCTTACCGGCAGCGGCAAACTGAGCCACCTGGCCGATGTTGGAAGCCTTGGAAGCCTGGCCGCCGGTGTTGGAGTACACCTGGGTGTCGAACACGAAGATGTTCACATCCTGGCCGCTGGCCAGCACATGGTCCACGCCGCCGAAGCCGATGTCATAGGCCCAGCCGTCGCCGCCGAAGATCCAGATGGACTTCTTGGCCAGATATTCCTTATCCTGCAGGATTTCCTTAACGGTATCGCAGCAGACGTCGGACTCCAGGTTGGCGATCAGAGCCTTGGCAGCAGCGCCGTTGGCCTTCAGATCGGTCATGGTGTCCAGATAATTCTTGCACAGGGTCTTGCGCTCCTCGTTGGAGGTCTTCTCCATAACCTCTCTGACCTTCTCAGCCAGACGGTTGCGGATGGCAGCCTGACCCAGCAGCATGCCGTAGCCGTGCTCGGCGTTGTCCTCGAACAGGGAGTTGGACCAAGCGGGGCCCTTACCCTCGAAGTTGGTGCAGTAGGGGGAGGTAGCAGCGGGGCCGCCCCAGATGGAGGAACAGCCGGTGGCGTTGGAGATGTACATGCTCTCGCCGAACAGCTGAGTCACGAGGCGAGCGTAGCTGGTCTCGGCGCAGCCGGCGCAGGAGCCGGAGAACTCCA
>DVJJ01000135.1 GCA_018716875.1 Candidatus Avoscillospira avistercoris
AAAGCACAACTCTTCATACTGTGGCCGGAACAGATTTGCAGCGGTCTGTTCTCGTTTCCGTAGAAATTACAATTCCTTCTGGATGGTCAGAATGTTCTTGCCGTCGCGGTATTCATAGGAAATGTGATCCATACTCCGCTTCACCATCAGAATACCCAGACCGCCGATTTCCCGCTCCTCCGCATCAAGACTGGTGTCTGCATCTTCCTTCTCCAGCGGGTTGAAGGGTTTTCCGGCGTCCTCAAAGCGGATGATAGCCGTCCGAGGTGCTCCCTTGATGCCACAGCTGATGGTGGCTTCGCCGTGGTCTGGTGCATAGGCATAGTGCGCAATGTTGACGTACAGTTCTTCCACGGCCACCTGAATGGCAATCTCCGCCTTGGCCGGGCAGCCGGCAGCTTTCAGATGCCGCTCCACAAACTCTTGCACCGTCTGTAACTCATCCAGCTCCGCCGGCACCGTAATGCTGTCCATGGCCACGTCGTCATCGCCCACGCTCTTGATCTGGAGACAGAGCATGGTGATGTCGTCGAACTGTGGGGCATCGCTCACAAAGTGGTCAATGTCCTCCTTGACACCGTTGAGCAGCGCCTCAGGCTGCGTCGCGCCGCAGCTGTTGAGCGCCGTCAGCATGCGGTCCGTGCCATAGAGGGTGTTGGAGGCGTCGGTGGCCTCAGCCACGCCGTCGGTGTACACAAACAGCGTATCTCCCGGCCGCAGTTGCATCTCATAGGGATGGTACCGGGACCCCTCCATGCCCGCCAGGACAAAGCCATGGCGGTCCTTGTAGAGTTCAAAAGACCCGTCGCTATGCTTGACAGCCGGGTACTCATGACCAGCGTTGGCCGCCGTCAGACGTCCCGTGGAGATCTCATAGATGCCCAGCCATGCGGTGACAAACATCTCTGCTTCGTTGTTTTCACACAGCTGATTGTTGACCGCCGCCAGAACATCCTGGGGAGCTTTCCCGGTCAGGGCTTCGTTTTTGATGAGGGTCTTGGCAATCACCATGAACAGTGCCGCCGGAACGCCCTTGCCAGACACGTCGGCAATAACCAGGGCCAAATGGTTGTTGTCCACCAGGAAGAAGTCGTAAAAGTCGCCGCCCACCTCCTTGGCCGGGTGCATGGTGGCGTAGATATCAAACTCGTCCCGCCCGGGGAATGCCGGGAAAATACACGGCAGCATATTGGCCTGAATCTGGGTTGCAACGCTCAGTTCCGCGCCGATGCGTTCCTTCTCCGCAGTAATCTTGCTCAGGTTATCGATGTAGTTTTCCAGCTCGTCGAGCATGTAATTGAAGGAGCCGCCCATGCTCTCAATTTCGTCGCCGGTGTGCAGTTCCACGTGCTGATTCTGGAATTCACCGGCCTCGGTCACCCGCTCCATCTGGTTGGCCAGCACGCTGATGGGCCGGGTGACCGTATGGCGGACAAACAGAATGTAGCAGGCAATGGCCACAGCAATGATATTCAGGGAGATGCCCAGCATTGTATAGAGGAAGGAGTTCAGGAAAGACCGCACCTCACCCATATCCATAATGTACTGGATCTCAGCAATTGCCTGTCCGTTTTCGTCGAGAATGGGCCAGCTGGCTGTATAGTTATAGCCGTAATCGTTGTCTGTGACCAGAGGCTGCGAGGTGCCCACGTTCTGCTTGTACAGTTCCCAGCCGATGGTGTAGTTTTGGAGATCCTCAGGGCTGGAAGCGGCATCGACGTAGAGGACGTCGGTGCCGTAGGGCATCTGGGCCGCCGGGTCATCGCCCATCTCCGGCACACAGGTGTCAATGTAAAATGTAACGCTGTCGGCATCCTTGGACGTCAGGGAGAGAAACGTGATATTGCCGTCCTTTTTCAGTTGGTTGAGAAGATTGACTGTCCGCGTGTATGCCTCAGTCTGATCGCCGCCGGGCGCGATGATGGCTTTCACGTCATCCACCGACAGCATGGTGGCAATGCTCTTGGCGCCGAACACCACACGCTGGGCATACATATTTTCCAGGTATTTTCCGGTGTTTACATAGCTGAAAATGGAGATGAAAATGGATAGCACCACGCCCAGAATGGTCAGCGATACCACAAACTTGGGCAGCAGCCTCATCTTGATTCTTCTCTTTTTCATACGCGATTGCCTCCTCCGAGCAGTAAGTAGTAAATGGCAGCCGCGCACTGGCACGGCCCGTCACAGCAGGGGCACTCCAGATCCGGTACCGCCTCCCAAAACCGTTCCACATCCGTCAGGTGGCGGAAATGAAACACATCCAGGCTCCGGTTCACCGGAATCCGGCCCTGGGGCTTCCAGCACACACAAAAAGCCAGGTCCGCATGCAGCTTTGTTTGCAGCAGGTTCAGAAAGTAACCCACCAGATCCAGCGACAGTGTTCCGCCGCGGAAATCCTCAAGAATCCCGATGGAGCGGAGGTTGGCCACCACCGCGTCCGCCGGGCACAGGCCCGACAGACTCTGCCGGTCCAGCTTGGTAAAGGCGGCCATTCCGTCCAGGTCCGTCAGCTGGAAGTAGTAGTATCCTGCCGCCTTTCCCTCCGGCGTCCGCAGCAGAAAGAAAAAGTGTTCCGGACGGCCGCAAATTTCCCGCAGATACTCTGTAGGGTAAAGATTCTTGCCCACGCAGCGGTCGCAGAGATCCGCCGCCACAGACACCGTGTCCGGCTTCAGAGGCTCCACCGAAAAGTGGACCCCGTCGGGGTGACTGACAATGGCTTGGTTCATGTTTTACCCTCCCAGACACGCAATCATCCGGAGGCCCACTCGAAGCTCTGTGCACTCAGACATGGCCTCAGCCCGCAGGGCGTCATAGTGACGTCTGAGCCATTCGGCGCAAGCACTATACGTGGCATTGTCCGGCTCCTCCTGGCAGAGGATCTCCATGTCCAACGGCAGATAGGAAAAAAACGTCTCAAACATATCCCGCTTCTTTTCCAGCTGGCCGTCGTTGGCCCGGATCTCCACCAAATGCTGCCGGATCTCCCGGTAGCCGCACTGCTCCATCCATCCGGCCACATGTTCTCCGCACCGGCGGTTTCCTGCCCATGGGTCCGTCTCCAGCATCTGTAAAAACTGCCGGAACAGCTGATCGGCGTCGGGCGTCAGGCCGCTGGAGGCATCGTCGGCCTCTTCGATCACAATGCGTCCGCCGGGGGCCAGGAACCGCCGCAGTCCTTCCAGGAGCGCCACGGGGTTCTTGAGGTGCATCAGCACAAAGGACGCGTTGATGATGTCAAATGCTTCCACGCCCTCCCGCTCCATAATTTGCTCCAACTTTCCCTGGAAATCCGGTGCTTCCACATTGCCGGGGTAAAAGGAAAACTTTTTGCTGCCATACCGCGTCTGAGCCCGATGGGCCAGTTCCTCCTGGATTTCCAGGCCAACAACCTTCTGGATCTCCGGAACATCAAAACGGTCTACGGTTTTACTGCCGTCATTGCAGCCCAGGTCCAGCAGCCGCAGCTGATGATGGCCGTTGAAAAAGCGGCGGTAAAAGGGTTCCTCGCACTCCCGAAGCAGTCGGTTCTGGATTGCCAGGCGGTTCAGCTCCTGGTCGTTTTCAAAGACACTTTGGGTATTCAAGTAGGGTTCCTCCCTTAGAGAATCAGATAGAGATAGTTGAAGATCAGCTTGCGCTGGTAGCTGTAGAACTGGGTTTTCTTGGTAATCAGGCCAATGACCGCGTTGTCAATGTCATCGCCGCTGGAATCAAAGGGGTTATAGGTGCGGACGTTGTCGCGGATACGCAAGATGCACTCCCCTTCGTTGTCGAGAAGCCGGATAGCAATGGAACGGACCCGCCGCGTATCCCGGAGGCCGAACTTGATGATATTGAGGATCAGTTCCTCCACAATCAGGTGGATAAAAAACGCCTTTTTATAGTCAATCTCCCACTGATCGCACACCTGCTCCAAATCGTTGGCAATCTCGGTGATGCTGTCGGTGGAAATGGTGTAAACCTTCTCAAACGCCTGTCCGGTGGAAGCGTACTTTTGCTCGGTGTAGCGGTTGGAGCTGCTGACACCGTGAATCACCACCACACCAATCAGGCACAGCGCTTCCGTGATAACGTAGGTCAGACTCAAGCCTACAATCTGCATTTGCGAAATGAGTGCCATGCCCAGCGCCAACATCAGTACAAAGTTTCTTGCAATTGACATCCCACCGGCCAGCCGGGCCCGTCCAATGGCCTGCCAAAAGGCCGTGGCCAGGGCATTGACGCCCATAAAGAGGAAACAGCCCACGTAGACGCGCACCGCCGGCACCGCCAAGTCCAGGGCGGTCTGATCGGTAATGCCGAAAAACCGGATCAGTGCCGGGGCTTTCAGCGCGAAAATGGCCGCCACCAGGATGCCACCGGCCACGACAATTTTCAAGCCCTGGCGCATGGTGGTCAGGATGCTGGCGCTGTCCTTTTCCCCGGCAAAAATGGAAACCACAGTGGAAATGGCGTTGCCCGCGCCGTCAAAGATGGCGGCAGGGATGGTGCTCATGGTGTACATCACCCCAAAGATGGCCACATAGGTTACGCCGTTGCCGTCGCCGCTGGCCAGGAGCAGGATGTTGAACGTAAACATGACAATGGCCTGGAAGATAAACGCCGAACCAACGCCGAATCCGTTGACTACGAATTTCTTCAGGTCCTCCCAACGCACCACCCGCAGGCCCAGCCGCAGCAGCGCCCGTTTACGGAAAAAGTGGGACAGCAGCACCAGAAGGCCCAGGATTTCACCAATGCAGAGAGACGCCGACGCGCCCACGATTCCCCAGTTCAATCCCTTCATAAAAACGAAGTCCAGCGACAGATTGACTACGATCACCACCGCCGAGGACACAGCGGCCAGCGCAGGACCGCCGTCGGTACGAACCGCCGCCGCCATGATGTGGTAGAGGACGAAAATGGGCGCTGAGACAAAGACCACCGTCAAATACTGCTCCGACAGGTTCCGCAGATTGTCCTGGGCTCCCAGGAAATCGAGAATCTGCTGCCGCAACAGCAGCGTCGCCGCCATACAGCCCAGGCCCACGATCAGGCCTGTCAGCAGCACCGAATGAAACCGGCGGTTGGCCTCTTCCACGTTGGCAGAGCCCAAATCCCGGCCGATCCGGACACTGGCGCCCACACCCAGGGTCATACCCAACAGGGCATAAGTCAGGAAAACCGGCGTGGCGATGCCGGTGGCGGCCAGGCCG
>DVJJ01000136.1 GCA_018716875.1 Candidatus Avoscillospira avistercoris
GTCTGGTTTGTTGTACACATTTGGGCTGAACAGAGCCACATTTTATGAACATTTAGAACTGTTTGTCCTTTTTCGAGCAAAAAAGGACCTGCCGCAGAATTTTCCATTCTGCGACAGGCCCTTTTCATTGGGTTCAACGGTGGTGGGCCTGAATAAACCTCCGTCAAACCTGATATTTCAGATTTGGGAAATGCTCCGGGATGCCACCAAAGCAACTCCAGTGCCTGCGATATTGGACAGGAGCACATCGCCTTTTCGGACCGGCGCCTTGACTTCAATGCGATTCAATTCGCCCATGGCATCAAACAACTTCTCTTTGGGAATTTCCCCATCGGTAACCACGGGCAGACGGCACAGAGTTCCGTCACAAATCTTTACAGTGGAGGTCAAGGTGCGGCTGGGACAGGTGATCTCTTTGATGCCGTAGGCCTGGCCCTTTTTGCAGGTGTTTCCCTCCACCCGCCAGCCCTCCGGCTCACTCTTATCCTCAGACACAGTAAGATGGCAGCCCATGGGGCAGGCAATACAAATCAGCTTATGTTCCATCCGTCATCCCTCCACTTCGAGCCGCAGCGTACTGCAGGACTCCATCTGTTCACGGGTAACTTCCACCATCACCATCTCGCCGGGCGCCATGTGGCGCTTTTTGATTCGACGCAGCAATTTGTCGTCTCCATACAGCGCCAGTTCCTTGTCCTTGAACACATCGGTCACACGGAAAAACAGGGTCTGACTCTCTCCCATGTTGGACGGGCGAACGGCCTGAGGCACGATGTAGCGCACACCCTTACCCGGCTTGGTCTGAACGGTGCTGCCATCCTCCACGGCGCCCTTGATGAGTCGGGCTGCGCCATCACCCGCCCGGCGGGCCTCCTGGGTGACAAAATCCACGATGTCATGAACATGCACCACATTCCCGCAGGCAAACACACCAGGAATGGAAGTCTCCATCAGTTCGTTGACGTTTGGACCGCCGGTCACCGGATCCATCTGAACGCCGGCGCTCTGGGACAGCTCGTTCTCCGGCAACAGGCCGACCGAGAGCAGCAGCGTATCGCAGTCATAGACCTTTTCCGTACCGGGAATGGGCTTGCGCCGGGCGTCCACTTCCATAACAACGACCTGCTCCAGCCGCTCCTCACCACGGACATCCACGATGGTATGGCTCAGATACAGCGGAATATGGTAGTCGTCCAGGCACTGCACGATATTCCGGGTGAGGCCGCCCGAATAGGGAAGCAGTTCCACTACGGCCTCCACCTCTGCGCCTTCCAGGGTCAAGCGTCTGGCCATGATAAGGCCGATATCGCCGGAGCCCAGAATAACCACTTTTTTGCCCACCATGTAGCCCTCGATATTGAGCAGGCGCTGGGCTGCGCCGGCCGTATAAATTCCGGCGCACCGCGTGCCCGGAATGGTGATATTGCCCCGGGTACGCTCCCGGCATCCCATGGCAAGGATCACCGCGTCGGCGGAAACCTGGCAATAACCGTCCTCCCGGTTCACATAGCTAACCTCCCTCCGGTCGGTCAGCTGCAGCACCATGGAGTTGAGCCGGTAGGCGATCCCAAGCCCTTTTAATTGATCAATAAACCGCTCCGCATAGGCGGGGCCGGTCAATTCCTCCTGGAAAAGGTGCAGGCCAAAGCCATTGTGGATACACTGATTCAGGATGCCTCCCAGCTCGTGGTCACGCTCCAGTACCAGGATATCCTCCACGCCGTCCTCCCTGGCCTGGATGGCAGCGGCCAGGCCGGCAGGACCTCCGCCGATGACGATCAACTGATAATGTCTCATTTCTGTGCCTCCTTTGTCCGGCTTACCACCATGTAGGAGCCTTGGTTGGACTTGTTGACGGCGGTCATGTCTTTGCCCAGCTCCCGGGCGATGATGTCCATAACACGGGGTCCGCAAAAGCCGCCCTGGCACCGGCCCATACCCGCGCGGGTGCGCCGCTTCACCGCATCCACGGTAAAGGCGGGAATGGGGCTGCGAATTGCATCCAGAATCTCGCCCTTGCTGATGGTTTCGCAGCGG
The DNA here is from genome assembly GCA_018716875.1 of Candidatus Avoscillospira avistercoris. GTDB lineage: Bacteria > Bacillota > Clostridia > Oscillospirales > Oscillospiraceae > Avoscillospira_A > Avoscillospira_A avistercoris. The sequence continues at coordinate 2,038 of DVJJ01000136.1, forward strand.
CAGATGATCTCGCCATAATCCGGGTTGCGGCGGATCAGCGCGTTGAGCTCGTCCGGAGTCAGCTCGGAAATGCGTACCGGCTTGGGGCGAAAGGGTTTGTAGTCCTTCCTGGGCGTCAGCTTCAGGCCGCACTCCGCCACCATCTCCGCCGTATCCTGCGCGATGGCGGGAGCGCTGGTCAGCGCGGGGGACTGCATGCCCGCCAGGTTGATAAAGCCCTTGACCGTCCGCGCATGCTGGATGATAAAGTCCTCGCTGGTGGCGGCGGCCCGGTTACCCGCAAATGTGGTAATGACCTGTCCGGCTCTGGGGAGGGCCGGGATCATCCGGGAGATGAAGGTGTCGTAAATCATATCCAGCTTATCGCCATGGGTGGCAAGATCGTCCTTTCGCTCAATCATGGTTGCGCTGGAGCCAGCCAGGATATTCCCGTGAACCGTGGGCGCAATGATCATGGCCTTGCTGTGCTCGGAGCCCAGATCAGAGACAATGTGCCGGATGGCGCCCCGGCACTTTTTATCATAGAGGAAGTATTCACCCTTCCGGGGCCGGATCTCGAAGTCGATCTCCTCCACCATGGCGGCGATCCGGTCAGCGTACAGGCCGGCGGCGTTAATAACAACCTGAGGCTGAATGTCGCCGCGGGTCGTGCGGACACACTCCACCTTTCCGCCGGAGCATTCAATGGAGGTGACGGCACAGTCCAGCAGAAAATGCACCCCGTTGATGGCGGCGCTTTCCCCCAGGGCGATGGTCAGCTCGTAGGAACTGACGGTGCTGAGGCCGGGATTATAAAGCGCATATTTCACCGCCCGGTTCAGTCCGGGTTCCAGATCGAAGAGCTCGTCGCCGTGTACAATCCGCGTATCATGGATGCCCAGCATCTCGCCCGCCATCTTGGCCCTCTCCAGTTTTTTCAATTCCTCATCGTTAAAAGCGGCTGTAACAGAGCCCACACAGTGGCTATATGGTACATACAGCTGCTCGCAGAGATCCTTCATCAACGCGTAGCCGCGGGTCACATAGCTGCTGCAGATGGTCCCCGGCTTTTCTCCCATGCCATTGTGGCAGATCCCGGAGTTGGCCTTACTGGTTCCGTTGGCGATATCGCTGTTCTTCTCCACGACCGTGACATCCAGCTCGTACCGGGCCAGCTCATAAGCCACGGCGCACCCAATGACGCCGCCGCCAATGATCAATACATCCGTTTTCAAAGTAGTCACTCCTTATTTTGCATATTGCAGGACGGCCTGAACGATTTTCTGCCAGCCCGAATAACGGCTCTCCCGCTCCTCCTCCGGCACTTGCGGCACAAAGGTGCTGCTCTCGCGGTCCAGCTCCCGCTCGATCTCGTCAAAGCTCTTCCAATAGCCGCTGGCCAAACCGGCGGCATAGGCCGCGCCCAAAGTGGTGGCTTCAATATTCTTTGCCCGCACCACAGAAATGCCGGTAATATCCGCGATATTCTGCATGATATAGTCGCTGTTGGTCACGCCGCCGTCTACCGCAATTTGAGACAGCGGCCCTTCCAATCCGGCGGCAAAGACCTCTGTGCAGTCTCTCGTCGTATAGGCGATGGAATCCAGCCCCGCCTTGATGATATCATTCATACCGCTGGTCACACCCAGTCCGGCGATCATTCCCTTTGCCTCGCCGCAAAAGTGGGGTGTGGCAACGCCGAGGAAGGTGGGACACAGGTAAAGCCCCGGTGTGGCCGGGGTACGCTTTGCGATGTCGTCCAGAGTGACATAATCCTCGGCGGCATGGAGCACGTCACGCATCCATTTCATGGTCAGGCCGGCGACATAAAAACCGCCCTCATAGAGATAAGTGGTTTTCTCACCCAGCGTCCAGCCAACTGTGGTGCCAATACCGGGCGTGTACTTGGGCTGTTCCCCGATATTGACCGTCATCACGCAGGTCGTGCCATAGGTAGCCTTGGCCATACCCGGAGTCAGGCACCGCTGGCCCAGCGTGGCGGCATGGGCGTCGCCCAGCACCCCCCGGATCGGGATCGGCGTATGGAAGATCTGACTGGCAACACCAAAATCGCCATCGGAAGGAAGCACCTTCGGCAAAATCGCCCGGGGAATCCGGAAAAGCCGAAGCAGCTCCTCATCCCAGTCCAGCGTGTTGATGTTGTAATAGAGCGTCCGGGAGGCATTGCTCACATCGGTCACATGGCAGGCGCCTGCTGTCAGATTCCAGACGATCCAGCTGTCCATGGTCCCGAAAGCCAGCTCACCGCGCTCCGCCCGCTCCCGAGCCCCTTCCACATGGTCCAATACCCAGGTAAGCTTGCCTCCTGTGGGCATGAAATTGGCCAGGAACTGCCCGGTTTTTACAAATGCGTTCTCAAATTGCCCCTGGGCGATCAGCGCCGCGCTCATGGGCATCCCCCGCTTATCCTGCCAGCCGATGGCATTATAGATGGGTATACCGGTTTTGCGATCCCAAACCACAAACGTCTCCCGCTGATTGGTGACGCCGATGGCATGGATCTCCGATTCCGGGACCCCTGATTTGGTCAGCACCTTGCGGATCATTTCCACCACGGTGCCCCAAATTACAGCAGCGCTTTCTTCCACCAGACCGTCATCCGGATACAGGACGGGAAACTCCGCAGAGGCGCTGGAAAAAACATGGCTCTGCCTGTCGATCAGGCTGGCTTTCACGTTGGTGGACCCTGCGTCCAGGACCAAAAGATAGGATCCCATAACTATCCTCCCATTCAATAATAGAGCGGCGGCGGCATCAGCCGCCGCCGCAAGCCGGTTGGTGATTGTGATAGGTGCGGGTTGGCCCGATTCAGATGAGGAAGTTCTTCTTCACATCGTCCTTGCCCACCAGGCCCCAGGTCTCAAGGCCAATGCGCAGGTTCTCGTTCTGCTTGGCCTCCTCCAGGATGTCGCGGCCATGGATGGCGCAGTCAATGGCGGCCCGCAGGCCCTGCGCGCCGGCAGTGGGCCCCTTGGGGAAGCCGTGGATGGCGGCGCCCACGCCCATGATGCTGTCGATGCCGGTGTCGTCGATGATGGTCTTGACGTTGCCGGGAATGGTACCGCCGCCGAACAGAGGCATGGAGGGCTTGATGTCGTAGAACTTATTGCGCATGTGGTTCAGGTTGCTGATAATGGGATACTTGATGCAGTCGAACTTGCCGTAGGGGTTGGCTACCAGCTGCACATCCGCGCCGCACAGGCGGGCCAGCTTGGCGTAGACATTGTAGTTGACGCCGTTGTAGGGGGCCACGGTGGCCGCGCCGCAGAAGCAGGGGTGGGCCAGAATGGGCACATTGATCTCGGGGTCCTCGGCCAGCATGCGCAGCGCGGAGAAGCCGATGCAGTACAGATCCACCATGACGGCGTTGGCGCCGGCGGCGATGGCGGCGGTGGCATTGCGCTTCAGGTTGACCACCTCGTCGGTGATGTTGACGGAGTAGATGGTCTTTTCCCCCTTAATGGCGTTGGCCTTGTCGGCCATCTCCATGTTGCGCTTCACCCGGTCCACGATGGCGTTGAAGCTGGTGTTGCCGCCGATCAGCTCATCGTCCTTGATCCAGTCCACGCCGCCCACCGCGGCCTCATAGAAGAGCTGCGCGCCCTGCTCGGGGGTCCAGCCGGTACAGGGCTTGATCATGTTGTTCAGCAGAGGACGGTCATAGACGCCCAGGATGTCGCGGATGCCCTGGATGCCGAACTTGGGGCCCTTGAAATCAGCCACAAAGCTCTCGGGGAACTCGATATCCATGCACTTGAGCATGGGCAGGGCGGTAATGTTGCCGGTAATGGAGGAGAGCAT
>DVJJ01000137.1 GCA_018716875.1 Candidatus Avoscillospira avistercoris
AAAGGAGATTGAATATGAGACAAGCATCTTTGACCCGCAAGACGGGTGAAACCGATATCACATTGGCCCTGAACCTGGACGGCGTCGGTGACAGCCGTCTCCAGCTGGGTGTGGGGTTTCTGGAACATATGCTGACGCTGTTTGCCAAGCACGGACGGTTTGATTTGGATATTCTCTGCAACGGCGACACCCAGGTAGACGACCACCACAGTGTAGAGGACATCGGCATCACCCTGGGCGCAGCCTTCCGACAGGCGTTGGGCGACCGCCGGGGCATTTACCGTTACGCCGACATGGTATTGCCCATGGACGAAGCATTGATTCAATGTGCGGTGGACATCTCCGGCCGCTCCATGCTTTGCTGTGACCTGGACATTCCTGCTGAGAAAATCGGGACCTTTGACACGGAGCTGGTGGAGGAATTTCTGATTGCCTTTGTCCGGAAAGCGGGAATCACCCTCCACGTCCGGCAGCTGGCCGGAAACAACAGCCATCACATCGTCGAGGGCGTCTTCAAGGCGTTGGCCCGCGTTTTACGAAAGGCTGTGGCCATTGACCCGGACTGTGCCGACGAAATTCCCTCCACCAAAGGAGTGCTGTAAATGATTGCCATTGTGGATTATGGCGTGGGCAATCTCTTTTCCCTGCGCAGCTCCCTTTCCGCCGTGGGAGCCGAAGTTGCCGTCACCGGCGATGGCGACGTTCTGCGCCGTGCCGACAAAATCATTCTGCCCGGCGTGGGAGCCTTTGGCGACGCTGCTGCCAAGCTGCGGGCCACGGGGCTGGATGCTGTCGTCATTGCGGAAGCCAAAGCCGGAAAGCCGCTGCTGGGCATTTGCCTGGGGATGCAGCTGTTGCTGGAGCGCAGCCTGGAATATGGCGAGCATGCGGGCCTGGGGCTGATTCCCGGCGACGTGGTGCCCCTCTCGCCTCCGGACGGTCTGAAAGTGCCGCACATGGGCTGGAACGCCCTCCAATTTTCCGAGCCCCGCTCCCCCATTTTCCGGGAGCTGAACCCCGGCGACCATGTATACTTTGTCCACAGCTTCCACGCGGCCAACTGTCCCTGTGTGACGGCCACCGCCGAGTATGGCATCCCGGTTACCGCCGCCGTGGGCAAGGACAATGTGTTCGGATGCCAATTCCACCCGGAAAAAAGCGGCCCCGTGGGCCTGAGTATTTTAAAATCCTTCTGTGAACTGTGAGGAAACCGACTATGAATCTGTTCCCTGCCATCGACCTGTATACGGGCTGGGCCGTCCGGCTCTACCAGGGCGATTACAATCAGATGACCGTCTATGACAAAGACCCCCTTTCCGTTGCCAAGCGGTTCCGGGATGCCGGGGCCGAATACCTCCACATGGTGGATTTGGAGGGGGCCAAGACCGGCGAGACGCCCAATCTCGACACGGTCCGCGCCGTGGCCGCCCAGTCGGGCCTGCAAGTGGAGATCGGCGGCGGCATCCGGTCCGAAGAAGTTATCAAACAATATCTGGACGCCGGAGTGCTCCGGGTCATTCTCGGCACCGCCGCCATCACTCAGCCGGGCTTTGTCGGGGAGATGGTTGCCAAATATGGCGACAAAATCGCTGTAGGCGTGGACGTCCGGGACGGCTTTGTCGCCATCAAGGGATGGACGGAGTTATCCGACCGGACGTGCTTCGACTTCTGTCGCGACATGGACAGCCTGGGCGTAAAAACCATCATCTGCACCGACATTTCCAAGGACGGCGTCCTTGGCGGCACCAATTTGGAACTTTACAAACAGCTTTCGGAAACATTGTCCCTTGATATTGTGGCTTCCGGCGGCGTCAGCTCTCTCGACGATATCGCTGCCCTCCAAAAAATGGGCCTGTACGGGGCCATTCTCGGCAAAGCCGTTTACACGGGAGCCATCGATTTGGCGAAAGCCGTGGCCCTGGCAAAGGGGGCGGCGGTGTGATTACAAAACGTATCATCCCCTGTCTCGATGTCCGGGATGGCCGGGTGGTCAAAGGCACCAATTTCCAAGGGCTCCGGGACGTCAATTCCCCAGTGGAGCTGGCCCGGTACTACTCGGACCACGGGGCCGACGAGCTGGTGTTCTACGATATCACCGCTTCTGCCGAGGGCCGGGCGCTGTTCACGGATATTTTAACGGAGGTGGCCTCCACCATCTTCATCCCCCTGACCGTGGGCGGCGGCATCAACGAGGTGTCTGATTTCGAGCGGGTCCTGCAATGCGGCGCCGACAAGGTCAGCGTCAATTCCGGTGCCATCCGCAACCCCAATTTAATCGAAGAAGCCGCCAAGCGCTACGGCGACCAGTGTGTGGTGCTGTCGGTGGACGCCAAGCGGGTAGATGGCAAGTACACAGTCTTTGCCAAGGGCGGCCGGGAGTCCACAGGCATGGACGCCCTCGAGTGGATTCGTTTCGGCGTGGACCATGGGGCCGGAGAAATTGTTCTGAACTCCATCGACACCGACGGCGTCAAGGGCGGCTTTGATCTGGAAATGCTCCGGGCCGTCAGTGAGATTGTCTCAGTGCCCGTCATCGCCTCCGGCGGCGCGGGTAAGGCCGCGGATTTCATTACGCTGTTTGAAACGCTCCCCCAGGTGGATGCCGGATTGGCCGCGTCAATTTTCCACTTTGGAGAAGTAAAAATTCCAGAATTAAAGGCCCTTTTGGCCCAACATAACATTCCCGTCAGATTGTGAGGAATTGAAATGGTAACCATTGATCAACTGAAATTCGACGAAAACGGATTGATTCCCGCCGTCGTTGTGGACGCCGTCACCAAGGACGTGCTGACCGTGGCCTATATGAACCGCGAAAGCCTGGAGATTTCCATGCAGGAGGGCCGCACCTGCTTCTGGAGCCGTTCCCGTCAGGATTTGTGGCGCAAGGGCGAGACCTCCGGCAATGTGCAGCACATTGTAGCCATCACCGCCGACTGCGACTGTGATGCCCTGACCGTTCTGGTCAACAAGGAAGGCCCCGCCTGCCACACCGGCGCGGAGTCCTGCTTCCACAATGCCCTCTATGTCAGCCCCGATCAGACGGCGTTCAGCCTGCAAGGGCTGTATGAACTGCTGGAAGGCCGGAAACGGGACCTGCCGGAAGGTTCCTATACCACCTATCTGTTCCAAAAGGGCATCGACAAGATTCTCAAAAAGGTGGGCGAAGAGTGCACCGAGGTCATCATTGCCGGTAAAGCCAACGACAAGCCGGAAACTATCTATGAGATTGCCGACCTCTGCTACCATGTCATGGTGCTGATGATCCAGATGGGCATTTCCGTGGAGGAGATCCACAAGGAGCTGGCCTCCCGCCATGTCATCGACCACAAGGTGAAGCAGGAAAAAATGACTTGAATCCTTCAAAAAGACGCCATGTTCCCGCCGGGCCATGGCGTTTTGCCGCATTGTCTGGAGCCCATGGGGTCAATTGGTGGAAAACCATGCAATTTTTTATGCTATTCTATCTGTAGAAACCACCAACCTGTCCACTGGAAAGGATGTGTTATCATGAAACGACGCGGCATCGTTCTGGCGCTGGCCGCCGCTCTGACCCTAACCGTCAGCGCCGCCGCCTACCAGGTGCCCAATCTGGAAACCCGGATTACGGAGCCCTACTATGGATTAAACACGGACCCCCAGGACCAGGCGGAATTCCTTCACGCCTTGGGTCTCTTTCGCGGCACGGAGGAGGGCTACGCCCTGGACCGCTCCATGACCCGCAGCGAAGCTGCCGTCATGCTGGTGCGGCTTCTGGGGCAGGAGGATGCAGCCCTGACGCAGTCCCCCTCCCATCCTTTCACCGATGTGCCCCAGTGGGCCAGTCCCTATGTGGGCTGGCTGTGGACCAATGGCCTGACCAAAGGCGCCTCGGCCACCACCTTTGGCTCCTCCAATAGTGTCACGGCTAAACAGTATCTGATGTTCCTGTCCCGGGCGCTGTACGGTCCCGACGTGGCCGATGACTACTGGGAAGCGGGCTGGGGATTTGATTTGACCGCCTTGCAGCAATCTCTCGATCAGGCTGGATTTTTACGGCGGGATGCCGTTTCCCTGTCGGTGTTGGCTCTGAGCGGGTACACAGACACCGGTGACACCCTGGCCGCCCGGCTTCTGAAAGAAGGGGCCATCTCAGAGGACGATTTCTGCGCGGCGGCTCCCAAGGTCTATGTATCCGACTGGGGCACCACCGAGGACGGCAGGCTTCTCCGCGACACCGCCGGGGTGACCCTTTACAGTACGGAACAGGGAATGCGATACATCTATCGTTCTGGCGACAGCTCCAATTCCTATGTTCTGGCCACCCGGCAGCAGGATGGCCAGGCGGAACTGTGTGCTGTGGATTATTTCACCCTGGAACTGGCCGCGCCGCCCGCGTCGCTGCCTCTGACCGAAGGACAGCAGATTGAATATTACGCCGGTACGGGCGGCGATTATTTGGTTATGAAAGCGGGCGGCACGGAACCCACGGCCCTGCTGTATTACAACGGTTCTGCGGTGCAGCAGCTGCTGGAGCTGACGCCATTTTGCACGGGTATGAGTGTTCCGTATTGCAGTTGGCGGACCTGGGACGGGGGATTATTGCTGACGCTGGAGGATTACGAAACGACGGCCCGGCACAGCTGGCTGCTGGACGGCCCCACGGTCCAGGCTCTCCCGGCCCTGGACGGTCAGGATGTGGTGGATGTTCTGGGAGATTCGGTGATCGTCCGGTGCATCACCGATGAAACAGCCGTGTTGCAGCAGTTGGCTATACCGTCCATGGAGGTGCTGGCCCGGTTTGAACTGCCCTGCACGGAAGCCCCACCCTTCCCCGGTGAAAGCGGCAAGACGCAGCTGTTGCGATGGATGATCGCTGACAAGACAGACGGCTATTACTGGGGCGATGCAGGGCTGTACCGACTGGAGAATGGCGTCCTCCGCTGTTTGCAGGAGCGATGTGTGCGCGATCTGCTGGTGCTGGATGAGGGTGGGATGTATGTATTGACCTACACGCCGGATTATCCCACCAACCTGGGCCCCTTCGCTGCTCAGAGCAGCCACCCGGGCAACGAGATTTTGTACCGTTCCCCCAGTGGTACCTGGGAGACGGTCCTCAGCGCCGATACAGGCCACGGCATCGGTATTACCTCGCTGCTGGAACCGGACGAGAGCGGAAACGTGGGCTTTCGCTGTGCGAAGCCCAATAGGTACACGGATGATTTCTTCGATTACCGTCTGGTACGCAGCGGCGTAGCGCCGTCCATCCGGGTAGAATCGGTATTTTTGGTATACCCGGAAACCGTGGTACCCATCGAGCAGGTTCCAAACTATCAAGAGATTCTCGGACAAAAGGAACAGCAGCGGCTCAACGATTTGGGCTTGGGCATTGTTGAAACTCCATAATTTCACTGGGAATGACACTTTGAGACCCTTGCTTCTCCGGTCTGCCGCAATCTGTGCGGGGGGACGTTTTGCCCCC
>DVJJ01000138.1 GCA_018716875.1 Candidatus Avoscillospira avistercoris
GGTATTTCCGATGGTGCGCTGTCGATAAAACTGTTTTCGTAGAGATCCAGAAACTTGGATACAAACGCCGCCCGTTCCCGCTCCGTCTCTGTCCCGCCGGGGAATTGCCAGCCAAAGGTTTTATACCATTCATACTCCTGTTCCGTTATCGGCGGTAGGTCATAATCCTGTCGCAGCCGCTCCAGGGTGTCGGCGTACAGGTCGGTAAACGCTGCAAAGGCTTTCTCCGGGTCTTTGAAGACAGCCTGACCGTTTTCGGCTGCACCAATGGCAAAATCCGGACTGATGGACTCAAAATAAGCCGTGTCCACCCTACCGGTATATTCCCGGACCCATGGATGTTTGACGTTCGCCGTTACCGGGTCTGTCAGAAAGCACAGAGCCGCAATGAGACACGCTACGATTGCGGCTGCAATGACCCAGAACGCCGGTTTCCGATAGTTTAACACATTTTTCACCCGCTCCATGACCCCCACTTCCCCAAAGGCCAGCGGGCAGGCAGCCATGGTGGAACGGCGAATACTGCATTGGAGCAGCGCTTGGGAGTAATCGGCCCGTTGCTCCCGGTCCATATCCCCGATGACCTTCTCATCACAGGCCAATTCAATGTCCCGGCACAAAAGCACATAAGCCACCCACAGCAGCGGATGGAACCAATACACCGTCAGCAACAGGAAGCCCAAGAGTTTCCACCAGTGGTCTCGACGGTGGATATGGGCCTGTTCATGAGCGATAACATGGGCCATGGCATTTTGGTCCAGATTCGTCGGCAAGTAGATCTTGGGATGTATTACCCCCAGGACAAACGGGAAGCTGGTCCGCTCGCTGCGATAAAGGTTACCCTCCACTCGAATTGCTGTGCTTATACGCTTTCGCAGACGGACATAGCTGCAAATTGCATAGAGCAGCAGAATTCCAACACCCACCACCCAAATGGCCGCCGCAATGGCAATCCAAATCTGGAACGGATTGACGCTGTATTCCGGAGTCGCTGCCGCGCTTTGCTCCAGAATGGGATTCACAACGGTATTGAGTGCGGAAATACCGCTGTGAATGGTGGGGACTGGGTCCAACAGCGCCTCCGGCGCGATGGTCTGGGCGCTGGGAATCAGGCTCCAAACGCTCTCCAGAGTGAACGGGCACAGCAGCCGTACGGCCACCAGGCCCCACAACAGAAGGCGGGTCCACTTGGGCGCTTTTTTCAAAAGCAGCCGCAGCACCAAAACCGCCAGCACCAGCCATCCGGCGGCAACAGCACGGTTGAACAAGGATAAAAATAAGTCAGTCATGGCCCTCCCCCTTTCGGTATTGGTCGATCATGGCCTGAACGGCGTCGATTTCCGCCGTTGTCATCTTCCGGTGCTTTGTAAAAGCCGCCACAAAGGCCGGCAGCGAGCCCTCAAAGGTCTTTTCCACCAGTTCGTCGATCTCCGCCGCCTGGACCTGCTCCTTGGTAACCAGAGACGTGACAACTGATTGTTCATTTTTCAGCACGCCCCGCTCCGACAGCCGTTTGATAACCGTATAGGTGGTGGACTGCTTCCAGCCAAGCTGTTCCCGGCACAGCCGCACCAGCTCCCGGCTGGTCACCGGCTCATGCTCCCAGAGAATCAGGCAGAATCGATACTCACTCTCAAATACTTTCGGCGTTTCCATGGGGTATCCCTCCAGTCTAATTGGTTCGACTATATGTATAGTCTAATCCATTAGACCGCCTTTGTCAAGGGCATCGATAAAAGGCCGCCCGGAGAGCTATGCTCCCACAGGCGGCCAAGGGCTGTCACGTATTTTCGTTTTTCAGTGCTTCGATGGGATCATCCTTTTTGATTTTACTCATGGCATAGAGCATAGTGATGAACACCACCAGGAAGACGCTGAGGGCGGAGATGCCCATGGCCTTCCACGGCACACGGAACGGCATATCAAAAGCGTATATCACCGACCGGTGAATCAGTAGCGCCACCAGCAGCGAAGCGGGCAGGCCGTACAGCAGGGCGCGGCTGCCGTACAGCAAACACTCGTAGTTCATCATCCGATTGAAGCCGCTGCGGCTCATGCCTACGGATTTGAGCATGGCAAACTCCCGGCGGCGCAAATGGATGTTGGTCGTGATGGTGTTGAAGACGTTGGCCGCGGCAATCAGAGAAATCAACACCACAAAGCCGTAGGAAAAGACGCGGATGATGGTGATGGTGTTGCGGTCGCCTTCCTCGCTGGCAGCAAGGTCATAGGGAGAGACATGCGCACCATGTGCAAGCGCCATGTTTTTCAATTCCTGCACCACGGCCTTATGGTCCTCCGCCGTAATCAGATATTCGCCGTAGACCACACCGTCCCCCGGAAATACGGCCTCTCTGGCCGACGCCGGCAGCAAAAATGTCGTACCGTTGCTTTTAGAAAGGAAAAAAGGCCAATCGGTAATCCGGGTACCCATCCGGATGGTGCTGGAATACATCGCTTCTTCCTCGGGCAGTTCCAGTACCTGTTCACTGTCTATACGATTGCGGTAGATGTACACCGTTTCCCCAGCGTCGTTTGTCTCCGTACCATCAGACCAGTAGCCCGCGATATTCCGTTGGGCCTCCGCCGTAAATTCCAGCTGGTCACTGGCCAGCAGTTCAATGGTTTGATACTGCTCTGTCTCGGCGTTGTACACCCGGGAGCCGTCCACGCCAATAGCCAGGGGATGCTGCGGGTCCATGTATTCCGCTTCACTGAGCCCATGCTGTTGCAGCAGCTCCCGGAAGCTCTCATCGTCTACAAAATAAAGCCAGAGCAGCATTTTTGCGGTCCCCGTACCTTCCTGATCAAGCTGTTGAGCATACTGTGGCGCCACATCCTGGCTGTCAAACAGACAGGATAAAAATCGTTCATTCAGATAGGCTACATCCTCCACCTGGT
>DVJJ01000139.1 GCA_018716875.1 Candidatus Avoscillospira avistercoris
CGTCATGTTTTCACGTTGTTTAATTTACAAGGTACACACGCCGCTGAGCGGTCGTTCGTGAGACTCATTCTATCACAACTTTTTACGTTTGTCAAGAACTTTTTTCAAAGCTTTTTCAAACTTTCAAGCTGTTTTCCAGTGAACTTCTCACTTTTTGTCATTCTCGCCGTCCGGCGGAACTCATTTATCTTACCACAGAGGAACTCGTTTGTCAAGAACTTTTTTCAAAGTTTTTTTCAGAGTTCTTACTGGCCGCTTTCATCGGAACCGCTGTCCCTCAAGCGCTTGCATATAATATCAGACCAGGAACCATTTGTCAACAATTTTTTTCATTTTTTCGACAATTTTTTATCTTCGCTTTTATGCGTCTCTCCAAAAGCCGCTCCTGACTCCTTTATGATATATGCAACCGTAGTATTGCGCAGAAATATCCCATTTATACCAGAACGTGAAAAATAATACTGCTTGCTCCACACTCCCCCCTCTGCAATCTATCACCACTCTAAGGCGCTGGAATCCCCCAAATAACAAAAGCGGACGAACCCCATTGGAATTCGTCCGTTTTCCTTTAAATCTCCTGGCGGCCTTCCAGCGCCCGCAGCAGCGTCACCTCGTCGGCATACTCCAGCTGGGAGCCCATGGGAATACCGTAGGCCAATCGCGTCACCTGAACGCCCATAGGGCGCAGGAGCCGCGACAGATACATGGCTGTGGCTTCGCCCTCTGTATCGGGGTTGGTAGCCATGATGACCTCCCGCACCGATCCGTCAGCCACCCGGGCCAGCAGTTCCTTAATGCGCAGATCGTCCGGCCCCACATGGTTCAGAGGCGACAGAACGCCATGGAGCACATGATACACGCCACGGTATTCCCGCGCCCGTTCCATGGCAATGACATCCTTGGGTTCGGCCACCACGCAGATCTGGCTGTGGTCCCGTTCCTCGTCCGCACAGATGGAGCACTGCGCCTGATCCGTCAAGTTCTGACAGATGGGGCACGTTTTCACTGTGGCCTTGGCGTCAGTGATGGCGGCGGCAAATTCCGCCGCCGCCGCATCATCCATACTCAGCACATGGAACGCCAAACGCTGGGCGCTTTTGCCGCCGATGCCCGGCAGACGGGCAAACTGCTCCGTCAGCCGCTCCAGGGCAGCGGGAAAGTAGCGCATCTTACAGCAGGCCGCTGAGGGCGCCCAGGTTCATGCCGCCGGTCATCTTGGAAACGGCAGCAGAGGTGGCCTCTTCGCCCATACGGGTAGCCTCGTTGATGGCGGCCAGGATCATATCCTGGAGCATCTCTACGTCCTCGGGGTCCACTGCCTCGGGCTTGATGGTCAGAGCCAACACCTGGTGCTTGCCGTTGACGGTGGCGGAAACCATGCCGCCGCCGGCTGTGGCGGTGTACTCCTTGGTCTCCATCTCCTCCTGCATCTTCAGCAACTCCTGCTGCATCTTCTGGGCCTGCTTGATCATGGACATACCGCCCATGGACATACCGCGAAATCCGCCTTTCGCCATGATAAAATCGCTCCTTTTCTAAGTTTGGCATGGAAATGCCGTCATTTGAATTCAAATATATCTGGATGCTGCCGTCCAAAGTCCGCGATGCGTCCGAAACCGTCGGCTCCGTCCACACTCCCCGGCCCCTGTACGGCCAGCTTCACTGCCACCGGCCGTCCCAGCAGCGCGGCCGCCCGTTCCCGGATGGCTTGCAGGTAGGCCGGTTGATCCAGCACTTGTTTGCCGAAGCCGCTGTCCGCCAGCAGCAGCAGCGTGTCCCCTTGCAGTTGGGGCTTCACCTGTCGGGACAAAAAGCTCCGGTGCCCCGGCTGCACCTGGGGCAGCACCGTCTGCATCAGATCGGTCCAGAAGCCCACGGGCAATTCTCCGCCGTTGGGCATCTGCTGAGGCTGCTGCATCGGCGGCGTCTGCTGGGGCTGCATTGGCTGCGGCTGTACCGGCTGCGCCGGTGCGCTCTGCTGCGGCGCGGCCACGGCCTGAACCACCATTTTTCCACTGGACACCGCTTCCTCCAGCTTCGACAGGCGGGCGTTGAGGGATTGGACATCCATTTGCAGCTCCGGCGCGCACAACTCCACCAGACACAATTCCATGTCCAGCCGCCGGTCAGCGCTGCGGGCAAATCCCGCCGCCGTCTCCTGCAATCGGTTGGTAATGCGCAGCAGCGCCCCCGCCGACAGCAATTCCTGCAATCCCGCAAGCTCCTGGTCCGTACAGACGCCGGACAGCATGGACATGCCGCTGCGGGGCGCCGTCTTGAGAATCAGCAAATCCCGGGCCAGGGACGACAGTTCGCCGTTCATGGCCGCCACGTCCTTGCCGCCTGCGTAGAGGTCGGAGAAAATCTCCAAAGCTGTCGGTGTATCGCCCCGGGCGATGGCCTCCATCAGTGCCGCCGTCTTACGGTCGCCCGCCAGTCCCAGACATTGATAGACGCCCTCCGCCGTCAGCGTTCCCGCCGTGGCAGACGCGCACTGGTCCAGCAGGCTCAGGCCGTCACGGAGACCGCCGTCCGCCAGCCGGGCCAGCAGAGAGACCGCCTCGGGCTCGATGGCGATGCCCTCTTGATAGGCCACATAGTTGAGCCGTCCGCCGATGTCCTCCGGCAGCAGACGCCGGAAAGAATACCGCTGGCATCGGGACAGAATGGTGGCCGGGACCTTGTGAAGCTCCGTGGTGGCCAGGATGAACACCAGATGCTCCGGCGGTTCCTCGATGATTTTCAGCAGCGCATTGAAGGCCGCCATGGACAGCATGTGGACCTCGTCGATAATATATACACGGCGGCGCACTTCAGATGGCGTATAAACCGCGTCCTCCCGCAAGGTCCGTACGTTATCGACACCGTTGTTGGAGGCGGCGTCGATTTCCAAAACGTCCATACAGCCGCCGGAATCGATGCTCCGGCAGGCGGCGCAGCAGTTGCAGGGGTTGCCGTCCTGCAAATTCTCGCAGTTGACGGCTTTTGCCAGAATTTTGGCACAGGAGGTCTTACCGGTACCTCTGGTGCCGGTGAACAGGTAGGCATGGCTGAGCCGTCCCGTAATCAGCTGATTTTTCAGCGTCTCGGTGATGCTCCGCTGCCCCACCACGTCGTCGAAGGTCTGGGGCCGGTATTTTCGATACAATGCCTGGTACATCCCTTCGCCTCCTCCTTTGTTGCTTATCACGCAAAGTTAATCCACGGAAACCAAAGGTGGGACCAGGGCTGTAAGCCAAGAGCGGTCGGCGCGGAATCCTGTGTCGGGACAAGGCGCGGTTTCGCAGCAATACTTTGTGTATTGCAAGAAATCGCAACGCCGTACCGGCGCAGGAGACCCGGCGAGCGCCGCAGGCGCACAGACATGGGGCCACCCCATAAAAGCATCGGCCCGTGACAAGATCGCACACCCGACTTTGAATCATGCGCTATATCCGTAACCCATACAGCCGGCTCAGAAACGGCTACCTCACGGCACACGAGAAGGTCCGCTTAATGCTGCTCGGTTCCCCGCCTGACATGGTTCACGGGTTCTCGTTGCGTAAGACCGGCTCCTCATCACCACTTACATGGGTCAGACGATACAGTGCACACCCTCGGCCGGGAATTCATCCCCGCTGCAGCGGATTGCGGGTGACAGGGCACCGCTAACTCCCCGACTAGTGCGACCTTGTCACAGGCCGATGGCGTGTGACATACGTTTAATTTTACAACAGATTGCCCAATTTGGCAACTGTGAATTTCAGGACAATCAGCCCGCCTTGCTCTCGGCGAAATCGGCCAGTTCACCGACAGTGGTCAGCTTCTCCTCGGTCTCCAGCTCCACGCCCAGCTCTTCCTCCAGGTCCATGACCATCTCGACCATGTCCAGGGAGTCGATGCCCAGGGACTCAAAGGTGGTGTCCTTGTGGATGTCGTCCACGGAAATGTCCATCTGCTTTGCCAGATATGCGGCGATTTTCTCAAACATGTTGTATTCCTCCGAACTTCAGTTTCGTTTCAATACGCACGGCCCCACGGCCAGTGCGGAACAGTCACAGATTATCATACGGATTTTTTCCCGATTGTCAAGGGAAAAGATTACAAAATGTTTTCAATTCAAAAAGTCCCGCAGCAGCTTGGACCGGGACGGATGGCGCAGCTTCCGCAGGGCCTTGGATTCAATCTGTCGAATCCGCTCCCGGGTGACATTGAATTCCTTGCCCACCTCTTCCAGCGTATAGGGACGGCCGTCCACCAGACCAAAGCGCATCCGCAGCACCGTGGCTTCTCTGGGCGACAGACCTTCCAGCAGCTTTTCCAGCTGCTCATGGAGCAGATTGAACGAGACCGCCTCGGCAGGCTCGGCAATCTTCTGGTCCTGGATGAAGTCGCCCAAATGGCTGTCGTCCTCCTCGCCCACGGGCGTCTCCAACGACACCGGCTCCTGGGCCATCTTGAGAATCTCCGCCACCTTTTCCACAGGCATGTCCATCTGTTTGGCAATTTCATCGGCGGTGGGGTCCCGGCCCAAATCCTGGACCATGGAATGGGCCGTCCGCAGGACCTTGTTGATGGTCTCCACCATATGGACCGGAATCCGGATGGTCCGGGCCTGGTCGGCAATGGCCCGGCTGATGGACTGACGAATCCACCAGGTGGCATAGGTGGAGAATTTATAGCCTTTGGTATAGTCGAACTTCTCCACGGCCTTAATGAGGCCCATATTGCCCTCCTGAATCAAATCCAACAGCTGCATGCCCCGGCCCACGTACCGCTTGGCGATGGACACCACCAGCCGCAGATTGGCTTCGGCCATCTGATGGCGGGCTTCCTCGTCGCCGTCGGCCATACGCTTGGCCAACTCCAGCTCCTTTTCCTGGGACAACAGCGGAATTTTGCCGATTTCCTTCAAATACATGCGCATGGGGTCGTCCAGCTTGAAGGTTTCTGCCAGGGCGTTGGGGTCCTCCACCACCACCTCATCGGCGGTGTTTTGCAGTTCCTCCTCCGTGGGCGTCAGCTCCAGCGGTTTCCCAATCACATCCATGACGTCGCTGATGTCGATTTCGATGCCCGCGCTCTCCAGCTGCTCATAAATCCGGTCCGACAATTCATCGTCGGCGCCCATGGCGTCCAATGTGTCAATCAGGACCTTGGAGGACAGTTTGCCCGCTGCCTTTCCCTGCTCCATCAGGGCGTCGATTTTTTTGCGCTGCTCGGGAGTCAACTCCTGCATGGGCTGCTTCTGTATGGATTCTGTCATTGTTCTGTCCCTCCAAAACCCTTTTTTCGGCGGAGCCGCTGTCCCATGGCCAGCAGGTCCTCTGTGTCGGCCACATGGGCCTTTTCATATTCCTCGTCGATGACCGAAAGGTAATCGTCCAACGCCTGTTCATTCACCAGCACGTCGCCTTTTTGGGCCACCGCCGTCAGATGACTCATCTCCTGGGCCGTCAGCCGGTCGCCCAAGGCCCCCAGCTGCACCGTGAGCCCTTCCTCATACTGCTGCCGCAGCAGGTCCAGAACCCTTGCCAGCAGCGGCGAGGAAAACCGCTGGGAGACCGCTTCGGGACACCGGTCCAGCAATGCCGGCTCCTTGAGAACCAGCTGTAAGACCCCTTCCTCGGCCCTGGCCGAACGGACGTTATCATATCGGATTTCCCGGACACCGGGCTGGGCCGCGGCGGCAGGGGCCAGCGCCTTTTGGTCCCACTGTTTCTTCTGGCGGCTTCGGAGCAGTTTGGCGGCCTTCTCTGTCTCCAGCTTCATGGCCTCCTCGGAGATGCCGCCCATTTGGGCGGCCTTGGCCCCATAAATCTCCCGCTCCACGGCGTTGGGCAGGGAGGCCACCAGATAGGCGGCCTGTTTAAGAAATTCCACCCGCTGGTCGTCGGCCTGCAAATCGTATTTGCGCCGCAGGCTGTCCAGCCGGTAGAGGACGTGGTTTTCCGACTGCTCCAACAGGAGCCGGAACCGGTCGGGACCGAATTTTTTCAAAAATTCGTCCGGGTCCTTGGCCCCCTGCATCCGCAGGACCTTGACCTGGACGCCGGTCTTTTCCAACAAATCGATGGCCCGGCGGGTAGCGCTCTGTCCGGCCTCGTCGCCGTCGTAGGTGATGACCACCTGCTTCGTATATTTGGCCAGCAGGTTGGCGTGTTCCTCCGTCAGGCTGGTGCCGAGAGACGCCACGGCGCAGTCAAAGCCGTACTGATGCAGGGCGATGGCGTCCATATAGCCCTCGGTCAGGATGATGCGGCCCTGCTTACTCTTTTTTGCCACGTTTAGGGCAAAAAGATTCTTCCGTTTGTTGAAAATCACCGATTCCGGCGAATTTAAGTATTTCGGCGTAGAATCGTCCAGGACCCGGCCGCCGAAGCCGATGACGTTGCCCCGGACGTCGATGATGGGGAACATGACCCGGTTTCGGAACCGGTCATACAGTCCGCCCTTTTGGGAGCGGACCACCAGTCCCACCTCCAGCAGCTCCTCCTTGGTATACCCCTGAGCCGTCATGGCGTCAATCAGATTGGACCAGCCCTCCGGGGCGTAGCCCAATCCGAAGCGGGTAACGGTCTGACGGGACAAGGCCCGTTTCATAATATACTGCTGGCCTGGCGCACCTGCCGGGGAAAAGAGCTGTTCCCGGAAATACCGGGCCGCCTGACGGCACAGCTCCCGGAGCCGCTCCTGCCGCTTATAGCCGGACCCGGCGGCCCGGTCATCGGGGACCTCCATACCGGCCCGTTTGGCCAGGTATCGGACGGCGTCGGGAAAATCGAGATTTTCCTGTTCCATGATAAACTGGACCACGCCGCCGCCCTTGTGACAGCCGAAGCAATAGAAAATCTGTTTGTCCGGGGCCACGGAAAAGGAGGCCGTCTTTTCGGAGTGGAAGGGACACAGGCCGAAGAGGTTGGACCCCTTGCGGGTCAGGTTCACATACTGGCCCACCACCTCCTCGATGGGGTTGCGGGCGGCCAGCTCGTCAAGAAACGCCGGAGAAAAGGCCATGGATTCCACCTCCTATGTACAAACTGGGGACAGCGGTCAGCGGACCTGCCAGCCCTGGGGAATAAACAGTTCTGAAAACTGGTCGATGGCGTATTTATCGGTCATACCGGCGATGTAGTCGCAGACGGTGCGCTCCATACCATCAAAATCCATCTGGGGCCGGAAATGCTCCGGCAGCCGGTCGGGATGGGCCATATAGTAGTGGTACAACTGCTGCAAAATGGCCCGTGCCTTGTCCTCCTGACTTTTGGCCACGGGGTTGCAGTACACCCGCTCAAACATAAAGGACCGCAGCTCGTTCATGGCGTCGGCCACCGGCGGCTCCAGCCCCACCAGACCCGTGTCCGATGTGGTGCAGATAAGGTTTTCCACCAAAAAGTTGATGCGTCCCTTATGGGAATGGCCCAACACCGCCCGCAGGTGGCGGGGAATGTCCTCCTCGGTGAGAATGCCTGCCCGAATGGCGTCGTCAATGTCGTGGTTGATATAGGCGATGCGGTCGGCAATGCGGACAATCTGGCCCTCCTGGGTCTCGGGGATTCTGGGGCCGGTATGGCCCAGGATGCCCATGCGGGTCTCATAGGTCAGGTTCAGACCGTCGCCGTCCTTTTCCAGCAGGTCCACCACCCGCAGGGATTGTTCGTTGTGGTAGAAGGGTTTTCCCAGCACCTCGCTCAAGGCCCGCTCCCCGGCGTGGCCGAAGGGCGTATGGCCCAAATCGTGGCCCAGGGCGATGGCCTCGGTCAAATCCTCATTGAGCCGAAGCCCACGGGCCGCCGTCCGGGCAATGCGGGCCACCTCCAGCGTATGGGTCATGCGGGTACGGTAGTGGTCCCCTTCGGGCTTGAGAAAGACCTGGGTCTTGTGCATCAGCCGCCGGAAGGCCTTACAGTGGAGAATCCGGTCCGTATCCCGCTGATAACAGGTACGCACCGCCGATTCTTTCGTACCGGGTCGCAGACGGCCTTTTGTCTCGCAGGCTTTAGCCGCTGTGGGAGCCAGCCGTTCCAGCTCCTCCCGCTCCAAACCCTGACGAATGGTTTCTTCCTCCATACACAACACCACCTATTTAGTATATACGCAATTCCTTTCCCAAATCCTCTGTCAAAACTGTGAATATTTTGTAAAGTTTTCGTCAACGAACCGGAAAGGCCCGGAACTCCTCGCCGGTGACGGCGGCTTCGATGCCGCCGTTGGTCAGTTCCGTCAATTCCGCCTGGAACGGCTCCAGCGCGTCCTGGGCAAACATGGCTTTCAAAACCACATCGGCCCCGTATTCCGTATCGATGATGACGCCGCCCTGGGCTTCCACCAGCAGCTTGATGCGCTCATAGAGCCGATAGGGACAGGGCACGTCCACCAGCTTCCACAGCCGTTTGACGGAGATACCCGCCGCATCCAGTCCATCCTTGGCCCCCTTGGCGTAGGCACGGGTCAATCCCCCGGCCCCCAGCAGGATGCCGCCGAAATACCGGGTGACGACACAGAGCACATTGGTGACGTTCTCCCGCTGATAGACGTTGAGCATGGGCTGACCGGCGGTGCCCTGGGGCTCGCCGTCGTCGGAGTACCGCTCCACGCCCCCCTCCTTTAACCGGTAACACCAGCAATGATGACGGGCGTCATGGTGCTTTTTCCGCACGGTTTCCAGACAGGCCCGGGCTTCCTCCTCCGTCTCCACGGGGAACACGTCGGTAATAAACCGGGAGCGCTTCTCCACAAATTCCGATTGGGCCTGTTGGGTCGGCACAAAGTATTCCGGCGTCATAGGCCCTCCTCCTGGACGTATTGGCGCAGCTTGCCGTAGAGGGCTTCGTCACAGACGGCCTCCACCAGGATGCCCTCGCCCGCGTAATCCACATTGAGGACCCGCGCCTGGGTGTGCAGGGTATCCAGCTGACCGCCCATGCTGTAGGGCAGCAGCAGTTTTACATGGTGCAGACCCCGATTCAGATTCTTTTCAATGAGCTTCAGCAGGGCATCCACGCCCTCGCCGGTCTTGGCGCAGAGGGGAATCCGGTTCTCCCCCCGGGGCAGCAGGTCCGGGTCCGCCAGGTCGGCTTTATTATAGCACTCGATGACCGGCGTGCCGGGCTTTGCCAGCTGGGCAATAAGCCGCTCCACCACTTCGATATGGTCGTCCCGGTTGGGGTCCGACGCGTCAATGACATGAATCAGCAGGTCGGCATACTCCAATTCCTCCAGCGTGGCCTTGAATGCCTCCACCAGATGGTGGGGCAGCTTGGCGATAAATCCGACGGTATCGGACAGCAGCACTTCCAGCGTGTCGGACACCTGCAAGCGGCGGGTGGTGGTGTCCAAAGTATCAAACAGCCGGTTATTGGCAGGGATGCCCGCGCCGGTGACGCAGTTCAACAGGGTCGATTTACCGGCGTTGGTGTAGCCCACCAGGGCCACCACGGGGACGGCATTTTTCTGCCGCCGCTCCCGCTGGACGGCCCGGACCTTGCGGACCTCCTTCAATTCCTGTTCCAGCCGGGTAATGCGGCTGCGGATAATCCGGCGGTCCGTCTCCAGCTGGGTCTCACCGGGGCCGCGGGAGCCAATGGCGCCTTCCTGCCGTTCCAGGTGGGTCCACATACCCGCCAGACGGGGCAGCAGATATTTATATTGGGCCAGCTCCACCTGCAAGCGGCCCTCTTTCGTCTTGGCCCGCTGGGCGAAAATATCGAGAATCAAGGCGCTGCGGTCCAAAACCGTGACGCCCAAAAGTTTTTCCAGCGCCCGGTTCTGAGACGGAGAGAGATCGTTGTCAAAAATGGCCATGGTGGCCTCGGTGGTCTCCAAAAGCTGCTTGACCTCGTCCACCTTACCCTCGCCGATGAAGCTGTGGGGGTCGGGGGTGTGGCGGTTCTGGAGCACCTTGGCGGTACACTGGCCGCCGGCCGTTTCCAGCAGCGCTTCCAGCTCATCCAAGGTGGCGTCGGTGGCCGTCTCCTCCTTGGTGAACACATCGGCGTTGAGGCCCACCAGCACGGCCTTTTCAATGGCGGTCTGTTCAGATTTCAGCATAAAATACCTCCTTTATGGGAGTTTTTTCTGAGGTTTTTTGTCGTAAAATTCAAAAAAGCCCGCACCGAATCGGTGCGGGCTTTGGGTGCGGATTACTTGAGGCCGAACTTCTTGTTGAAGCGCTCAACGCGTCCACCAGTGTCAACCAGCTTCTGCTTGCCGGTATAGAAAGGGTGACACTTGGAGCAGATTTCAACCTTGATGTCCTGCTTGGTAGAACCTGTCTCGATCACTGCACCGCAAGCGCAACGAATCGTCGTCTGCTCGTAGTTGGGATGGATACCTTCCTTCATTTTGTTCACCTCTTTCTGGATAATCGTAAAAGGACATATTGCCCTTATCTTGTCATGCCTAGCTATGATAGCATAAGTGTCTCTATTTTGCAAGTGTTTTTTACAATCTTTTTTCGTAGGCACCCACTACACTTAGTTTGCAGGGTCCAGATTGCAAAATCTGGCACCCGGCAAGCTAAGTTTTTTTATGCCCGCAAGCAGAAAAGAGGTGAGAACATGGCGAGCTACGCTTTCGCAACGCTCCAGGCCCG
>DVJJ01000140.1 GCA_018716875.1 Candidatus Avoscillospira avistercoris
GGCGTTTGGGTGATTTCTTGTTTGAGAACGGCCCAGCAGATAATCAACGGTCACTTCGTAAAACTTTGCCAACTCAATAAGGGCATAATGGCTGATGTCCTTGAGATTATCCCCCTCGTAACTGCCTAAAGCAGACTTGGAGAGATGGATTTTCTCTGCAAGCTGTTCCAGCGTTAAGCCGCGCTCTACACGCAGGTCTTTCAAGCGTTCTTGTGTGGATAGTTCCACGCTCTCCCGCCTTGTCTGCCCGATAAATGGGAAGTTACAGTTCCGTATTCAGTATGGAATACATTTTCATATCAATAACTTTTCCATTTTTTACAGCATTGTTTCTCAATGTCCCTTCGTATTGAAAACCTGCTTTTTCAAGCGCCCTACACGATGCTATGTTGTAAGCAAAAGGTTCTGCATAGATACGAATAATATCACTCTTTTGAAAAACATGTTGGCAAATTTGTTTTATGGCTTCGGTCATAATTCCTTTGCCCCAGTATTCTTCTGCAATATAATATCCTAACTCGGCAGTTTGTCTATGTATATTTTCCTGACGATAAACGCCAATACTGCCGATTGCTTTTTCATCTACCGTAATAGCAAAAGCAAAGGTGTCATTTTCATCAGCAGAAAGCATAGCAGAAATAAAATTTATTCCATCTTGTACTGTATAAGGATATGGTATGCCATCTCGAAGATTGTCCTGAACTTTTTTATTGGATATAGCCACGGTCAAATCTTCCGCATCTGACAATAACCATTTTCTTATTTTACAAATCATATTTTCCTCCGCAACTTCCGATTTGTCTCTTCGTACTTATCATTTTACCACAATTCCAAGAGCGTGGAAATAGCCTGTTTTTTCAGCCGATTTCCTACCTTTCGGATATACGGGACGGATGGTCATTTAGGTGTAGACTTACGACAACACGGTGGTTTCCGTCAGCTGGGCAAACTTCGCCTCGGCTTCCTGTAAAATCGTCAGACCCGCCGACAGCTGGGTGCTGTCACAGATTAGCAGCACCGATTCCCCGTGGGATTTGGCTGCCGCGGTGGCGGTCAGCCGTACCGACGGCCGGTAGTAGACACAGTACCGGTCCTCCAACGCTGCGGCCTCCGCCGTATCGGGCAGCAGACAGAGCAGTGTTTTACGGCCCAAAACCGCGTCCAGAGCGTCATTGGCCGCCCGCAGCGCTTCTTCCAAGGGCCGCTCGTCGCGGCTGTCCACCGTCAGACCGATGGAATATCCGGACACGGTGAGCTGTCGGACCAGGTCAGGCTGCTCCAATAGCTCCTGTTCCGTGAAGAAAAACACAGCAGGCAGCGTTTCCGCTTGCAGCAGCGCCAGCGATTCGGCCATGGTGGCCCCGTCGGTGATGGCCAGATGGACCGTCACCGGTTCGCCCTCCTCCGGCTCCTCCGGGTCCGTCGTCGTACCCGGCTGCTGGGGCGTGGTGGGGGTGGTCGGCGTGGAGGTCTCCGGCTGGCTGGGCTGTTCCGGCTTCGATTGGGCGGATTCGTACTGTTCCACCCGGTAGGCAATGAGGTTTTCCGCCTTGGTGATAAACAGACTGTCATCATAGACCTGACTGCCGGTGGTGAAGCGTACCACCGTATAGCCCCCGGCACTGGTGAGGACGGTGCACTGGACGCCGAAATGGGTGGCGGAAAAGGCGGCGGGCAGGAAAATCACGCCGTTTCGCAGTATCGCGCCCATGGGCTGGGTGGTGTTGTTTTCATCGGTGACGCTGCCGCCGTTCAGGTCATAGATCAGACGGCCCGTGCGGTCCGTCAGCGTCACCGTATTGGCCGAAGCCGAATAAATCGGGTAGATATCCACCGAAGAAAACACCGTATAGGGCACATAGCATACCCCGTTGGTGTAAAAGGGCAGTTCCCCGCCGGACAGGGTCAGGGGAATGGTGTCATTGACGGCCACAAAGGCCAGATTGGATGCCCCGGCGGTGGGGACCGCCAGCAGGGACAGCACCAGAGCCGCGCACAGCAGCAGGTGCAGCAGTCGTTTGCGCACCGTCTTCACCTCCTGAGTGGATGCATAGAGCGTTAATCATTGCGGCGGCGTCCGCCCACAATCAGCAGCAGACGCAGCAGTTGGGCCAGGGACACGGCCAGGGCCGCCACATACGTCATAGCGGCGGCAGACAGCGTTTTTCTCGCGCCCACCATTTCGTCATCGTCCAGCAGATGGCCCGATTCCAGCGCGGCCAAGGCCCGGCGGCTGGCGTTGAACTCTGTGGGCAGCGTCACCAGCTGGAACACCGTGGACAGCGCAAAACAGGCGATGCCGGCATAGGCCAGCTGGACGCCCAGCTCTCCGGAGATAAACAGCAGACCAATGAGAATCAGGGGCAGAGCCAGTTTGGAGCCGATGTTGGTGATGGGGATAATGGCGGCCCGCAGCTTGATGGGGCCGTAGCCCACGGCATACTGGATGGCGTGGCCCGCCTCATGGGCCGCCACGCCGATGGCGGCGGTGGAGGTGTTGCTGTAGACCGAATCCGACAGGCGAATGACGTTGGTCCGGGGGTCGTAGTGGTCTGTCAGATTGCCGCCGATGCGCTCAATGCGGACATTGCGCAGACCGTTGGCGTCCAGAACCATACGGGCAGCGTCGGCGCCGGTGAGACGGCGGCGGGAATGCTGCTGGGAATACTTGCGAAAGGTTCCGTTGACGCGGCTGCTGGCCCACATGGCGAAAATCACCGCGGGCAGCACCAGAACCAGGTAGTAATAGTCAAAAAACATGGTAACCACACTTCCTTGCAGTTTTACAGCTATTGTACCCCAAGATTGTGAATAAATCTACCCTTGGCGTGTTGATATTGACTTTGTGGATAACCCTGTTGGGAAGTTGTGCACAAACTGTGGAGAACTGGAACCATTGGGGCGATATTGACCCATCATAGGGGCCGAATGGGACCCTATAGCGGTGTCAATTTGGCACCCTAGTAATAATAAAATAATAATAATAATAAATAAATTATAACCAGAAAGAAAGAAGAAAAAGAAAGAAAGAGCGCCGGAGGGCAGTTATCCACAGGCCGGCGCAAAAAAAGTTGACAATTGTAAAATTTTTTCTTCTAAACAACACGGCGGCAGCCCTTGATAACAGGGGCTTGCCGCCGTTGGTCTGTTGAAAATTGGAAATAACTGGTTGTATCCACAGGATATAATACACCATGTCAGGAAAGGCGGGAGGCGAAGTCCTCATAGCCGAACTGGCGGACCACCGTTTCCTTGCCGTCCAGGTCCCGCCAGACGATGGCGGGCAGGGGCATGCCGTTGAAGGTGTTGGTCTTGACCATGGTGTACAGGGCCATGTCTCCGAAGGTCAGCCGCGTGCCCTCCGTCAGCGGCGCGTCAAAGGAGTAATCCCCGATGATGTCGCCGGCCAGACAGGTGGGGCCGCCCAGACGGTAGGTATAGGCTTTCTCGTTGGCTTCCCCGCTGCCCAGCAGGGGCGGACGGTAGGGCATTTCCAGCACATCGGGCATATGGCAGGCGGCGGAGGTGTCCAGAATGGCAATATCCAGATCGTTGTGGAGGACCTCCAGGACTTCCGTCACCAGAAAGCCGCTGTTCAGCACGACAGCTTCTCCCGGCTCCAGGTAGACGGTCACATTGTACCGCTCCCGCAGCCCTTTCACCAGCCGCACCAGCCGTTCCACGTCATAGTCGGACCGGGTGATGTGGTGGCCGCCGCCCAGGTTCAGCCATTGCATCTCGGGCAGATACTTGCCGAACTGTTCCTCGAAGGCTTCCAGCGTCGTCTCCAAATCGTCGGAATTCTGCTCACAGAGGGTGTGGAAGTGGAGACCGTCCAGCAGGGGCAGCAAATCCTCGTCGAAGTTCTCCAGCGTCGTGCCCAGCCGGGAGCCGGGGGCGCAGGGGTCATAGATAGCATGGCCCTCCTGGGTGGAACAGCGGGGATTGGTCCGCAATCCCACGCTTTTCCCCGCGGCTCTGGCACGGGGGCCGAACTTCCGCAGCTGATTGGGGCTGTTGAACACAAAGTGGTCGGCGTAGGTCAAAAGCTCCTCGAACTCGTCGGCCCGGTAGGCCGGGGAGAACACATGGGTTTCCCCGCCGAATTGCTCCTTGCCCAGCCGGGCCTCATAGAGCCCGCTGGCCGTGGTGCCGCAGAGATACGACGCAATCAGGGGGTAGCAGTAGAACATGGAAAAGGCTTTCTGGGCCAGGAGGATGCGGCAGCCCGCCTCCTCCTGCACCTGCTTTAAAAGCTCCAGATTCTTCCGCAAAAGCCCCTCGTCCACGACGAAATAGGGGGTGCGAATGGCATCGCTCATGAATCAGTCCACCAACACCGGGTTGTCGTTAATCTGCCAGGGCAGGCCCCACTGGTTCAGGGCGTCCATGTAGGGGTCCGGATCGAACTCCTCCACGGTGTAGACGCCGGGCTTGGTCCATTTGCCGGTGAGCATCATCATGGCGCCGATCATGGCCGGTACGCCGGTGGTGTAGCTGATGGCCTGGGAGCCCACTTCCTTGTAGCACTCCTGATGGTCGCAGACGTTGTAGATATAAGCGGTCTTCTCCTTGCCGTCCTTCTTGCCGGTGAAGATACAGCCAATGTTGGTCTTGCCCACGGTGCGGGGGCCGAGGGAAGCCGGGTCGGGCAGCAGGGCCTTGAGGAACTGGATGGGAACAATCTGATGGCCCTCAAATTCAATGGGGGTGGTGGACAGCATGCCCACATTTTCCAGACAGTTCATATGGGTCAGGTAGGACTGACCGAAGGTCATAAAGAACCGGATACGCTTGACGCCGGGAATGTTCTTGGCCAGAGACTCGATTTCCTCATGGTGCAGCAGGTACATATCCTTGTGGCCCACCTGGTCAAAATCGTACTCCCGCTTAATGGACATGGCGGGAATTTCCACCCAATGGCCATCCTCCCAGTAGGAGCCGGGGGCGGAGACTTCGCGGAGGTTGATCTCCGGGTTGAAATTGGTGGCAAAGGGATAGCCGTGGTCGCCGCCGTTGCAGTCGAGAATGTCGATGGTATCGATCTGGTCAAAGAGGTGCTTCTGAGCGTAGGCACAGTAGGCCTGGGTCACGCCGGGGTCAAAGCCGGTGCCCAGCAGAGCCGTGAGACCGGCTTTCTTGAATTTCTCCTTGTACGCCCACTGCCAGGAGTAGTCAAAGTAGGCCGTAAAGCCCTCCTCCTTGCAGCGCTTCTCGTAGATGGCCCGCCACTCAGGATCGTCGGTGTTCTCCGGCTCATAGTTGGCGGTGTCCAGGTAGTTGACGCCGCAGATCAGGCAGGCGTCCATGATGGTCAAATCCTGGTAGGGCAGGGCGATATTCATAACCAGATCGGGCTGGACCTTTTTGATCAGGGCCACGACTTCATCGACCTTGTCGGCATCCACCTGGGCCGTGGTGATCTTCGTCTTGGTCTTGCCCTCCAGCTCCGCCTTGATGGCGTCGCACTTGGAAACGGTGCGGCTGGCAATGCAAATCTCGGTGAAAACGTCGCTGTTCTGGCAGCACTTGTGGATGACCACGCCGGCTACGCCGCCGCAGCCGATAATCAGAACCTTGGACATGGGAAGTTCCTCCTTCAAACAATATGGTTTTTGGGGATTTCGCCCCGTGCGCGGGGCAGCTGGGGGTACGGGGGCAGCGCCCCCGAAGAAGACTTTAGAAGTTGTCGTTCATAGCCAAAAGCATTTCGCGGACCACCTTGGCCGCCACGGCGTTGGAAGCACCGGTGGGGTCATAGTGGGGGCTTAACTCGTTGACGTCGCAGCCGACGATATGACAGCGGTTGCAGACCAGCGTGACGGCTTTCCGCAGGGCGTCAAAGGAGACGCCGCCGGGCTCCGGCGTGCCGGTGCCGGGGAACACCGACGGGTCCAGCACATCCAGATCCACGGTGAAGTAAACGGGCTTGTCCCCCAACTGCTCCACCAGGGTTTCCAGGCCGTCAAAATCAAAGGGATGGGTGCTGACATGGTCCTTGCCCCAAACCCATTCCGAGCGGTCACCGGACCGGATGCCGAACTGATAAATTTTCCCGTCGCCAATCAAGTCCCAGCAGCGCCGCAGAACGCAGGCATGGGACAGCTCCACGCCCAAATATTCCTGGCGGAGATCAGCGTGGGCGTCGAAATGAATGATGGTCACATCCGGGTATTGCTTCTGGACGGCCCGGAACGCGCCCAACGTCACCAAGTGTTCACCACCAATGAGAAAAGGCCGCTTGCCCGCGGCCAGAATGGCCGCCGCCTGGGCTTCGATATCGTTCAGGGCCAGCTGGGAGCTGCCCATGGACAGCTCCAGGTCTCCCAAATCCAGCACATGGGCATCCAGCAGGTCCCGGTCCTGATAGGGGCTGTACGTCTCCAGACCGTAGGACTCCCGCCGCAGGGCGTTGGGGCCGAAGCGGGTGCCGGGACGGTTGGAGGTGGTGGAATCAAAGGGCGCGCCGAATAACACGGTGCGGGCCGCGCTGCTTTCGCAGTCACAGGCCATATAGGTGTCAATCTGCGGCTTCAACATGCTTCAACAACTCCTCTACATAGGCGGGAATATAGAACGCTCCCCGATGGAGCATGGTGGTATAGTACCAGCAGTGGAGGCCCCGCTGGTTCCAGCGGTCGGCGTCCAAATCCTTGAGGGGATGATATTTCTTGGACGCAAACCCGAACAGCCAGTGGCCCGAGGGGTACGTGGGGATATGGGCCTGATAAACCCGGCTGATGGGGAAGGACTCCACAATCCGCTTGTGGGCCCGCTGACAGGCCACGGCGTCCTCGTCATAAAAGGGGCTTTCGTGCTGATTGACCATAATGCCGTCATCCCGCAATGCCTTATAGCAGTTGCCGTAGAACTCCCTGGTAAAGAGGCCCTCGCCGGGGCCGAAGGGGTCCGTGGAATCGACAATAATCAAATCGTAACAGTTCTCCTTGGAGCGGATGAACTTGAGGCCGTCGGCATAGTGGATGGTGACGCGGGGGTCGTCGAGGGAACAGGCGGTCTTGGGCAGAAATTCCCGGCAGACCCGGACCACTTCCTCGTCGATTTCCACCATGTCGATGTGCGCAATATCGTCGTACCGGCACAGCTCACGGATTACGCCGCCGTCGCCCGCGCCGATGACCAGCACATCCCGGACGTGGGGGTGAACGGCCATGGGCACATGGGTAATCATCTCATGGTAGATAAATTCGTCCCGTTCTGTCAGCATCATATAGCCGTCCAGCGTCAGAAAACGGCCGAACTCCTGGGACTCAAAGACATCAATCCGCTGGAAATCGCTCTGGCCGCTGTAGAGCTGGCGGTTGACGCGGATGGAGAACTTGGCGTCGTTGGAATGTTTTTCGGAAAACCAAAATTCCATTTATGCTTCCTCCCTGGTCAGTACGTTCAGGCGGAGAATGTCGGCATCCTCGGGGCCGGTCATGGAGCAGCCCTTGGCCTTGGCGTAGGCGATATAGTCGAGAATGGGCTTTGTAATCCGCTCACCGGGGGCCAGAATGGGAATGCCGGGGGGATAGCACATGACAAATTCACTGCAAACACGGCCCGCCGTGTCCTCAATGGGCAGCGATTCCTTTTCGGCGTAGAATGCCACCTGGGGCGACACGGCCACCTCCGGCTCAATGTACTCCTGCTCCATCAAACCGGCGCGGCTCTTGCCAAAGCGGCGGCGTACCTCGCTCAAGGCGCTGACCAGCCGCTCCACCTCGCGGGGCCGGTCACCGATGGACAGATAGGCCAGAATGTTACCCAGGTCGCCAAACTCAATCTGAATGTCGTATTCATCCCGCAGCAGGTCATAGACTTCGATACCGGCCAGACCCACTTCCAGCGTGTTGACCGACAGTTTTGTGACGTCAAAATCGATAATGCTCTCGCCGTTGATGAGCTCGCTGGAGTAGGCGTAATATCCACCGATGTCGTTGATCTCGGAGCGGGCATAGTTGGCCAGATCAATGACCCGTTCAAACTCCTGCTTGCCCCGCAAGGCCAGATTGCGGCGGGCAATGTCGAGACTGCTGAGCAGCAGATAGGAGCCGGAGGTGGTCTGGGTCAGATTGATGATCTGCCGGACGTACCCGGCGTGGACGTTGGGGCCCATCAAAAGCAGGCTGGACTGGGTCAGGCTGCCGCCGGACTTGTGCATGGAGACGGCGGCCAGGTCGGCCCCGGCGGCCATGGCGGAGACGGGCAGCTTGTCGCTGAAATAGAAGTGAGTGCCGTGGGCCTCATCGGCCAGACACAGCATCCCGGCGTCGTGGGCCAGCTTGACGATGGCCCGGAGATCGGAACAGATGCCGTAATAGGTGGGATTGTTGACCAGCACGGCTTTGGCGTCGGGGTTGCGGCGGATGGCGTCGGCCACCTCACAGGCCCGCATCCCCAGGGGGATGCCCAGGCGGCTGTCACATTGGGGATTGACATAAACGGGAATGGCGCCGCAGAGAACCAGAGCGCCCATGACGCTGCGGTGGACGTTGCGGGGCAAAATGATTTTGTCGCCCCGCTTGACGGTGGAGAGCACCATGCTCTGGACGGCGGAGGTGGTGCCGCCGACCATTAAATAGGCATAGGCCGCGCCGAAAGCGTCGGCGGCCAGTTCCTCGGCCTCCTTGATGACGGAGACGGGGTGACACAGGTTGTCCAGGGGTTTCATGGAGTTGACATCCATGTTGACGCAGGTTTCGCCCAGAAGCCGGGTTAGCTCCGGATTGCCGCGGCCCCGTTTGTGGCCGGGCACGTCGAAGGGTACCACCCGCATTTTGCGGAAGTTTTCCAACGCCTCATAAATGGGCGCCCGGGTCTGATCCAGGATTTTCAAGGAAATAATCCCCCTCCCAGCAAACAAAGTTAAAAGTTTTACTCAATTTTTTTCTGTGGGGCAACTTACCACCGGTGTGTCTGCGGGTGTCGCTGGGCCTTTTGCGCCATAGCTGCGGCCCAGCTTCTTGCCATACATCCAGTATGGCGGCGAAGCTGCGCCTTGCTCTGACACAAAATTCCTCGCCGACACCTCTTGCCAACCGGCGGCGCGTTGCCCAAATTGCGGAGTCCAGGGGGCAGCGCCCCGGTCGCTGGCCGCAGCCAGCGAAATACCCGCGCCGCGCACGGCGCGAAACACCCGCCCGCCGCAGCGGGCGAAACACCCCATCGTCCAAAACCGCCATCCGCAGATGGCGGAATCCCCGGCGGCTGCACACAGCCGCCATCGGTTCGACGCCCCCTGCGGGGGATGGCGAACCGATTTCATGAGAACGGGGCATCAATAAATATTCTGCCCGCTGAAAATCTCAATCATCTCCCGTGAGATATTGTTGGTGATTTCCAGCCGGATTTTGGGCGGCAGCTCATAGACATCAGTCTTGAACAGATAGTTCTGCAAATCGATGTCCTTGCGCATCATGCGGGTGTGGAACAGATTGGCGGCGTAAACGTTCATATCTACGGCGTCGTAGGCGTGGAGAATGTCCTCGCTGATGTAATCCTGAATGGAGGCCACCCGGTGGTCCATAAACAGCTTCCGGCCGCCCACATCTCTCGTAAAGCCCCGGACCCGGTAGTCCATGGTAATAATATCGGAGTCAAAGGAGCCAATCAGATAGTCCAGTGTGGAAAGGGGCGTAATCTCGCCGCAGGTGGCAACGTCGATATCGACGCGGAAGGTGGCCAGACTGGTCTCCGGATGGTACTCCGGATAGGTGTGGACCGTCACATGACTCTTGTCCAGATGAGCCAGCTGGGTCTCCCCGGCGGGAATCATGGAACTTTCCGCAATGAGAATCGTCACTGATGCTCCCTGCGGCTCATAATCCTGCTTGGCAATGTTAAGAATCTTTGCGCCAATCATATCGGTCAGCGTGGTGAGGATGCCCGTGAGCCGTTCCGAATTGTACTGCTCGTCGATGTAGGCAATGTAATCCCGCTGTTCCCGCGGCGTTTTGGCGTAACAGACATCGTAAATATTGAAGCTCAGCGCCTTGGTCAGATTGTTGAAGTCGTACAGTCTCAGTTTCTCGCCCATAGGTGTACCCCCTGCCGTCCTTCCGGGGAGGACGGTCCATTCTCTCAGAATCATAAAAAAACAGACAGTATGCGGCGGCATACTGTCTGTAAAACACGCAAATTCGCTGTGACATGGGGAAACTCCCCCCGTTCCGGCGGAGAGAGACGGGCCCCAGGCCCGTACAGCGTTTAACAGAGTCTATATAGCAAATACTTACTTTTACTACTCTTATTGACCGTTTTACAAGTTGATGCAGGATGCGGAGCAGATAGCAAGACGATG
>DVJJ01000009.1 GCA_018716875.1 Candidatus Avoscillospira avistercoris
CCCATTCAGAACCACTGCACCAAACCACTAAAAAAACTCAAAATCCCAAAATTGAAAAGTTTTACTCGATTTTTTTCAAAAAATCGCAGGGGTCCAGGGGGCGGCGCCCCCGGTCGCCCGCCGCAGCGGGCGAAATACCCGCGCCTCGCAAGGCGCGAAACTCCCGCTGGCCGCAGCCAGCGAAACACCCGCCCGCCGCAGCGGGCGAAACTCCCTTTGTACGAGACTTACATTTTCTCCGGCGCAGAGAAGCCCAGCAGGTCGATGGACTGTTCCAGAACGGCGCGGGTCAAATCGATGAGGGCGATGTAACCGGCCTGCTTCTGGGGGTCCTCCTCGGTGAGAATCTTGGTCTCGTGATAGAATTTGTTGGCGTAGCCGGCCAGCTCGTAAATATAGGCACAGAGAATGTTGGGGGCGCTGTCGCGGCAGCAGAGAATCAGATTGTCGGCAAAACGGGTCAGCGCCAGCATCAGGTCCCGTGCGGCATCGTTGGCGGCGGGCTGAATCGTCGCGGCGGATACGTCGCCCTGGTACTTGCTGAGAATGGACTTGATACGCACAATGGTATAGAGAATATACGGGCCGGTGTTGCCCTCAAAGGCGGAGAAACGGTCCAAATCAAAAATATAATCCTTGGTGGCAAGATTGGACAGGTCGCCGTATTTCAGCGCGGCCAGGGCGATTTTACCGGCGGTCTCCATGGCCGCGTCACCCTCGACAATGTTGTTCTCCTGAATCTTGGCATAGACGAACTCCGTCACTTCCCGAATCAGCCGCTCCAGACGCATGACGCCACCCTCGCGGGTCTTGAACGGTTTGCCGTCCTTGCCGTTCATGGTGCCGAAGCCCAGGAACTGCAATTCCGTTTCCGGACGCACAATCCCCGCCTTGCGGGCGGCACGGAACACCTGCTCAAAGTGCAAACTCTGGCGCTTGTCCACCACATACAGGACCTTGTCCGGGTGGAAATCCCGTTCCCGCTGGACCAGGGTAGCCAAATCGGTGGTGGCGTACAGCGTCGCGCCGTCGGATTTCACCAGAATGCACGGCGGCACCTCCTTGGTGTCCGTCTCCTCCTGGACGTCCAGCACCAGTGCGCCCTCGCTCTCGCGGCACAGGCCCTTTTCCTTGATATCGGCCAGCATGGGCTCGATAAAGGGTTGGGCGTCGCTCTCGCCCAGCCAGGCGTCAAACTCTACGTTCAGTTTGGCGTAGTTTTTCTTTAAATCCGCCACGGACACGGCCATGATATGGTCCCACATGGCTTTATAGCCCCGCTTGCCCGTTTGCAGCAGGTAGGTGGCCGTATGGGCCTTTTCCGCAAAGGCTGCATCCTCCTTGGATTTGGCGCTGGCGGCAGGGTAGATTTCCTCCAGCTCGGAAATGGTAAACGGGGCCTCTTTGGGGTATTCGCCCGTAAAGTTATCATCGAAATAGGGCAGCTCCGGGTGACGCTCCTGGACCTCCGCGATAATCAGGCCCATCTGCAAGCCCCAGTCGCCCATATGGATATCGCCGGTGACCTTGTGGCCGAAATACCGGTAAATGCGCTTGATACTCTCGCCAATGATGGCCGAACGCAGATGGCCCACGTGCAGGGGCTTTGCCACGTTGGGTCCGCCGTAGTCGATGACGATGGTCTTTTCTTTCTCCGCCAGCGGCACGCCGAACCGGCTGTCCTGCTTCATCTGGCCCACGTAATCGGCCAGGGCCGTTTCCGACAGGTTCAGGTTGATGAAACCGGGATTGACCGCTTCCACTTTGGAGAACATCTCGTCCGTTTGCAGCTGGGCCACCACCTCATTGGCGATGGCAATGGGCGCTTTCCGGTACTGCTTCGCCGCCGGCATGGCCCCGTTGCACTGGAACTGGCACAGGTCCGGACGGTTCGACACCGTCACCCGGCCCAACGCTCTGTCATAGCCCGCTGCCGCAAACGCGCCCGACACCGTCGCTGATATCAAATCCAATAACTTTTCCATAAAAAGAAATTCCTTTCTCTTTTGTAATCGTACTGCTTATCATACCAAAAAAGCCGTGCCGTGTAAAGAAGAACGGGGGAGTTTCACGACGTGCGCGGGGCGGGAGTTTCGCTGGCTGCGGCGGGAGGGGGTTTCGCTGGCTGCGGCCAGCGACCGGGGGCGCCGCCCCCTGGACCCCTGCGATTTTTTGAAAAAAATCGAGTAAAACTTTTAAATTTTGGGATTTTAAGTTTTTTTAGTGGTTTGGTGCGGTGGCTCTGAATGGGTGCGGTAAGGTTCTCAATCCATGCTTCGCATTGTTGCGGTGAGAGGGCCTTCGGCCCCTCAGCCCCGCCGGGAGATGGTGCATGGGGCGGTATGGGCTCATCCCGGTGCGGTGGGGAACCATCCCGTATTCTGCACGGCGGCACACGCAGGTGCCGCCCTACAGACACCAACGGACTGCCCATGTGGTTCGTAGGGCGGGACCTATGTGTCCCGCCGGGGGTATGCACTGAAAACCACATGACGGGTTGATACGTTCCGACCGTGTAGGACGGGGGCTTGCCCCCGATGCAATACAAAAAGGGACGTCCTGCCTCCTTTCTGGCAGGACGTCCCACGGTATCCAGTCGGACGTATTTGATGTACTTACTTCTTGGTGAACTCCACGGTGATGTCGCCCTGCTCCAGCAGCAGCTTATCACCATCAATGGTCATGGTGTTGGACTGGCCGCCTGCTTCCACGGTCACTTTGTCGCCGTCCTGGGTCCAGGTGCCTTCCGCTTCCACACCGCTCATGGCCATCGTGACTTTGCCTTCCTCAGCAAAGGTAAAGGTCATTTCGCCGCCCAGCAGGGTTTCCAGGGTGGCCTTGTCCACGGTGGTGTCGCCCTGGGAACCGCCGCTCAGGGCCCAGGTGGTGCCGGTCAGGTCGGTATTCTTGGAATCGCCGCCGCCGCAGGCCACCAGGCTCATCACAGCAATCAGGGTCAGCAGCAGTGCAAATACTTTGAACAATCTCTGTTTCATATTGTGTCTCCTCCAATTTTTCTCCATAAGAATGGATATCCCGTCCGACGGGACTACCTCCATATCGACCAATTTAAAGTTAAATTAAGGTTTCTGGAAAAATTTTTTTTAAATTTTTTTGCAATCGACTTTTTTCGACATCGGTTCGTTGGATTTAAAACAACCATCGTGCGGTACACGACGCCACCAGAAATCCCGTACAATCGGCCAGCAAGGCCGCCGGAATGGCATACCGGGTTTTGGAAATACCCGCCGCGCCGCAATACACCGACACGGCGTAAAAGGTGGTCTCCGTGGAGCCCAACAGAATGGCCGCGGTCCGGCCCACGGTGGAATCGGCTCCATAGGCGGCGATGAGGTCCGCCCCCAACGCCAGCGCGGCGCTGCCGCTGATGGGCCGCACCACCAGCAGGGGCGCCACCTCCGGCGGAATGCCCACATACCGCAGAGCCGGACTGAGAAACGCGGCCAACGCGTCCATGGCCCCCGATGCCCGCAGCATGGAGGTAGCGGACAGCAGCATCACCAGCGCCGGGACAATGGACGCCAGCACCCGCAGACCGTCCCGGCCCCCCTCCACCAACAGTCCGTAGACATCCTGTTTCCGGGACAGACCCACCAGGGCCACCGCCACCATAATCAGGGGAATCAGCAAATCCAGCACCGTCAATCCCTCCCCAGCCGTTGGAACAGCCGCGCCGCCAGCAGACCCACCGCCAGCGCACAGATGGAAGTAAGCCAGACGGCAGGCAGAATATCAAAGGGCGTCTCACACCCCGCCGCCGCCCGGATGGCGGCCACGGTGGTGGGCAGCAGTTGGACCGAGGCCGTATTGAGCACCAGAAACCG
This sequence comes from Candidatus Avoscillospira avistercoris, assembly GCA_018716875.1. Taxonomy (GTDB): domain Bacteria; phylum Bacillota; class Clostridia; order Oscillospirales; family Oscillospiraceae; genus Avoscillospira_A; species Avoscillospira_A avistercoris. The sequence goes on from DVJJ01000009.1 coordinate 3,846, forward strand.
GCACAGCTCATGGGACGCCGTGGACGAGCCGGACAGCTGCCGCATCCGTTTGGCGGCGGCCACACCGGCGGGGGTGGCCGCATTGCCCAGGCCCAGGAGATTGGCGGACACGTTGGCGCTGATGTGGCCCAACGCCTCCGGGTCCTGAGACGATTGGGGAAACAGCCGCCCCAATATGGGCCGCAGCAGACGGGCAAGCAGAGCCGTAATGCCGCTGCGTTCCATGACCTTCAAAAGACCGCTCCACAGGCACAGACTCCCTGCCAGAGACAGGGAGAGGGTAATGGCCGAAGCAGCCCCATCCAGGACAGATGTCCCTAAGACTTTCGTACAATTACTAATTAGCGCGTAGACGATGGAGCATACGGATAACAGCAACCAAATGACCGACATAGCCATGGGGAACCCCTCCATTTCTTATGAAATACCCTATGCGCAATCAAAAAGTCTTATGACAATCTTAAGAAAAAATTTTGTTATTTTTAGAAAAATATGAGATTTTGTCGCATTGACAAATATAGGAAGCCGGTGTACAATAGAGAAGTCCTGTTGGACATAATTCACCCCGTGGAGGAAAAGAACATGAAATCTACCGGAATCGTCAGAAAGGTCGACGAGCTTGGCCGGATTGTGCTGCCCATTGAGCTGCGTCGCACTCTGGACATCGCAGAGAAGGATTCGTTGGAAATCTATGTGGACGGCTCGGCCATTGTGCTGCGCAAATACGAGCCCTCCTGCATTTTCTGCAACGACGCCAGAGACATCACCAACTACAAGGGCAAGAATGTCTGCGCCAGATGCCTGAAAGAACTCAAGAAGATTTGACGGACTGAGGGACTCGGCCCTCTTTTAGCGGAAAACAGGGGATGGTATCCAATTTTGGATACCATCCCCTGTAGATGTTTTTGGGAGAAATATTTGGAGCGGTGCGTATCGGCGGCGGGACACATAGGTCCCGCCCTACGAACCATATGGGCAGTCCGTACAGGATTGTAGGGCGGCACCTGCGTGTGCCGCCGTGCGGTGCGGGGTGACGATGACCGGCACATTCCGGCGAACCCGTACCCCATGTACCACACCACCGGCGGGGCTGAGGGGCCTTTGGCCCTCTCACCGCAACAATGCGAAGCATGGATTGAGAACCCTGCCGCACCCCTTGAGAACCACCGCACCAAACCACTATAAAAAACTCAAAATCCCAACATTAAAAGTTTTTACTCAATTTTTTTTCAAAAAAATTGTGGGGTCCAGGGGCAAAGCCCCGGTCGCCCGTCGCAACGGGCGAAACCCCCGCGCCGCGCACGGCGCGAAATCCCCCCGCCCGTCGTAACGGGCGAAACCCCCGCGCCGCGCACGGCGCGAAATCCCCCCGCCCGTCGTAACGGGCGAAATCCCGCTGGCCGCAGCCAGCGAAATCCCCATGCAGGAGGTGATACGATGCCGCAGCAGCCGGTCCAGGTGGATTTGGGGCGGCCCAATTCGGAGCCGCAGCGGCGTTTTTTTGCAAGCCGGAAGCTGTATACCTGTTACGGCGGCGCCAGAGGCGGCGGGAAATCCTGGGCGGTCCGGACGAAAGCCGTGGGCGGTGCGCTGCGGTGGCCGGGTATCCGTATCCTTATCATCCGGCGGACGTACCGGGATATGGAAAACTCCCTCATTACTCCGCTGGTCAAGCTGATTCCGGCGGAGGTGGGACGGTATAACGGCAGCAGTAATATGGTGCTGTTTCAAAACGGCTCGTCCATCAAATTCGGCCACCTGCCCAACGACCGGGCCACCGTGGAGGGCGAATATCAGGGGCAAGAGTTCGACTGGATTTTTATGGACGAGGCGACCCAGTTTACCGAAAGCGAATTCCGCGGCATGGGCGGCTGTCTCCGGGGCGTCAACGACATTCCCAAACGGTTCTATCTGACGTGTAACCCCGGCGGCGTGGGCCATCAGTGGGTCAAACGGCTGTTTATCGACGGGCGATTCCGTCCGGGGGAAAACCCCGATGATTACATTTTTATCCCGGCCCGATTCACCGATAACGCCGACCTGTTGCACTCCTCGCCGGGCTATGCCGCCATGCTGGACAATCTGCCGGAATCGGTCCGCAAAGCCCACCGGGACGGCGATTGGAACGCATTGTCGGGGCAGTATTTTTCCGAGTTTACCCGTGGGCTGCATACGGTGGCCCCCTTTGCCATCCCGCCGGAGTGGCGAAAATACCGGGCGTTTGACTACGGTCTGGACTGTTTCGCCTGCGTTTGGGTGGCGGTGGATTTTCAGGGGCGATTTTATGTCTACCGGGAAGTGGCCCAGAGCGGTCTGATTGTCTCCCGTGCGGCGGAATTGGCCCTGGCGTCCACCCCCGACGGGGAGTGCATCGAAGCGACGCTGGCCCCGCCGGATTTGTGGTCCACCCAAAAGGACACAGGCCGGACCATGGCGGAGATTTTTACCGAAAGCGGTCTGCCGCTGGTCCGGGCGGGCAACAGCCGGGTCCCCGGCTGGCTTGCTTTGAAGGAATTGCTGCGGGTCCGGCGGGACGGCAAACCGGGACTGGTGATTTTCCGGGATTGCCGGGGGCTGATTGAGGATTTGGAGGCGTTGCAGGCCGATGAACGGAACCCCTCCGACGTGGCCACGGAGCCACACCACATCACCCACCGGCCCGACGCGCTGCGGTATTTTGCAGCCAGCCGGGCGCTGCTGCCGGAGCGGCCGCCGGAACCGGTGGACGAGGACGCGCCGCCGGATTACGACCAGATTATGCACGGCGGCGCGCCGGATTTGCGGTATCTCTACTATTAAGGAGGAATTTTCTGTGGAAGAAATCATCCAGAATCAGGGGCCGGAGATGGTACCGGCTGCCGATGCGGAACAGCAGGAGCGCATGCGGCGGGACGTACGGGAGTTTGTCAACGAGTTTCCCGGCGTGAAGGCGACGGATATCGCGCCGGAGGTCTGGACGGAGGTCCGGAGCGGGAAAAGTCTGGTGTCCGCATACCGGGGCCACCGGGAACGGCAGCTGCGGCAGGAAAACCGGCAGCTGCGGGAACAGCTGCGCTCGGAGCAGGATAATGAGCGGAACCGGCAAACGACCATCGGTTCTCAGCGAACCGATGGTCAGAATGCCGGACGGGACTCGTTCCTGGAGGCGCTGCTCAGCGACTAAGAAAAAAGTTTTACTCAATTTTTTTCAAAAAATTGCAGGGGTCCAGGGGGCAGCGCCCCCGGTCGCGCCGCGCACGGCGCGAAATACCCGCCCGCCGCAGCGGGCGAAATCTCCCATCGTCCCAAACCGCCATCCGCAGATGGCGGAATCCCCGGCTGCTGCCAAGGCAGCAGCCATGGACCGGCGCTCCCGCCTGCGGCGGGGTGCGGCGGTTCATCCACCGTCCCGTCTTTCAAACCATTGATTTTAAACAGGAGGTATTCCAACTATGGGCAACACCATCAATCTGGCAACCAAATACGCCGCCGCCGCACAGGAGCGGTTTTACAAGGATTCCTTTACCCAGTCTTCCTTCTCCAAGGATTTGGATATGGAATTCACCGGCGTGCGTACCGTCAAGGTCTACGAGGTGGACACCGCGCCCCTCAACGATTACACCCGCAGCGGCGCCAACCGTTACGGCACCCCCCAAGAGCTGACCGACAATCTTCAGGAATACATCATGACCCAGGACAAGGCGTTCACCTACACCATCGACAAGGGTAACGCCAGGGAACAGTTCAACGTCAAGCAGGCCGGTGCATCCCTCAAGCGGCAGCTTCGCGAGGTGGTCACCCCCTATATTGACCGCTATCGTATGAACGTCTGGGCCAAAAAGGCCGGTATTATCACCGCTCTCACCGCCGCCCCCGACAAGTCCACCATTGCGGGCCTGATTATGGATGGCACGGTGGCTCTGGATGAAGCATTGGCCCCCACCGAGGGACGTACCCTGTACATCACCGCCGGGTATTACAAGATGCTCAAGCTCTGTGACGAATTTTTGACCGTGGAAAAGCTGGGCCGGGAGGCCCTGGCACGGGGCATCGTCGGTGAGTTTGACGGCATGGCCGTCAAAAAGGTGCCCTCCAGCTACATGCCCAAGGATGTCTATTTTATGATTGTCACCAAGGGCTCCGCCATCTCTCCCATGAAGCTCAACGACTACAAAATTCACTCCGACCCCCCCGGCATCTCCGGTGACCTGGTGGAGGGCCGCGTGATTTTCGATGCCTTTGTGAAAGGCTCCAAGGCCGCCGGCATCTATGTGGCGGCCGCCAACGGCACCGTCAGCGCCGCCCCCACCATTTCCATCAGCGGCCATCAGGCCACCATCAGCGGTACCGGTACGGTGCTGTACACCATCGACGGCAGCGACCCCCGTTACAGCGCCAGCGCCCAGACCTACAGTGACGCCGTCACTGTGGAGAGCGGCGACGTGGTCCGTGCCTGCGCCATCGATGGGGAAAAGTTCTGCTCCCCTGTGGCCGAGAAGGTGGACAGCGAGTAATTCCGCGTCCGGGATGGTTCCCCGCACCCCGCCCACAGGCGGGAGCGGGGAACCATGGGGCCGCCGCGGCGGCCCCATGGATTCCGTCCTCTGCGGAGGACGGTTTGGGACGACAGGGGATTTCGCGCCGTGCGCGGCGCGGGTGTTTCGCTGGCTGCGGCCAGCGGGGATTTCGCGCCGTGCGCGGGGCGGGTGTTTCGCCCGCTGCGGCGGGCGACCAGAGGCGCTGCCTCTGGACTCCGCGATTTTTTGAAAAAAATCGAGTAAAACTTTTATCTTTTTAGAAAGGAGTGGGGAGACATGACCATGATTTGTATCGTTCAGACGGCGCTGCTCTGTCTGATTCTCTGGCGTTTGGGCCGTCTGGAGGGGCAGACCGCCGCCCCGTCCCAGCCCCAGGAGCCGCCCAATCCCCAGGCCGCCCAGGCTATGGAGCGGTTCAACGCCGGGGTTGCCAACATTCTCGCCTATGACCCCTTTGAGAAAGGGGGCGGCGCCGTATGAGCAAACTGCCCACCGTTTCCCATGTGGCCTGCTGCTACGAACGCGGGCTTCAATTCAACACCGAGCTGGGTCTCTACGACACCGTGACCAAAAACGAAAACTTTTTCATCGGCAAACAGTGGGAGGGCGTCGAATCCAACGGCCTGCCCACCCCGGTATTCAATTTTCTCAAGCGCGTGGTCCTTTTTCAGGTAGCCACCGTCACCTCCGACAATATCGCCATGCAGGCGTCGCCCCTGGCATCCACCTCCCGTCTCGACCTCTGGGACATCGACCAGATGGCCGACATCCTCAACAAACAGTTTTCCGCCATCTTTGAGCGCAATCAGCTGGTGGGCCTGCTGCGGGAGTACATGCGCAACGCCGCCGTGGACGGTGACGGCTGTCTCTACACCTGGTTTGACCCCACCATTGAAAACGGCCAGAACGTCAAAGGTGAAATTGTCACCGAAGTGGTGGAAAACACCCGCGTCCACTTCGGCAATCCCAACAGCCGCGACGTGCAATCTCAGCCCTATATTCTGCTGTGCCGCCGCATGATGGTGGACGAGGCCCAACAGCTGGCAAAAGACAGCGGCAGTCCCGACTGGGAAGCCATCGGTCCTGACCATGAGGACTTCCACAGTCCCCACGACGCCATGACCGACGACAAGGTTACCGTCCTGACGTACCTCTACCGGGACCGGAACACCGGCACCATCTGGAAATACCTCTGCACCCAGTCCGTGGAGATGGCAAAGGCCACCGACACCGGTTTGACCCTCTATCCCATCGTCTGGCTCAACTGGGACTATGTCCAGGACTGCTATCACGGTCAGGCCATGATTACCGGTTTGATTCCCAACCAGATTTTCATCAACAAGCTGTTTGCCATGTCCATGATTTCCCTGATGACCACGGCCTACCCCAAAATCGTCTACGACAAAACGAGAATTGCCAGCTGGGACAGCCGTGTGGGTGCGGCCATCGGCGTCAACGGCGGCGATATGAACGCCGTGGCAAAAATCATCGACCCGGCGCAGATTTCACCCCAGATTGCCCAGTTTATCCAACTGGCCGTCGATTACACCCAGAGTTTTCTCGGGGCGTCCGATGTGGCCATGGGCAACGTCAACCCCACCAACACCTCGGCCATCGTGGCCCTCCAGCGGGCCAGCAACATCCCCATGGAAATCACCAAGCAGAATCTTTACAAATCCATTGAATCGTTGGGCCGCATCTACATGGACCATATGCGCAATTACTACGGCATCCGTCATGTGCAGGTCAATATGAATTTAAAGCCCGAGGACATGCCCCTGGGCATTTCGCTGCCGGAGCAGCAGTTTAACCGGGCCTTTGATTTTTCCCAGCTGGCCCAGGCTCCCGTATCCATTCAGCTGGATGTGGGCGCGTCGGCCTACTGGTCCGAAATCGCCACCCAGCAGACCCTCGACAATCTGTTGGTCCAGGACAAGATTGACCTAGTGGACTATCTGGAGCGCATTCCCAACGGTTATATCACCAAAAAACAGGAGTTGATTGAAAAGCTGCGGGGCGCGTCGGCGGCCACGCCGGTGCTGGATACCAACCAGCCCATGCCCATTCCCGAGGGCGGCGGCTACGGCGCATTGCAGCGGGCCATCAAGGAAACGGGGGTAGTGGAATAAGATGGGAACGCCATTTACCAAGGATATGAACATCATCACCAACTTCCTCAAGGACATGGACATCATCGCCGCCCTGGACGACCAGCCCAACGACGTGGGCGGTCTGACGGCGGCGGAGCTGAAAGCCAAGTTTGACGAGGGCGGCAAGGCCATCCAGGCGTTTCTCAACGACACCCTCATTCCCGAGGTGGTGGGACTGGATGCCACGGAAGCCAGCCGCAAGGAGGCGGAACAACTCCGCGTGGCGTCGGAACAGGCCCGCGTCAAGGCGGAGCAGGCCCGTGTGACGGCGGAGCAGGCCCGCGTGACGGCGGAAGCGGAGCGGGAACACGCCGAATATCTGCGGCAATCCGGCGAGACGGGCCGTATTCAGGGCGAGAACACCCGCCGGACCCAGGAGGCGGGCCGGGCACGGGAGGAGCTGGCCCGCGTGGAGGCGGAGCAGGGCCGCGCCGCAGCGGAGTCGGCCCGCGTTGATGCCGAAGCCGCCCGGGCGGCGGCGGAAGCCCAGCGCGTGGATTCCACCACGGGCATTGTGGCCCAGGCCACCAAACAGGCCCAATTGGCCTCCGACGGCGCCGCCGCCGCAGTGGAAGCCCAGGCGGCGGCCAGACAGTCAGCGGAAGCGGCGGCCGCCAGTCAGGAACAGGCCGCCGCGTCGGCACAGACGGCGTCAACAGACGCCCAGACGGCGCAGACCGCCGCATCCACCGCCACGGAGCAGGCCCAGGCGGCCCAGTCCTGGGCCGTGGGCGGCACCGGGACCCGGCCCGAGGAGGACCACGACAACGCCAAATACTGGGCGGGGGTGGCCCACGATGCCGCCGGAGGCGGCGTGGTGAGCTTCCATGGCCGCACGGGAGCCGTACTGCCCCAGGCCGGAGATTACACGGCGGAGATGGTGGGGGCCGCGTCCCTGGATTCCGACGGCAAAGTGCCGGTGGAGCAGCTGCCGGCCATCGGCGGCACCCGCATGTGCCGTTTGGTGGTGGGCGCCGCCGACGACGGCTGGACGGAAAAGGACTGCGACTACCTCTGTGACGGTGTGGACGACCAGGCGGAGATTCAGGCCGCCATTGACGCCCTGCCGGAAGCCGGCGGTGAAATCCGGCTGCTGGAGGGGTCCTATTATCTGAGCGGACAGTTCGTTGTCAGCAAGGCCGATGTGACCTTGCGCGGCACGCCGGGAGCAACCAGGCTGTATGCGGCGTACAAGCTCAGCGGATTGAACTTTTTTGTCCGCGTCACCGCCGACCGGTGTACTTTGTCGGGCCTGTGGCTGTCTCCGGGCAACGGCATCAGCGGCGGCATGGCCTGCGGCGTGGAACTCACCGGCAAGGAAGGGGCGCTGGACACGGTGGACCTGCGCAATTTCTCCATGACGGCCCTCAGCGTCAGCAAGACGGCGGAGGACTGCTCCGTGCGGTTCTGCCGGACCAGCGCCGACGGCGGTATGGTCGCCATGGGCCCCCGGTGTACCTTCTACGGCTGCGTCATCGGTCAGGGCGGTCTGCTCTGCTACGGTGAGGAATCTCTGGTGTTCTGCAACCGGGTCCGCGGCATGAACTCCACCATCTGCGGAACCCACAGCGTAGCCACCAACAATCTCTTTGACGCCTCCAATTATTACGATTCCTACGGCGCGTTTGTCGGCAATCCCAAGCAGTACGGCGGTATCGCCTTTGTGGGGAATGTCGTCAAGCCCAACAAGTCCGGCAACCAGTTCTCCCTGCGGCTGGACGGCAACGAAAACATCGTCACAGGCAATATTCTGGTGCAGTACGGGCACACCGACAACGGCACCGGCAACCTGGTGGACGGCAACCTTGTGACAACAGGAGGGGTGAGCGATGGAGTTTGATTGGATGCGGGCGCTGAAAGGCGCCCTGACCACAGTCATCGGCGCGTTTTCGGCCTTTTGGGGCTGGATGGGCTGGCTGGTGGTGGCCTGGGTGGTGCTGATGGCGCTGGATTATGCCACCGGTACCGCCGCCGCCCTCAAGGGCGGCAGCTGGAGCAGCCGGGCGGCACGGGAGGGCATCTGGCACAAGACCGGCGAGGTGGTGGTGGTCCTGGTGGCGGCCCTGGGCGACACGGTTTTAGCCACGGTGGTGGAGCAGCTGCCGGTGGTGGAGCTGTCCCTGCCCCAGACAGGGCTGCTGGTGCCTCTGGTGCTGGTGTGGTACGCCCTGACGGAGCTGGGCAGCATTGTGGAAAACGCCGCCGCCATGGGGGCTCCCATTCCCGGCTGGCTCTTAAAGCTGCTGGCCCTGGGCAAGGACGCCGTGGACGGCGCGGGAAACGGTCTGGGAGGTGGGGCATCATGAACCTGTTGCTGATTGCGGGCCACGGGGCCGGGGACCCCGGCGCCGTCTGGAATGGACGGCAGGAGGCCGACGAAACCCGCCGTCTGGCGGCGGATGTACAGCGGGCCATTGGGAGCCGCTGCACCGTGGCCCGGTACCCGGAACACCGCAACGCCTACAGCGACTACCAGGCGGGCAGTCTGAACCAGACGGCCCAGTTTTCCCAATATGACGCGGTGTTGGAGCTCCATTTCAACGCCGCAGCCGCCGGGACTGCCGACGGCAAGTTGAAGGGCGTGGAAGCGTATGTGACCACCACGGAGACCGACACCGCCCTGGCGTCGGCACTGTGCGGGGCGCTGGCATCCCTGGGGTTTCCCAACCGGGGGGTAAAGCGCAAGAATTGGGCCGTTATTGCCGCCGCCCGGCGGCAGGGGGTTCCGGCGGTGCTGCTGGAGGTCTGCTTTTTGGACGACGGCGATGATATGGCCCTGTATGACCGCCGCTATCATGAGGTGGCGGCGGCGCTGGCCGACGCCGCCGCGAAAACGCTGGGATGGAAAGGGGAGAAGCCCATGACATACGAGGAATTTGTCTCCATGATGGAGCGGTACCAGCAGGAGCGGGCGGCGCTGCCGCCCGGCACGTGGTCGGCCCAGGCCCGGGCATGGTGTGAAACCGGCGGCATTCTCAACGATGGCCGGTACGGTTCCCAGGTGACACGGGAGGAGCTGGCCCAGGCCCTCTACAATCTGGCCGGGAAGGGACGGTGACGGTATGGCCACCATCCAGACCGGCAGCAATACCAGTTATTATTCCATCCAGCGGTTTCTGGGGGTCAATGAATCTCTGGACGGCGATACCCAGTTGCAGCTGGGGGAGGCGTCCATCATGGAAAACTGGCGGGTGACGCCCCAGTACCATCTGCGCATCCGGCCGGGGCTTAAAACGCTGTGGAAGTTCACCGGCCCGGTCCGGGGGCTGTGGAGCGGCGACCTGGCCGGCCGCCGCCGGATGCTGGCCGCCGCCGACGGCAAGGTGTGGCAGCTGACGGACGGCGGCAAGAAGGAGGCTTTGGCGTCGCTGACCGACAGCGCCGTGACCTTTCTGCCCTTTTCCAATAAGCTGTACATCCTCAACGGCCATGAATATCTGGTGTGGGATGGAACGGGGACGGCCAAAACGGTGGAGGGGTATATTCCGCTGGTGGTGACGGCGGCCAGCCCCACCGGCGGCGGCACCAAGCTGGAAAACATCAACCGTCTGACAGCCAAGCGGCGGGTACGGTTTTCCGCCGACGGCACGGCGCTGGATTTCCATTTGCCGGAACAGCAGTTGGCCTCCATCGACCGGGTGGAGCAGAACGGGGCGGCAGTGGCGTCGGGCCAGTACACCGTGGACGCGGCCAAGGGTACCGTCACCTTTCTGAAAGCCCCGGCCAAGGGCGTCAACAATGTGGAGGTCTGGTACACGGCCAAGGCCAGTCTGCGGACGCAGGTGACCGCCATGCGGTTTGCCGAGACGTACAACGGCTCCACCGATACCCGTGTGTTTCTCTACGGCGACGGCACCAACAAAGCCATCTATTCCGGCATCACCGAGGACGGCCAGCCGTCGGCGGAGTATTTTCCGGACCTCTACGAAATCGCCGTGGACAGCGGCAACACCCCTGTCACCGGCATGATGAAGCAGTTCTCCTATTTGATGATTTTCAAACCTGACGGAGCCTTTTCCACCCAGTATTCGGCCACGACGCTGGAGGACGGCACGGTGACGGCGGGCTTTTACGTCAGTCCCATCAACCGGGAAATCGGCAATGAAGCGCCGGGACAGGTGCGGTCGGTCTACAACGAGCCCCGGACCATGTACGCCGGAAACCTCTATGACTGGCAGCTGACCTCCACGGGCCGGGATGAACGGCGGGCGAAAATCGTCAGTGAGCGGGTGACCCAGACCATGCACAGCGCCGACCCCTATCAGGTGGTGACCTTCGACGATGAGCGGGAACAGGAATACTATGTGTTTCTCAACGACGAGGCAGGTACCACGCTGGTCCACCGGTACCAGTACGACAGCGGCGATGTGTGGTACCGGTATACGGGCTTACCGGTGCTCTGTGCCGTCCGAGATGGGGCGGCGGTGTATTTCGGACTGCGGGACGGCCGGGTGTGCAGCTTCACCTATGCCGAGCGCAGCGACGACGGCCAGCCCATTCCCTGCCGCTGGGAGAGCGGCAACATGGATTTCAGCGCGGATTTTCGCCGGAAGTATTCGACGATGCTGTGGGTCAGCATCAAACCCGACAGCAATGCCCGGTTGTATATCACGGCCCGGACCGATAAACGCAGTACGTATACGGTCAAATTTGTGCCCATGCAGCTGGCTACATTTACGTCCATGGATTTCCGTCATTTTTCGTTTATCACCAACCGGAACCCCCAGATAGAGCGGGTCAAGCTGAAGGTGAAGAAATTTGCCTTTTATAAACTGGTGCTGGAGATTAACGATAATGCAGCCACCACCACGGTGCTGGGGGTGGATATCCGCGTGCGGTATACGGGCTTTGTAAAGTAGGGCGGGGGCGTGCCCCCGCCGCCGGTATGCACCATCCAATCCGGTACCATCCACCCATCCATGAAAGGAGGTTGTTTCTTTGTCCACCACAGCCCAATGGATTTTTGACCGGGCCATCCATCTGATGGACGAGCAGAACGAAAACACCGGCAAAACCCAGACCGCCGACACACGGGAATATGAATTCCGGACCCTGTCCATTCTCAACGTCCTGCGCCATGAGGTCTATCCCATCTCCGACACCTACGTTCACACCGAAGACGGCAAACGTCCCATTCCGCCGGAGATTACCGCCATGGACCAGGACGTGGGCCTGGATGACGGCGTGGCCCAGGGCATTCTCCCGTATGGTCTGGCGGCCCATCTGCTCCTGGGCGAAAATGACGCCCTGGCCAATTATTTCTCCCAGCGGTATATGGAGCTGCGCTATCAGCTGGGAGCCAACCTGCCGTCGGTCTGGGAGGAGATTCCCTCCGCCTACGGCGGGCTTAACGCCTGATACGAAAGGAGACATTCTATGGGTATTTTCGGCAGCATCATCGGTAATACCGTCGGCAGCGTCATTTCCGGCGCCATCAACGCCGTCACCGGCGGCGGGTCGTCCGGTTCGTCCTCCAGTTCCTCCTCCGGGTCGTCCTCACGGCCCTCCGGCGGCTCCTCGTCCAACAATTGGGGCGTGTCCATCGGTACGCCCCGCCCCGGCGATTTCACCGGCTCCGCCAGCGGCGTCACGGCCAATAATTCCTTCCAACAGGCCATTATTGACCAGATGAATTCCAATTCCGCCGCCTGGTGGGATGCCAAGACCGACGCCGAACGGGACCGGCTCCATCAGCTGAATCAGCAGTTGGCCGACCTGTTGGGCGGCAACGTCACCTATAACAATGGCGTCTGGGTGGGCCAGGCGGGCCAGACCTTTGAGGAATATCCCCAGTTTCAGCTGCCGCAGCTGCCCCAGGGCGGTCAGATTTCCTACCAGCCCCAGGACCAGAGCCAAAAGCTGGAGGAGATGTACAAGGCCCAGCTGGAGGCCCAGAAAGCGGCGCTGAAAGAAGCGTATGAAAAAAACCTCTCCAGTCTGGAGGCGGAGCAGGGGAAGCTGGGGGGCAATTACCAGGCGGCCCGCAACGATACGGCAGCCCAGTCGGCCCTGTCCCAGCAGCGATTCAACGAGACGGCGGCGGCCTACGGTCTCAACAGCGGTACGGCGGGCCAGGCGGCTTTGAGCTACGCCACCCAGCTCCAGAACAATCTGGGTACCTTGCAGGCGGCGGAGAGCGCGGCCAACGCGGAGATTGAGCGCCAGCGGACCTTGCTGGCCAAGGAGTATGAGAACGCCCTGGTGGAAGCCCAGGCCGACAACGATTACGAGCGATTCAAGGCGCTGTATGAGGAAGCGGTCCGGGTGGACCAGGCATTGCAGAATCAGAGCCAGTTCAACGCGTCCCAGGCGCTCAAGCAGTACCAGACCCTACTGGACCAGTATTACAAGGACCGGGAATGGGGTCTGACGCAGGACCAGTGGCAGTACGAGCAGCAGCAGGACCAGTATAAAAAGGATATGGAAGCGGCGGAAACCCTGATGAAACAGGGCGATTACAGCGCCTACGGCAAGCTGATGGGCTGGGACGAGGATAAGATTGCCCAGATGGAGGCGGCCTGGAAAGCGGCCAATACCAAGACCGACAGCGGAACGTCCTCCGGTTCGTCTTCTGGCTCTTCGTCCTCGCGGCCGTCGTCCGGCGGTTCCTCCTCCGGCGGCAAGGGCAGTTCCGGCAGCGGGTCCGGCAGCAGCAGTACCGGCAGCAGCGGCGACCCGGTGGTGGATGCCTACCGGGCCGGATGCCGGACCTATTCGGCGGCGGTGGCCTATTTCAAACGCCAGGGCTACGGCGACGGTATTTCCCAGAACATGGCCCAGGATTTGGAGCGGCGTATGGCAAAGGGGGAGGTTGGCGTCAATGAATCGAAGGTGATGCAGCTGTACAATAATATTGTGGAGATGCGCGATACGGCGTTGAACCGGAATGACCCCAATTTTGCCCGTAAGGCTATTGAGGAGTATCGGAAACAGACGTCTCTCAAGCTCAATGATGACGAGGTGGCCTGGCTGCTGGCGAAATTCGGATATACTGCGTAAAAAAGTCCGTATATCGCACCAAAACATAAAAAGTTTTACTCGATTTTTTTCAAAAAATCGCAGGGGTCCAGGGGGCAGCGCCCCCGGTCGCCCGCCGCAGCGGGCGAAACTCCCGCCCGTCGCAACGGGCGAAACTCCCGCGCCGCGCACGGCGCGAAACCCCCTATCGTCCCCAAGCGCCATCCGCAGATGGCGCAACCTCCCGGCAAAGCCGAAGGCCGCCGTCCCCACCCGAACGCGGGTGGTGGACGGCGGCCTTATGTCGTAGCGGGGTACGATGACGTACCCGCCCCCAACGAAGCGGGG
>DVJJ01000141.1 GCA_018716875.1 Candidatus Avoscillospira avistercoris
CCCAGGTAAGCGCATCGATCTGCCGCAAAACAACACTGTCCACATCACAGGCAACATCTGCCTCAATGGTAGTCGTGAGCAAAACAGTGTCTTCCTGTTCCATTTTTCCTGATATGTTGAGCTGGTAGATAAAAACACCCGGCTCGAACCAGCCCAGAATCTTGTAATTCCCCTTGTATCCTCTGTATGCATCTGTACGAATTGCGATGCTGTACAGCCCAAGATTTTCTCCGGTTTCCGACCCATCCAGCAGGTCCCGGATCAGCAGCGTATAGGTTTCCTCGTCGGTGTGGAGCGTAAATATCGTCAGCCTTCGCAGCAGCGGAGCCTCTGTTCCGGGCAACCGTACCCATTCTGTTACGCAGCTGTACGCACAGTCGTAAAACTCCCAGGAGCGAATGGGCCTTTGCAAAAACTCCACCAGCGCTTCGGCCTGTTCTGGCAAGTCCGGCACCGTCTCCTTGGCATAGTCTGAGTAGAGGTCGTATATACCGCCGCTGTCCTGATTGGCCGCCAAATCCAGCAGGCGCTCCAATGTCCCCTCCTCGCGGGTCTCTCCCGGATAGGAAAGAAACAGGCCCATCCCGTCCTCTTCAAAATTACCATAGGCACAGATATTCATTTTTATGTCATAAAGACCATTCTCATCGTCATGCCATCCCACAGGGATCACTGTTATACTGCTGAATCCCTCGTTGTTTGTATTAAAATCATCCGTACGAACTTCGCAAATACTGCAATGGTACCGCGTCTTATCCGTGTAAATATAAAACTCCATACTTCGCTCTTTTCTCACCCCCTCTTCTCTGGAGCGACCGCCCTCAATTCCGCCACGTAAATACTCCCAGGAAACCATCTCCTCATTGACAAATGTAATAAATTCCTCAATTTTTTCCCGCAGGTTGTCGGACCTCTCCCTTGCGGTCTGAGAGAACACCTGATAAATGGTATCGGCGTCCCCCGCCTGGACATATTCCATCAGCTTTTCAACCGTTTTCTGCTCCCCCTGCCAGCGGTACTTGCCATCTACAAGCAACTCGTTTTGCGTAGGGCCTGGAGAGACACATGAGGAAAACAGGCTCACAATCAGAGTGATAATAGATATGATTTTTTTCATGCACTCCATCCCTCCGAATCAAAAACCAATGTTATTGTATAATCATCATTGAAAGTCCAGTCCTCATATTTGGGGTCCTTGTTCTAGTGGTATTACTGGGTTTGAGTATAGCAAGTCCCGGCGCATAGCACAAGGGGGAAAAAATTTTGTCGGGGCCGCGCGGCGGCCCCGACAAAGGATTGTTATATGCTTATGCACCGAAGAACAGCCGCAAATCGTCTTCCACAGTACCGATTCCGGCAATGCCGAAGTTCTCCACCAGTACCTTGGCCACATTGGGGCTCAGGAAAGCGGGCAGCGTGGGCCCCAGATGGATGTTTTTCACACCCAGGTACAGGAGCGCCAGCAGAACGATTACGGCTTTCTGCTCGTACCAGGCCACGTTGTAGACAATGGGCAGATCGTTGATATCCTCCAGACCAAAGACCTCTTTCAGCTTCAACGCGATGACGGCCAGGGAGTAGCAGTCGTTGCACTGTCCGGCATCCAGCACGCGGGGAATGCCGCCGATGTCGCCCAGGTTCAACTTGTTGTACTTGTACTTGGCACAGCCTGCCGTCAGAATCACGGCGCTCTCCGGCAGGGCCTTGGCAAACTCTGTGTAGTAGTCGCGGCTCTTGGCCCGGCCGTCACAGCCGGCCATAACGACAAACTTGGTGATTGCGCCGCTCTTGACGGCCTCCACCACCTGATCGGCCACAGCCAAGACCTGGGCATGGGCGAAGCCGCCGACGATGGTGCCGGTTTCAATCTCGGTGGGCGCGGCGCAGGTTTTGGCCTGCTCGATGATGGCGGAGAAATCCTTGGTCTCCCCTACCTCGCCGGGAATATGCTTGCAGCCAGGATACCCGGTGCAGCCGGTGGTCCAGAGCCGGTCCTTGTAGCTGTCACGGGGCGGAACAAGGCAGTTGGTGGTAACAAGAATGGGGCCGTTGAAGGACTCAAATTCCTCCTTCTGCTTCCACCAGGCGTTGCCGTAGTTGCCCACGAAGTTGGGGTACTTCTTGAAGAACGGATAGTAGTGAGCGGGCAGCATTTCGCTGTGGGTGTAAACGTCCACACCGGTGCCCTGGGTCTGCTCCAGCAGCATCTCCAGGTCCCGCAAGTCGTGGCCGGAAATCAGAATGCCGGGGTTCTGGCCCACGCCGATGTTGACGGAGGTAATCTCCGGATTGCCGTAAGCGCCGGTATTGGCGGCGTCCAGCAGGGCCATGCCGTCCACACCGTACTTGCCGCACTCCAATGCCAAGGCCACCAGATCGTCGCCGGTCAGGCTGTCGTCAATGGTGGCGGCCAATGCCTTTTGGAGAAATGCGTCAATGGCGGCGTCCTGCTTCAGCAGAGCGTTGGCGTGCTTGGAATAGGCAGACAGACCCTTGAGACCGTAGGTGATCAGCTCACGGAGAGAGCGGACATCCTCGTTTTCCGTGGACAAAACGCCCACGGTGCGGGCATAGGCTTCCCAATCTCCTTCGCCATTCCACAGGGCGGCTTTGGGCAGGCCGTCGGTGGTGTTCAGACGGTCCAGCAGCTTGGCCTTGACGGACAGGGTTTCCTGAGTCCGGGCATCGATGGCCTCTTTGTCAAAATTGGCATTGGTGATGGTAGTAAACAGATTCAGGGTAATGAGCCGGTCAATTTCCGGGGCAATCTCCTCACCCTGGGCCCGCAGGGCCGTGGTGACAGCGGCCAAACCGCGGGTCACATGCACCAGAAGATCCTGAGCGGCGGCCACATCCGGCTTCTTGCCGCAGACACCGGCGTTGGTGCAGCCGGTGCAGCCGGCGGCTTCCTGACATTGATAGCAAAACATTTTCTGATCCATATAAGAAACTCCTTTTTCCGGGGTTTTTTCAACTCATGGGTTCAGTATATCGGAAGATGGGCCGCTCGTATGTTGGAAATGCAACGAAATAAAAATAAAAAAATTTTCGCCGCACCTACGGTGCGGCGAAAAACGGTTACTGCATCATGATCTGGGAAATAGCGTCAAGGATCTTGTCGTGACATCCGCCGCAGCCGGTGGAGCAGTGGGTGATCTTCTGGACCTCGTCAAAGGCCTGGAGCACATCCTCGAAGCGGGTCATCTCATGGAGCGCGTTTTCCACGTCCAGGTAGGATACCTGCTTACATTTACAGATCATTTCATTGGATACCATGGTAGATCCCTCCTGTATCAAGATGGACCCATCATACCACGAAGCGTCCACTGGGTCAACCTCACTTGGCCGGGGCCGGCCGCCGGATGGACAAGACCTGATACAGCCCCGTAAAGCCGAGAATCAGCGCTGCCCCCACCCATTGGGATACGGCCACGGATTCCTGGAAAAACAGTGTGGAGACAAAAATGGCAACCACCGGATCGATATAACTGAGAATGGCCGTCTGGGTGCCCGGCAAATCCCGAATGGAGGTGAAGTACAGCCAGTAAGCCAACCCCGTGTGGACCACGCCCACAATCAGCAGATTGACCAGAGACGTCACATCGCATTCCATCAGATGAAAGCCGCCCCGCAGGGGCACCAGCACCACCAGCAGCAGACAGGACCCGGCCATCTGAAAAATAGACCGGTCCAGACCGGTGCCGCCGGGACAAAACTTGTTGATCAGCACCACTGTGGCGTAGAGACAGGCGGCGCCTAAACCGAAGCCCACGCCCACCAGATTGCCCGCCGTCAAAGTGGCGCCGCCGGAAATGACCAATACAAGCCCCGCCGTGGCGGCAAAGAAGCAGAGAAGCTGCCAGGAGGTGGTCCGCTCGCGAAACAGCAGGGGGCTTAATACCATTACCAGCACCGGCGCAAAGTAATAGGCCAATGTGGCCACGGCCACGCTGGTGTAGTTGTACGCGGTGAACAGCAGCGCCCAGTTCAATCCCACAGCCATACCTGTCAGTACCATAATGAGCTTCTGACGGCCTGACAGCGGCGGCGTTTCACTGCGGGGTGTCACCAGCCGCAGCAGCGACAGCACCGCCAGGGCAATGAGGCCCCGCCAGAAGGCCGTCTCCAGGGAGCTCAGGTCCACGCCCCGGACAAAAATGGACAATGTTCCGAACAGGACCATGGCCGAGATATTCATGGTTCTTGGCTGCAGCATCCCCGGTTTCCCCCTCATTTCATTTACCAATTAAAGTACATCATACCAAATTTTCATTGGCTTGTAAATGCGGTAAACCGTAAAGATTTCGGTCCAGGATCAGGAATGGTTTTCCAGCCGTTTCATGGCCCGACGGAACTGGATGGAGAACAGCGTGACCGTGGTGGCAACGGCCAGAATGTCAGCCGCAGGCTCCGCCAGGAAAACGCAGGTGGTCTTCTGGAAAGGCAGGATATTGGGCAGAAGATAGATAAAGGGAATCAGCAGAAAGACCTTTCGCAGCAGGGCCAGAAACAGGGAGCTTTTGGCGTTGCCGATGGCTACAAAGGTCTGCTGACAGCCGATTTGCACACCCAGCAGACAGACAGCGGCGGTGTAAATTCGCAGCGCCGGACGGGCCACTTCCACCAGAGATGGAGCATCGTTGAAAATCTTGATAAAGACATCCGGGAAACACTGTACCGCCAGCCAGAGCACCACGGAAAAGGTGGTGGTACACAGGACTTGCAGCCGGAAGGCATGGCGGACCCGGTCGGCGTTGCCTGCGCCGTAATTGTAGCTGATAATGGGCTGCGCGCCCTGGGTCAAGCCCTGCAACGGCAGCATGGAAAACTGCATGACGCTGGAGAGAATGGTCATAGCTCCTACAGCCAGGTCACCGCCATATTTTCGGAGAGATGTATTGAAGCATACAGCAATCAGGCTTTCCGTAGCCATCATAATAAAGGGCGACAGGCCCAGGGCCAGACTGGGCAGCAGCACGGACCAGTTGGGCTTGAGATACCGCAGACGGATGCGGATGGTGGTCTTTTTGCCCGTCAGGAATTTGAGAATCCAAATCATGCTGACGGCCTGGGAGAGAATAGTGGCCAGGGCCGCGCCGCGCACGCCCATATCCAGTCCGAAGATAAAAATGGGGTCCAAAATGATGTTGCAGACGGCGCCGATGAGAACCGTCAGCATACTGGTGACCGTAAAGCCCTGGGCGCTGATAAAGGTATTCAGGCCCAGTGTCACCAGGACAAAGAGGGTACCCAGGGAGTACAGCCGCAGATATTCAAAGCCATAAAGCAATGTATTGTCCGTGCCGCCGGTGCCGTCGTTGGCGCCGAAGGCCAGAAGCATGGGTTCGGCAAAGATGTAAAAGACGGCGGTCAATACCACGGAGAGAAAGACCAGGGCCGAGGTGGCGTTGCCCAGGACCTCTTCGGCTTTGTCTGTCTCCCCTTTGCCCAAATAGATAGAGGCACGGGGGGCAGCGCCCTGACCCGCCAGGGCTGCAAAGGCCGAAATAATCATAATCAGAGGCAGACAGACACCCACACCGGTCAGGGCCACCCGGCCCACCGTATCTGTGGGGGCGATGTGGCCGATGTACATGCGGTCAACCAGGTTGTACAGCAGGTTGATAATCTGCGCTGCCACAGCTGGGGCCGCCAGCCGCAGGAGCAGCTTGCCGATGGGTTGGGTTCCCAGGGCTTCCGTTTGTTTCTGTTGCAAAAGTAACACTTCTTTCCCGGGTCATTGACAAGAAACCCGTTAATGGATACAATATAGTTTACACAAAAACTAATTTTTGTCAATAAAGTTTACGCGAAAACGAACTTTGATTCTATTAACGACCTGGGAGGAACGCATATGGCCGTTATTGCCATGGAGCATATCACAAAATTCCTGCGGATGCAGAAACAGGCCATCCAGGCCTATAACCGCCGCATTGAGGAGACGGCCCACCGTCTGGGCCTGGCCAAACCGGAGGCCGACGTGCTGTTGTTTCTGGCCAATAATCCCCAGCACAACACCGCCAGGGACGTGGTTCAATACCGGGGCTTTTCCAAGACGTATGTCTCCCGGTCTGTGGAAAGTCTGGTGCGCCAAGGGCTGCTGACCACGGTGCAGTCGGCGGCGGACCGTCGGGTGCAGTATCTCCATCTGACGGAGCGGGCTTCCCTGCCGGTGCGTCTGCTGCGGCAGTCCCAGAAGGAACTCTTTCATTTTCTCACGGAGGACCTGAGCGATCAGGAGGTGGCGATGCTGGAACGGGTGTTTCAACAGGTTGACCATAAACTGAGTTTGTTGAAATGATTTCCACAGTTGTTGACAGATGTGGATAAAATTGTGGATATGTGGATAACCCCAAGATATGCGCAAACATATGGTCGAAAACCACGGTATTTAGTGGTTTCAAAAGGCGTTTCCACAAATTATCCACGGTTATCCACAGCGCCAACATAGTTATCCACAAGCTGATGTGAGTAAAAAATGGGGGCAGGAATGAACATAAAACCGGAGTATTCCACAGGGGAAGAATGGACTGTGGATGAAAAAATGATGGAGGCGGCCTTGGCCCTTGCAGCGGAGGCGGCCGCCGAAGGCGAGGTGCCGGTGGGCTGTGTCATTGCGTTAGGAGACCGCATTGTGGGACGGGGCCGCAATCGCCGGGAGACGGCGAAACATGCTTTGGCCCATGCGGAGCTGGAGGCCATTGACGAGGCGTGCCGGACCCTGGGCGGCTGGCGGCTGTGGCAGTGTACATTGTATGTGACGCTGGAGCCCTGCCCCATGTGCGCCGGGGCTATTCTCAACGCCCGGATTCCTCGGGTGGTCTATGGAGCCGAGGACCCCAAGGCCGGGGCCTGCGGCAGCGTTTGCGATTTGTTCTGTATGTCCTTCAACCACCATCCCCGGACGGAAAAAGGACTGGAACAGGAACGGTGTGCCGAGATCTTAAAGACCTTTTTCCGGGACCTGCGGGAACGGCGGAAACGGGAAAAAACGGAATAAACGAAAATAGCGCCCGGATTCCATCAGGAATCCGGGCGTTTTGCGCCAACCGGGTCAGAGCATGACAATGGCCATGAGAACTGCCGGCTTGTCTGTGTGGTTGTAGACGCCGTGGGAGTGGCCGTCGGAGCAGTATTCGGCGTCGCCGGTGTGGAGGATATGGTCCACGCCGTCCTCCTGCAACGTCACGGGGCCGTCCAGCACCACGTACAACTCCCCTTCCCCTGTGTGGCTGTGCTGACCAACAGAGGCGCCCGGCTCCACGGTCAGTACGGAGCAGAGCCGGGTTTTGGGCAGTTCTTCTTTTGTGAACAGGTGGACAAAGGACAGGGAGCCGGTGCCGCCCTTGAAATTCTCCTTGTGGTCCATGGACATGGCTTCTTTGCGCTTGATCATGACGGGTCTTCCTTTCTCTTTTTCGATTTTTTCTGATTTTGCAGTCCCCGCAGCTCAATGATTTGATCGCGGAGGGCGGCGGCGTATTCGTATTCCATCATGCGGGCCGCTTCGCGCATCTGCTTTTCCAGCTGGGCAATGGCCTGCTCCCGCTCCCGGCTGGTCATGCGGACGCCGTCCTTTTTCAGGGTTTCTGTGGCGTCCTTGGAAATCTCAATCAGCTCATGGACCGGCTTGCGGATAGTTTTGGGAACAATGCCGTGGGCCTCATTATAGGCATTCTGAATGGAGCGGCGGCGCTCCGTCTCGTCGATGGCTGCCCGCATGGCGGCGGTGATTTTATCGGCGTAGAGGATGACCTGGCCCTCGGCGTTTCTCGCGGCGCGGCCGATGGTCTGAATCAGGCTGGTTTCGGAACGGAGAAAGCCCTCCTTATCGGCATCCAGAATGGCGACCAGACTGACCTCCGGCAAATCGAGACCCTCACGGAGCAGGTTGATGCCCACCAGCACGTCGAATTTGCCCAGGCGCAGGTCCCGGATGATTTCCATACGCTCCATAGCGCCGACGTCAGAGTGCATATACCGGACCCGGACGCCGTTGGTGGACAGATAGGTGGTCAAATCCTCGGCCATCTTTTTCGTCAGGGTGGTAATCAGAGTTCGCTCGTCCTTTTCGGTCCGCAGCTGGATTTCCTCCATCAAATCGTCAATCTGTCCTTCAATGGGCCGCACGTCGATTTTCGGGTCCAGCAGGCCCGTGGGCCGGATGACCTGTTCCACAATCTGGCCGGACCGCTCCCGCTCGTAGTCGCCGGGGGTGGCAGACACGTAGATAACCTGATTGATACGCTCCTCAAACTCTTCAAATTTCAAAGGCCGGTTGTCAAAGGCACAGGGCAGACGGAAACCGTATTCCACCAGACTTTCCTTTCTGGCCCGGTCACCGTTGTACATGGCCCGGACCTGGGGCAGCGTCACATGGCTCTCATCTACCAACAGCAGAAAATCTTTGGGGAAATAGTCCAAAAGGGTCATGGGGGCTGAGCCGACCGGACGGCCGGAGATGACCCGGGAATAGTTCTCGATACCAGAGCAGAAGCCCAATTCCTGCATCATTTCCATATCATAGAGGGTCCGTTGGCGAATGCGCTGGGCTTCCACCAACTTGTCGTTCTCTTCAAAGTATTTGACCCGCTCCCACAGCTCCTTGTCAATCTCAATAAGGGCCTTGGCCATTTTCTCCTTGGGCGTGATGTAGTGGGTGGCCGGGTAGATTGGAACATGAGAGAGCACCTTTTCCGGCATACCGGTGACGGCGTTAATCTGGGAAATCCGGTCGATTTCATCACCGAAAAATTCCACCCGAATGGCTTTCTCTTTCCAATAGGCCGGGTAGATGTCTACGGTGTCGCCCCGAACCCGGAAGTGGTTGCGGGAAAAGTCGATGTCGTTGCGCTCATAACGGGACTCCACCAGACGCTTTTGCAGCTCGGAGACCTCCATGGTCATGCCGGGCCGCAGAGAAATCATCATTTTGGCGAAGTCGTCGGGCTCGCCCAAACCGTAGATGCAGCTGACCGATGCCACCACAATGACGTCCCGCCGCTCCAGCAGAGAGCAGGTAGCCGACAGCCGCAGACGGTCAATCTCGTCGTTGGTGGAGGCGTCTTTTTCAATATAGGTGTCTGTGTGGGCAATGTACGCCTCGGGCTGGTAGTAGTCGTAATAGGAGACAAAATACTCCACGGCGTTGTTGGGGAAAAACTCCCGGAACTCGGCGCAGAGCTGGGCGGCCAGCGTTTTGTTGTGGGCCAGCACCAGCGTGGGCCGCTGGACCTGGGCAATAACATTGGCCATGGTATACGTCTTGCCGGAACCGGTGACGCCCAGCAAAGCCTGCTCATGGAGACCGTTTTTAACGCCGGCTACCAGTTGGGCGATGGCCTCCGGCTGATCACCTGTGGGCTGATACGGAGCATGAAGTTCAAATTCCAAAGGCAGAAACACCTCCTGTTGGGATTGTGAGAAACAAGCAATCAGGTTGGGGACAGTTCATAGGCTCCCGCGCCGTGGTCCCGCAGCAGCCCCAAGTCCATCATGGATACAAAGGAGCCGCCGGCCACAATGATATGGTCGGCCAGACCGATGCCCACGGCGTCCAGGGCCTTGCCAATTCGCTGGGTGGTCCGTTCATCCTCTACCGACGGCATGGGTACGTCGCTGGTGTGGTTGTGGGCCAGCACCACCCAGGTGGCATTGCAGGCCAGGGCCACCCGGACGATGGACCGCACCGACACACCCGCTGTGTTGACGCTGCCCCGAAACAGCATCCGGCAGTCCCGCGGCTGATAGTTGGCATCGAGACACAGCAGATAGACCACCTCATCCTGCTCGCCGTGGAAATGGGGCAGCAAATAGTTGCCGCAGTCGGTAGTGGTATTCAGGGGCCGGGCCAGACAGGCCCGCTGGACCATGTGATACCGGCCCAGCTCCGGCACCAGATGAATCAGGGCCATAGCCTCTACAGTCATATGGGGAAAGGTTTGCAGCTCCACTGTGGGGGCCTCCAGAATCGAGGCCACGCTGCCGTAGTATTCCAGCAGTTCCGTCGCTGCGGCCTGGGCCGATTCCGGCGGCAGAGCGAAGAGCAGCAGCAGTTCCAAAACCTGCAAATCGTCGTAGTTGTCCAGCCGTCCCAGCCGGTGAAACCGCCGGATGACCCGGCGGCGAAAATCCTCGGGGGTGAGCATGGTCTTCCCTCCTTGGTTACAGGAGCTTTTTCAAATATTTGCCCGTAAAGCTGGCAGGGTTTTCCGCCACCTGTTCCGGTGTGCCTGTGGCAACGATGGTACCGCCGCCGCTGCCGCCCTCGGGGCCCAGGTCAATAATGTGGTCGGCCACTTTGATAACATCCAGATTGTGCTCGATGACAAGAACCGTATTGCCCTTGTCTACGAACTGCTGCAAAACGTCGATGAGCTTGTGAACGTCATACATGTGCAGTCCCGTGGTGGGCTCGTCGAGGATATAGATGGTGGAGCCGGTGGAACGCTTGCTCAGCTCCGTGGCCAGTTTCACGCGCTGGGCTTCGCCGCCGGACAGGGTTGTAGAGGACTGACCCAGCTTTACATAGCCCAATCCCACCTCCACCAGCGTTTCAATTTTCCGGCGGATGCGGGGCAGATTTTCAAAGAATTCCAGCGCCTCGTCGGCGGTCATGTCCAGCACATCGGCAATGGTTTTGCCGCGATAGCGGACCTCCAGCGTCTCCCGGTTGTACCGCTTGCCGTGGCATACGTCACAGGGCACATAAACGTCGGGCAGAAAGTGCATTTCAATTTTCAACAGACCGTCGCCCTGGCAGGCTTCGCAGCGGCCGCCCTTGACGTTGAAGCTGAACCGGCCGGGACTGTAGCCGCGGGCTTTGGCCTCGGTGGTAGCGGCGAACAAATCGCGGATGTCGTTGAACAGCCCCGTATAGGTGGCGGGATTGGAGCGGGGCGTCCGGCCGATGGGGCTTTGGTCGATGTTGATGACCTTATCCAGGTATTCCAGGCCCTCCAGCTTGTCGAACTTACCGGCCCGGAGCCGGGCATGGTTCAGCTTGGTAGCCAGACGTTTATAAAGAATCTCATTGACCAGAGACGATTTGCCGGAGCCGGACACGCCGGTAACACAGGTTAAGGTCCCCAGGGGGATTTCCGCCGTGACATCCTGCAAATTGTTTTCCCGGCAGCCGGTGACCCGTAAAAACTGGCTGTTGCCGGGTCGGCGCTCCTTGGGCACCTCGATTTTCCGGACGCCGGACAGGTATTGACCCGTCAGGGAGCGGGGCTCGTTCATCAGGTCTTCTACGGAACCGGTGGCAACAATCTCACCGCCATGGATACCGGCATAGGGACCCACATCCACAATGTAGTCGGCGGCCCGGATGGTGTCCTCGTCGTGTTCCACTACTACCAGAGTATTGCCTAGGTCCCGAAGCCGTTTCAGCGTTTCCAACAGCTTGTCGTTGTCCCGCTGGTGGAGACCGATGGAGGGTTCATCGAGAATGTAAAGCACGCCCATAAGACTGGAGCCAATCTGGGTAGCCAGCCGGATGCGCTGGCTTTCGCCGCCGGACAGGGTTCCGGCGCTGCGGCTCAGGGTCAGATATTGGAGGCCCACCGAATGAAGAAATTCCAGCCGGGCGCAGATTTCCCGGAGAATCTGCTCGGCAATGATGGCCGCGCCGCCCTCCAGCTTGAGATTCCGCATAAAAGTCAGCCCCTCTACAATGGGCAGCTTGCAGAAATCGGCAATGCGCATACCGCCCACGGTGACAGCTCTGGAAATTTCACTGAGACGGTCACCGCCGCAGTCTGGGCAGGGCCGGTTGGCCATGCACTCCTCCAGCTCCTTGCGGACGTAGTCCGATTGGGTCTCCTGATAGCGGCGCTCCACATTGTGCAGCACGCCCTCAAAGGGCTGCTCCAGGACACCGTGGCCGTTGCCCCGCTCATAGTGGAGCGTCAGCTTTTCCTTGCCGGTACCGTAGAGAATGACCTCCTTGGCCTTGTCCGGCAGCTGGGAAAAGGGCGTATTCAAATCAAAGTGGTACTGCTTGGCCATGGCCTCGAAATACATCCGGGCAATGGAATCGTCTTTCATATTGCCCCAGCCGGACACCTGAATGCAGCCGTCCAACAGCGACAGGTCCGGATTGGGAATGATCAGCTCCGGGTCCGCCACCAGCTGGAAGCCCAGGCCCGTGCAGGTGGGGCAGGCGCCGTAG
The DNA here is from genome assembly GCA_018716875.1 of Candidatus Avoscillospira avistercoris. Taxonomy (GTDB): domain Bacteria; phylum Bacillota; class Clostridia; order Oscillospirales; family Oscillospiraceae; genus Avoscillospira_A; species Avoscillospira_A avistercoris. The sequence goes on from DVJJ01000141.1 coordinate 12,173, forward strand.
GGGTTGTTAAAGGAGAACATCCGGGGCGACAGCTCCGGCATAGACACGCCGCAGGGTTCGCAGGCGTAGTTGAGGGAATACAGGGTGTCGCTGTTGTCCGTCAGGTCGTTAACGAGAACGATGCCGCCGGAGTGAGAGACGGCGGTTTCGATGGAATCGGTCAGACGGCGTTCCAGACCCTCCTTCATAATCAGACGGTCAATGACCACTTCAATGTGGTGCTTTTTATTCTTTTCCAGGGAAATCTCTTCGGTCAGGTCGTAGAGGTTGCCGTCCACCCGGACACGGGAGAAACCGCCTTTGCGGGCGTCCTCAAACACCTTCTGGTGCTCGCCCTTTTTGCCCCGGACCACCGGGGAGAGAATCTGAAAGCGGGTGCCCTCCGGCAGCCGCAGAATCTTGTCCACAATCTGGTCGATGGTCTGTTTTTCGATTTCCCGGCCGCACTTGGGGCAGTGGGGCGTACCGGCTCTGGCCCACAGCAGACGCAGATAGTCGTAAATCTCCGTGACGGTGCCCACGGTGGAGCGGGGGTTCTTGGAGGTGGTCTTCTGGTCGATGGAAATGGCGGGGCTCAGGCCGTCGATGCTGTCCACATCGGGCTTGTCCATCTGCCCCAGGAACATACGGGCGTAGGAGGACAGGCTCTCCACATACCGCCGCTGGCCCTCGGCGTAGATGGTGTCAAAGGCCAGGGACGATTTGCCGGAGCCGGACAGGCCCGTGAAGACCACCAGCTGATCCCGCGGCAGCGTCACATCCACATTTTTCAGGTTGTTTTCCCGGGCGCCCCGGATGGTGATTTGATCTCGCATGGCGTAAAGCTCCTTGCAGTTCTCTTACGTTGTTTTGGTATAGTATTATACCAAAAATCCAACAGTCTTACAATGACTAAAACAAAACAAATGTTTGTATAAGCCACAGCCGGACCCACTGGGACCTCTCAGAAAAGTACCGCACAGCCCTTGCACAATCAACGGAAACCCCGTATGATGGAAGTACAGAACCAAAACGCGGACAACGGCGAAAAAGACCAGATTGGAAAGGATGGGTGTGCAAATGAAAAAATCGATTTTCAGGGCAGTTCTTGTATTTGCGGGCTTGTATATTCCGCTGCATCTTGTGGGTGTTTCCTTACGGTTGGATTGGCTTCCGCTGGCTGTCACCGGCGTGGGATGCGGTTTGCTGGGCGCGTGGGCCGGCAGACGGCGGAAACTCTATTCAGGTAAACGGGACTACGGCAGGGACTTGGCGGTTTTCCTGTGTCTGTATGCCGTCGTGCTTCTGACCAGCGTGGCGCTGTTTTACACGGCTCCCGGATATGGGGTGGACAGTGCCATCTTTACGGTCTTTTATTATTTTCCGCAAATGCTGATTGTGGCATTTATGATACCGGCCATCGTGGTATATTGGGGGCTGCTGTATGTCTGGTGCCTGCGGAAAACAACTGCCGCGCCGGTGCCGCGTTAATTCCGTGATGCTGCCGCAGGGAGAGAGCATATTGTTCTCTCTCTGCGGCTATTCTTTAAGGTATGGGGGCCCATCGTGCCCCTACCCTTGCATAATGGGGGCGATTGTGCTACGATGATATAGAGTATCGCCTTAGAATGAGTATGAAGTGACAGGAGTTAACTGCTATGTCTGAATTGATCACCGAAAAGACATTGGAAGAATACGAAGCCTTTGTCCAGAGCTGCCCCAAGGGCAATTTTGCACAGAGCGTCCTCTGGGCCAAGCAGAAGCCCATGTGGACCTGGAAAGCCATTGCCACCCGCGGCAAGGATGGCCATATCAAAGGCACCCTGGCGGTGCTGATCCGCAAGGTACCGGGCACACCCTTTACCCTTATGTACGGCTGCCGCGGCCCCGTCTGCGACCCCGCCGACCATGACACCATCAAGGATTTGCTCCAGGGAGCCAAACAGCTGGCCAAGCAATACAAGTCCTATGTCATCAAGCTGGACCCGGATATTCCCTCCTCCAATGAGCAGTTCCGGAACTTTATGCTGGGCCAGGGCTTCCGGCTCAAGGAGGGCGGCAAGAATTTTGAAGCCATCCAGCCCCGGTATGTCTTCCGTCTTAACGTGGAGGGCAAGACCGAGGAGGAAATCCAGGCGGGCTTCCATCAGAAGTGGAGATACAATATCCGTGTGGCCCAGCGCAAGGGCGTGGAAGTGAAGATCTGCGGCAAAGAGATGGTGCCGGACTTCGCCCGCATCATGCTGGAAACCGGCGTCCGGGACGGCTTCGTGACCCGGCAGCCGGAATACTTTGCCCAGATGCTGGACAACCTGGGCGAACACTGCCGCCTGTATATGGCCTTCTATGAGGGCAAGCCCATTGCCGGTACGCTGGCCATCCACTACGGCGACAAGGTGTGGTATTTGTACGGCGCGTCCTCCAATGAGCACCGGAACCTGATGCCCAACTATCTGCTCCAGTGGAACATGATTCAATGGGCTATTGAGACCGGCTGCCGCGTCTACGATTTCCGGGGCGTCTCCGGCGACGTCAGCGAGGACAACCCCCTTTATGGTCTGTATAAATTCAAAAAGGGCTTCGGCGGCGATTTCACCGAGTTTGTGGGCGAGATGGATCTGGTCCTCAACAAGGCCGTCTATTTTGCCGTGGAACACGGCACAAACGTCCTCAAGGATGTCCGGAAAAAGGTCTATCTTTTGAAGAACCGCAAGTGATTGGGCCATGAAAAGAGAGAAAATCCCGCCGCTGCTGCTGGCGGTGCTGTTGGCGGCCTTTTTTCTGGTGCAGCTGCCCCATTTGAACAATGCTCCTTGGGAGTACTATGATAGCTGGCGGCAGACCGACACCTATACCCTGGCACAGAACTTTGCCCGCTATGACGGCAATCCACTGCATCCCCAGTTCAACTACGACGGCACCGGCGACAACTTTGTGCAGCTGGAGCTGCAAATTCTCCCCTGGCTGGCGTCTCTGGTCTATCGGATTATAGGTGACGACCCCCACTGGGTTATGCGGCTGATGAGTTTGCTGTGTTTCCTGGGTTCTGCTGTCTTTGTCTACGCATTGGGTGGTCGGATGCTGAAAACACCCTGGGCCGGTCTGGCAGCCGCCGCTGTTTATTTGGTACTGCCCATCAATGTTCTCTATGGCCGGGCCATCATGCCCGAATCTGTGGCGCTGCTGTTCTATACCGGGGCCGTGTGGTTTTTCCTCCGATGGTATGAGGAGGACAAGACCCCTTCCCTGCTGGTTTCCGCTGCCTTTATGGCAATTGCCATCATGGAAAAGACACCGACGGCCTTTGCCGGTTTGATGATTGTGGTACTGTACTTTGTCAAGTGCCGAACCAAAACCTTCCAGGACTGGCGGTTCTACACCTACGGCGTCATTTCACTGGGCATTCCCCTGCTGTACTACTGGGTAGCGGCGCAGATTGCCACCTTTACCTTTGTGGAGGGTATCGCGGAAAACCACATCTTTACCAAGATGTTTACGGCGCTGTTCACGCCGGAGGCCCAACAGTTCTTCGACACCCAGCTGCCCTACTTCTTCACCTGGCCCGCTATATTTGCGGCGGTGGTGGGGTTAATTCTGTGCCTGTGGCGGCGGCGGGGGGCGTTGTCCCTGTGGGCCATTGCCATGATTCTGGAGGCCGCCACCATTGTGGCCGTCATCCGTTTGGGCTACTATCTGATTTTCCTGTCTCCCCTGGTGGCGCTGCTGACGGCGGCCTGGGTGCCGGAGCTGGCCCGGTTTCGCAAGGCTGGATATGCCGCCGCTGCCGTGGTGGTCTGTGCCGTCGCGGCCTTTGCCGGATGGCACAGCCTGGAAACGGCGAAAACCGTTGTGGTGGTCAAGGACACCATCACCCAGCAGGCGGAGATTATCAAAAGCGTGACGGCGGAGGGCGACTGTGTAGCCATTGCCGCCTCGGACCCGGTCTTGCTGGGGGCCTGTGAGCGTATGGGCTACCGGGCCAACATCCGTTATTACGATTACATCCCCACGGAACCGGCGGCGGAATTGGACTATTACCGCAGCCAGGGTGTCCGGTGGTTTATCGCCCCCAGCGGACAGGTGGCAGGACAGGACGGCGAAGCGTACATGCAGCTGCTCCAGGATACCTGTAAAACCGTATGGGACGACGAACTGTGTACCATTTTTGATCTGGAGGCGGCCAAATGATGCAAGGGCTGTTACAGCGATATCGAAAACTGCCGCCCATGGCAAAATATCTGGCCATCTCTATTTTTGTGACGGTCATCGATACGGCGGTGGTGTGGATTTTGTCCATGCAGCTGTCTGTGAACCTGACGGCGGCCAATACCGCCGGCGTTATTATGGGTCAAATCATCCACTATTCCATGGCTTCGGGTCAGGTCTTTGAAATGGAGTTCGGACCCATCGGCGCTGTGATCTATTTCAGTACCTTTGTCCTGGGACTGCTGCTGGCCAACTGGATTATCACCACGGCGTTCAGTCTGAGCGTAGGGCTGGTGGGCGATCATCTGGCCTTTTTGTTTGCCAAGGGCTGCTCCATTGTGGGTCCCTTCTTTGCACTGTATTTCCTTAGAAAATTCCTGTATGGATTGGTAAAAAGGAGAAAAAACCAATGAATACCATGTTTGCCTGCCTGCCCTGCTATAACGAGGAGGAGAACATTGTCCCTCTGGTGGCGGGCTGGCTGGCCCAGGAGGACCAGCTCCAGCACCGCGGCTACCGGTTGAAAGTGGTGGCCATTGACGACAAGAGCACCGACGCCACTTTGGAGAAGATGCAAGCCCTGGCGGCGGAGCATCCCCAGGTCACCGTGGTGGCCCATCTGGAAAACCGGAACCTGGGCGGCGGTCTCAACACCGCCGTGGACTATGTGCTGGAGCATGGCGGCCCCGGCGACGTTATGGCGGTCATGGACGGAGACAACACCCATGACCCCTGCTACATTCACGCCATGCTGGACAAGCTGCGGAGCGCCGATGTGGTCATTGCCTCCCGGTATCAGTCGGGGGCGGAAATCCACGGCGTGCCCCGTCACCGGCTGTTCCTCAGCGATGGGGCCAAAGCCTACTATACCATGATGCTCTCGGTGCCCAAGGTCCGGGATTATACCTGCGGTTACCGGCTGTACAAGTTTGCGGCCTTGCAGAAGGCCCGGCAGCAGTACGGCAGCCGTCTGATTACCCAGCGATCCTTTGCCTGCATGATGGAGCTGCTGTATAAGCTCCACCGCTGCGGCTGCACCTTTGACGAGGTGCCCTTCTCCCTGCGCTATGACAACAAGGGCGGCGAGAGCAAAATGCGGGTCCTGCGAACCATGAAGGACAGTCTGAAAACAGCCTGGCTTCTGCGCCGGGACAAGCTGTAAGGATCCATTGATCACCAGAAGGAGGGGTAGGCCATGCGGGCCTATGTGGTAGAGAAAGAGACGCTGCAAAGCAATATCCGGGCCATTTTGCAGCGGGCCGGAGATGTGCCGGTGTGGGCTGTCCTCAAGGGCAACGGCTACGGCCTGGGGATTGTGCCCTTTGCTAAAATGCTGCGGGAGCAGGGCGTAACCCGCTTCTGTGTCACGGAGCTGCGGGAGGCCAAGGCGCTGCGGCAGGCGGGCTTCACCGAGGAAGCCATTTTAATGTTGCAGCCCACGGTGGAGCGGGAGGTTTTGGAACAGCTGTTGGATCTCCATGTGATTTGCACCGTGTCCAGCCGCGACGACGCGGTGGTCCTCAACGGTATCGCCAACGAGAAAGACATGGTGGCCGAGGCCCATATCAAAATCGACGTGGGCATGGGCCGTTATGGCTTTCTCCCCAAGGAGATGGACAAAATCCTCTCCATCTATGAGTATATGGACGGCATTGCCGTCTCCGGCATCTACACCCATTTTCCCATGGCCTTTTGTTCGGAGAAAAAGACCCGGGAGCAGTTTGAGCAGTTCACCTACGTGCTGGACCAGATCGCCGGTCGGGGTTTTGAGACGGGAACGCCCCACTGCTGCAATTCGGCGGCCTTTTTCCGGTGGAAGGATATGCACTTGGGCGGCGTCCGCATTGGCTCGGCCTGGCTGGGCCGGATCAATGTTCGGGGCCACAATCTCCGGCGGGTGGGCTACTGTGTGGCCCGGGTTCAGGAGATTCACTGGGTAAAGCGGGGCGGCACCACCGGCTATGGCGGTGTGTGGCGGGCCAAAAAGCCCACGCGGCTGGCGGCGGTACCGGTTGGCTGGTACCACGGCTTCGGTGTGGAGTATGGCCGGGACAGCTTCCGGTTCCGGGATTGCGTCCGGGGCAGCCTGTCGCTGCTGAAAGCCTTTTTGCAGCGGAAAAAGCTGACGGTGCGGATTGGGGACCATCGGTGTCCCGTCCGGGGCCATGTGGGTATGCTCCACTGTATGGTGGATGTGACCGATGTGGACTGTCATGCCGGAGACCCGGTGCTGATCGATATTAACCCCCTGGTGCAGAAGGGTATGGATGTGGTATTCCGTTAAACCATACCCCTTGACACGGCGGCGCGCCGATGGTATAATGCCTTTTGCGTCGGGGACGCTTCGTTTGATACATTATCGCCAACAAGTGTATGCTTGTTGGCGATTTTTTGCGTCAGGAGGTAGTTTTTAGAATGAAGGAAAAACACGTACAGAGCAACGCCTTTTTGGAGGGGCCGATTCTGCCGCCGCTGGTGCGGTTTGCCCTGCCGTTGATCCTGTCTCTCTTGCTGCAGGGGTTATACGGTGCGGTGGACCTGGCAGTGGTGGGACGCTTCGCTTCCACTGCTTCCACAGCTGCCGTAGCCGTGGGCAGTCAGATGATGATGACTATTACCGCAGTGGTGACGGGTTTGACCATGGGTGTCACGGTGCTGGTGGGAAAGGCCATCGGCGCCAACACGCCCCGGCAGGCGTCCCGGGTGGTGGCGGCGCAGATTCGCCTGTTCCTGGTGGTGACAGTGGTGCTGACGGCGGCTATCTGGCTGCTGGCTCCCGTGTCCATGGGCTGGATGCATGTGCCCGCCGACGCCGTGGACGAGACTTTGTCCTATTTGCGCATCTGCGGCAGCGGTATGGTATTTGTGGCGGCCTATAACGGCATCAGCGGCATTTTCCGCGGACTGGGCAATTCCCGTATTCCCCTGCTGTTCGTCTTTCTCGCCTGCTGCATCAACGTGGTCCTGGACCTGGTGCTGGTGGCTGGTCTCCAAATGGGCGCCGCCGGTGCTGCGGTAGCCACGGTGGTGGCTCAGGCCGGCAGCGTGGCATTTTCCCTGGTGTATCTGCGCCGCCATCCCCTGCCCTTCGGCCTGTATCGGGAGGACTTCCGCTGTCCCGGCGTACAGAAGCAGATTTTAAGTGTGGGCGCGCCCATCGCCCTCCAGGATACGCTGGTCAATACGTCCTTTCTGATTATCACTAGCATTGTCAACCGCCTGGGTCTGGTGGAGGCAGCCGGTATCGGCATCACGGAAAAGCTGTTTGTGTTCCTGTCCATGGTGCCCATGGCCTTTATGTCGGCGCTGTCCACCTTTGTGGCCCAGAATATGGGCGCGGGGCAGCCGTTGCGGGCCCGACAGGCCGTATCCGTGGCCCGGCGCATTTCCACGGCGGTGGGCGTGGGAATCTTCCTGCTGACCTTCTTCGGCGGCAGCCTGTTGGCATCCCTCTTTGAGGATGACGCGGCGGTGGTGGCTGCTGCGGCGGATTACTTTAAGGGCAGCTCCTTTGAATATTTGATGACCCCGGCCATCTTCTGCTTCCTGGGGTATTTCAATGGCAGTGAACGGACCAAGTTTGTTATGTTCCAGGGCTTGGGTGCGGCATTCCTGGTGCGTGTGCCCCTGTCCTACGGGCTGAGTCTGCTGCCGGAGACGGGTATGTTTACCATTGCCCTGGCGGTACCGGTGGCCTCTGTGGTCAGCCTGGTGGCCTGCATCCTCTATGACCGTTATCTTCACCGTACAGAGTACGGCTCCCATCGGAGCTGAGACAAAAACAGCAGCCTGTTTCAAATTCCGATTCTTGGATAACAAGAAAAATCTTGACAGACGGAATTCCTTGCGATACACTCGATATGAGAAACAGTTTTCGTGTGTGACTGCGAGAAAAGGCTGTGAAGGTGCGCCGGCTTGTCCCACAATTTGGGGATGGAGGCG
>DVJJ01000142.1 GCA_018716875.1 Candidatus Avoscillospira avistercoris
TGAAGAACAGGCTGGAAAGCAACCTGCAAAAAAATGACTTGGGAAAGTTGTGGAATTTCTCCTGTAGTTGTGATAAACTATACGGTGAGTTTATAAACAACTACAGGAGGATATTTCATGAGTTACATCTCTGCCATCATTCTGGGTTTGGTGCAGGGCGTCGCGGAGTTCCTGCCCATCTCCAGCTCGGGACACCTGTCGCTGTTTCAGCACTTTTTTCAGCTGACCGATGTGGAGCATGACCACATGTTTTTTAGCGTGCTGCTGCATCTGGGCACGCTGGTGGCCGTATTCTTTGCATACCGCAGGGATATCGCTGAGCTGCTGCGGGAGTTTTTCTGCATGGTGCATCTGCGCAAACTGCCCCAGGGCCAAACACCGGACATTCCGGCCCGCCGCATGATTCTGATGATCATTGTGGCTACCTTGCCGCTGCTGCTGGTGTTCCCCATCAAGGACCGGGTGGAGCTGCTGTATCAGAACACCTTTTTTATTGCCTTTGCACTGGTGCTGACCGGTACGCTGCTGTTTGTGTCGGACCGGATGCCCAGAGGTCACAAGACAGCCGGAACTGCCACCATGGGTGATGCCATTTTGGTGGGCTTGGCGCAGGCGGTGGCCGTGGTGCCGGGCCTGTCTCGTTCCGGTACCACCATTTCCGCCGGTATGGCCAGAGGCTTTGACCGTACATATGCAGTGAAGTTCTCTTTTCTCATGTCCATTCCCGCCGTCCTGGGCGCCAATATTCTCAGCATTGTGGACGCAGTAAAGGCGGGCATTGACACGTCTCTGCTGCCCATGTATCTGGTGGGCGTGCTTGTGGCTATGGTCTCCGGCTATGCGTCCATCAGCCTGCTGCGGTTTATTTCCCGTAAGGGCCGGTTCGGCGGCTTTGCCTATTATTGCTGGGGCGCCGGTCTGGTGACACTGATTCTGTCTCTGATCGTACCCTGATATCCTGGAGAAAGAGGAAGTATCATGGCTGAAACGAAAAAGAAACCTCGCTCTACGTCCGGCGGCAAGTCGACCAAACAGTCGACGACCCGGCGGAGTTCGGCTCAGCGTTCCGCGGGGAAAAAGCCCATCCATCGGGAAGTGGGGGCGGTGGTCTGCCTGTTTCTGGGCTTTTTCCTGCTGCTGGGCTGCTTTGGTATAGACGCGCTATTTATCAAATTGCTGCGGGATGTGACCCGCGGCCTCATCGGCGGCGGCCTGTATCTGCTGCCGGTGATTTTGCTGCTGAGTTTTTGGATTCTCATGTTCCATCGGGGCCGTCCGGTAAAGTTCCGCATGGTCTGTGCGTTCCTGCTGCCCATCGCCACCGGTGCGTTGGGGCAGTTGTTCGGCGGCGTTAAGCCCGAGTGGACCGGCGCTGTGGTGGGCATCCTCTGGCGCGGCGGTATCAACGGTACAGCGGGCGGCCTGATTTCCGGCATGCTGGCTATGCTGTTTTCCAGCCTGTTCAGCACCGTGGGCGCCGTGGTGCTGTTCCTGGTGATCTTTGTCATTGGATTGCTGGGGGCTCTGAACATGACCATTGTCAGTGTCATGCAGGCCATCCGCAATCGGCCCCGGCTGCCGGAGTATGACCCGCCGGAGGAAGAACCGGTGGACACGGCGGCGACCATTGTCAACCATGTAGCCAACCGGTATATTGAGCGGGTGGAGCAGCGCCGGGAACGGAAGCAGGAACAGTTGGCCCGACAGGCCCAGCAGGCCCAGGAGCGGCAGGCCCGCAGCGCCGCCGACTTTGATTTGCCTGTGGACGAGCCCCTGCTGCCGCCCCAGGAGAAGTCTGCGCCCAAGGTCACCCATGGGCTGCGTTCCCCGGACCAATATCTGCTGGAACAGCAACAGCAGTTGGCGGCGGGCGAACTGCCGCCGGAGGAGCCGGCAGGAGAACAGGCAGTCGAACAGGAGCCGGCCCGGGAAGTGCTGGACGACGATTTGCTGGAGGTCTTCGACGCACCGGTTCGGCCCATGCCGAAACCCATTGTCCCGGCGCCCCCTGCACCGGCTGTTCCCACACCAGCCGTTTCCGAACCAGTCACCCCGGCAACAGCTGCCCCAACGGCGGAACCGCCTGTGCAGTCTCCGCCGCCGGTGGAAGAGACGTCCCAAAAGGTCAAAGCGTCCGACACGCAGCAGTCTGCCGCGGAGATTTCCATGGAAATCGCAATGGGTGGGGGAGAAACCGGCGAATATGTATTTCCGCCGGTTTCCCTGCTGCGTATGAGCCAGGGCGGCGATGTGGACGGCACTGAGGAAATGCGCGAGAATACGGAGCGCCTCAATGCCACCCTGGAGAGCTTTAATATTGAGGCGCATATTGTCAATGTGACCCGCGGCCCGTCGGTGACCCGGTATGAGCTGGAGCTGGACCGTGGCGTCAAGCTGTCCAAGGTTACCAATCTGGCCGATGATATCGCCCTGTCGTTGGGCGCGTCCGGTGTCCGTATTTCCGCCATTCCCAACAAGATTTCCGTGGTGGGCATCGAGGTGCCTAACCGGCTGGTCAGCACCGTTCTTGCCCGGGATGTGCTGGATTCCAAAGAGTTTGAGCAGAGCAAGTCGAAGATCTCCTTTGCCGTGGGCAAGGATATCGGCGGCAACCGCATTATTGGCGATATTGCCAAGCTGCCCCACCTGTTGATTGCCGGTACTACCGGTTCCGGTAAGTCGGTCTGTATGAACTCTCTGATTATTTCGCTGCTGTTCAAGGCCCGGCCCGATGAAGTCCGCCTGATTATGGTGGACCCGAAGATGGTGGAATTGGGCATTTACAATGGCATTCCGCATCTGCTGATTCCCGTGGTGACCGACCCGAAGAAGGCAGCGGGCGCGCTGCAATGGGCCGTTACCGAAATGATGCGCCGCTATCGGGCCATGGCCGATGCTGGTGTCCGTGATCTGGACTCGTATAACAAGCTGGCCAAATCCATGGACGATGAGCGCAAGCCCATGGAACAGGTGGTGGTGGTCATTGACGAGTTGGCTGATTTGATGCTGGTGGCTGCCAAGGAAGTGGAAGAATCCATCTGCCGCATTGCACAGATGGGCCGTGCTTCCGGTATCCATCTGGTCATTGCCACCCAGCGTCCTTCTGCCGATGTCATCACCGGCCTGATGAAAGCCAATATTCCTTCCCGTATCGCATTCGCCGTGGCATCCGCCATGGAATCCCGTATCATTCTGGATACCCAAGGTGCAGAAAAACTGGTGGGTAAGGGTGATATGCTGTACGCGCCCCTGGGCCAGGGTAAGCCCAAGCGCGTCCAGGGCTGCTTCATCACCGATGAAGAGGTCCAGGAGGTGGTCAGCTTTATCAAGCAGTCGTCTACCCCCAACTATTCCGACGAGGTCCAAGCCCAAATTGAGCAGAAAATGGAGCAGGGCGGCAAGGGCGACGGCGGCGGCAGCAATGCGGCGGCCGACAGCAGCGGCAACGGCGATGAACTGCTGCCCGATGCTGTGGAGGTCATTCTGGAAACGGGACAGGCTTCTGTCTCCATGCTCCAGCGGCGTCTGAAGCTGGGCTATGCCCGGGCGGCCCGTATTGTGGACGAGATGGAGGAGCGGGGCATTGTTGGCCCCTTTGAAGGCTCTAAACCCCGCCAGCTGCTTATTACCCGAGAGCAGTGGGAAGTGATGAAAAACGGCGGCACCGTCCAACCGGAACCGCCCGTAGAGGAAGAGATTCCCTAAAAACTGTACCATCTGTAAAAAAAGCCGAATGGTTTTGAGCATCCCCGGCAGGTATTGCCTTAGCGGTATATGTCGGGGATTTTTTTCAAACTACTGGACCTATTCGGCAGCAAAAATATGAGGATATGACATTGTTTCTGTATCATAAAGTATCAAAATGGATTGATTCTGCACTAAAACAAGATATCCCTGATGCCGTCACGGCATTTTGCTTCAATCTGTATGATGACGGAACCGGGAAATGGTCTATG
>DVJJ01000143.1 GCA_018716875.1 Candidatus Avoscillospira avistercoris
CATATGAAAGAATACTGGCACTTTTTTGAGGGTGCGAAAAGTTTGCTGCTTGATTTTACCAGGCACACAAGGAACTTTTCGCACCCTCTTTTTGCGTCCATGTTCCCTTTATTCCCTGCTGGGAGCAACCGCTGATCCTGCCACTCTGCGGTTGGGTGGGTAGGGAGAATGCCATCACAATAAAAGGCAAGGGCGGCAAACTCCGCACAGTACCCATCAATGAGCAGATTGCAATTGCTCTCCGGGAACAGTTGGTGCATACCCAGCGTGGACATAAACTGCTGGTACCGGACGATATGCCCACTGACCGTGCCATCAATGGCCTACAGCTTTTCATCATAAAGCATAGAAACGACATCCAGGTAAAGTCCAGCCCTCCCCTGACCTTTCACGGGCTTCGTCACACCTTTGCGGCAGAGACGTACGCGGAGTTGATCCGCAGCGGCATGGGGACTCTGGATGCCCACTTCACTGTGTCCCGATTGCTGGGCCATAAGCGGCCCGATGTGACCAATATTTATCTGGTCTCTCTGTCCAGGGACAAATACCATGGAAAATAACGGAATGAACACCACTTGTTCGGGCCAAACTATATCCGGAGGCGATTGTATGGAACAGCAAGAGATCACATTGGGGAATGTCATTTATGAGGTCAGCCGCACCTACGCAGGAAACTGCCCCGCCTCAGAATTGATCGCGGAACGACTGGCCAAGCGCCTGGCGGAATATCCTTCCTTTGACGAACCGCATGGCAAAGTCGTATAATGACCTTGTGGGTCGGTTCGTCGTAAGGAGGCAAACATGAGAACCGACAAATTAACGCTGGGCTTCGCCTACCTGCGTCTCTCCAATGAAGAGGCCCAGGGCGGGGAATCCTCCAGTATCACCAACCAACGCATGATCGTGCAGAATTACTGCAAGCAAAACGGCATCACCCTGGTGCGGGAATTCGTGGACGACGGTTACTCCGGCGGCAACTTCGACCGACCGGCGTTCCAGGAAATGATGCGACAGCTCTCTCAGGGCCAGGCCAACACTGTCATCACCAAGGACCTCAGCCGACTGGGCCGTGATATGCGGGAAGCCAGCTACTACGCCGAGCAGTTCTTCCCCGAGCACGGCATCCGCTATATCGCCATCGGCGACAACTTTGACACCGAGCGAGAAAATGTCATGGCCCCTTTTTTGTTCGCCATGAACGAGGTCTATCTGCGGGACGGTTCCCGGAAGGTCAAAGATGTCCTCCGCAGCAAACGGGAGAGCGGACAGTACTGCGCCTGTCCCCCCTATGGCTACCGCAAAGACAAGGAGGACAAGCACCGTCTGACCCCCGACGAGCAGACTGCCCCGGTGGTGCAGCGCATTTTTGAACAGGCGGCCAAAGGGGATTCCTCCCGAAAGATCGCCCTGGATCTGAACGCCGATGGCGTCATCCCGCCGTTGAAGTACCGGGTGCTGTATCGGGACGAGTTCAGTGCAGAGGGTGCCGCCCGGGCCAGCGATGTGTGGAATTATACCACGGTGAAACGCATCTTGAAAAACCCGGTGTATCTGGGCCACACCCTGCTGGGAAAAAGCAAAAAGGTCAGCGTAAAGTCCAAGAAAAAAGTCCCGGTTCCCCGGGACAACTGGGCGGTGACGGAAAACACCCATCCGCCGCTGGTCACAAAGCAGCTCTATGAGCGGGCTCAGGCCAATTTGGGCCGGGGCAGCCGTGACTACCGCGCTTATGACCAGGTGCGCAAAAGCATCTTCTCCGGCATTGCCGTCTGTGCCAAGTGCGGCCATTCCCTTTGCTCCTGCGGCACCGTCTATAAAGGTGAACGGGAAAAATACTGGTACCTTTCCTGTACCCACCAGCGGCAGGACATCGCCGAGCCCTGTACCGGCGTCCGGGTGCGGTACGCCGATCTGCTGGAGATCGTGCGGCAGGAATTGAACAGTCTGCTGGCTTTGACGGATCAGCAGGTTAGCGCCCTGGTCCACGATGCCTTACAGCGGGCAGGTGCCAGCGAAAATCCTAAGGCGCTCCGTCAGAAGCGGGAAAAGATCGAGGCACGGCTGGGAACCATCGATAAGATCGTCACCAAACTCTACACAGACAATGCCATGGGTCATCTGGACGATGACCGGCTGCGTCGCATGGTAGCAGATTTGGAGAAGGAGTCCGTTGGTCTGCAAGCCACGCTGGATTCGCTGACCGTCTCACATCCCGCCGAGGAGATCGCGTCCAATTACGCCAGCTTCTTTTCCCTGGCCCGGTCCTACACACAAATCCAGGAATTGGACCGCGATACCCTGCTGACCTTTGTAGAGCGGATTGAAGTAGGCCCCAAGAACTATCCCGATGGCATTGTCAAGGCAACCCACCGCAACCAGCCCTACCGGCAGAGCATCCGTATCGTCTATAAATTTATTGGCGAGGTAGCTGCAGAACCTGTCCGGGAGCTTCCGCCGGTGAATGAGAATGCGGCAAATGATACACTTGCCTGAGTTGTCAGAACTTTCTGATCCCGCAACCCCTGACAGTGCAAGGGTTTTAAACCCTTAAGATGGAGAAGGAACACCAAGGGAGGTCGGCGTCGACCTGAAGCAGGGTTACAACGGTCATCTGACCTCCCGCGAGGCCGGCTCTGTTGGCGGCCAGATGGTCAAGAAGATGATCGAGGAATACGAGCGCAACATGAAGTAATTCCTCCCCAAACGCACAAAACACCCGGCAGTCTCAGACTGCCGGGTGTTTTGCGTTATGGCAGCAGGGCGGCCAAGGCCGGAAACGGCGCCAGGGAGCGTTTCAGAATCCCGTGGACCTGGGCGATGGCCGTGCCGTAATTGGTAAATGGCACCCCGGCGTCGGCGGCACATTTTCTCCGGTAGTCCAGTTCCCGGCCATTGAGCATACAGCCGCCGCAATGGACCACCACCCGATAGGGCGACAAGTCCTCGGGAAACTCCCGGCCGGAACAGGTCTCGAATTGCAGGTCTGCGCCGCTGTACTCCCGCAGCCAGCGGGGCAGCTTGACGGTACCGATATCCTCACACTGGCGGTGGTGGGTACAGCCCTCGGCAATTAAAATCCGGTCGCCATCGTGCAAATCATTCAACACAGCAGCACCACGGACTGCGTCCTCCAGAAAGCCTTTATACCGGGCCATCAGAATGGAAAAAGACGTCAAAGGCAGTTCCGACGGCGTGGCTCTGGACACTACACCGAATACCTGAGAGTCCGTCACCACCAGTGCGGGCCGCTGGCCTAACCGTTCCAATGCCGTGGGATACTCCGTTTCCCGGACCACCAGCGGCATGGCTCCAGCCTCCAAAGCGTCCCGGATTACCTGCTGCTGCGGCAGAATCAGCCGCCCCTTGGGGGCCGATTTATCGATGGGGACCACCAAAATCAGGAAGTCCCCCGGCTGCACCAAATCGCCCACCAGTTTTCCAGTCCGTTCCCCGGTGGGAATCAATCGGGCAATCCGTTCTTTCAGCTCCCACACACCGTCACCGGTCAGGGCGCTGACAGCCAGACCGTCGCCCTCTGCCGTGGCTCCCAAA
The DNA here is from genome assembly GCA_018716875.1 of Candidatus Avoscillospira avistercoris. Classification (GTDB taxonomy): domain Bacteria; phylum Bacillota; class Clostridia; order Oscillospirales; family Oscillospiraceae; genus Avoscillospira_A; species Avoscillospira_A avistercoris. The sequence continues at coordinate 3,553 of DVJJ01000143.1, forward strand.
TCGGCCTTGTTATAGGCTACGACATAGGGAATTTTTTTCTCCACAAGCAGTGCAATAAGCTGTTGATCGATTGCCGTTTTTCCCACGGTACCATCCACCACCAGAACAGCGCAGTCCACCCGATTCAGCGTCCGCTTCGTCTGCTGGACCCGCAGTTCTCCCAGCTGGCCCTCGTCGTCAAAGCCCGGCGTGTCGATGATAACCACCGGTCCCATGGGCAGCAGCTCCATAGCCTTCTGGACCGGGTCGGTGGTGGTGCCTTTGACCTCCGACACCACCGACAACTGCTGACCGGTCACGGCGTTGACCAGACTGGATTTTCCGGCGTTTCTCCGTCCGAAAAATCCAATGTGGACCCGCTCCGCGGCGGGTGTATCATTCATACCCATAGGCCCACCTCAGAACCGGAAGTCCCGGATACCCTGCTCGATTTTTTGCAGATGGTCGGCGCAAATCTCCCGGACCTTATCCTTGGGGATGTTCTGGAGTTCTGCCTGAATCAGCGCTTCTCCGATGGCTTTCGTCTCCGGGGCCGCGTAATCCATAAGATATTCCTTTAACGTCATCAGTGCATTGGGATGGCAGCAGTTTTGAATCTGTCCGGCTTTGCAAAGGCTCATAAACCGGTCGCCGGTGCGGCCTTCCCGGTAGCAGGCCGTACAGAAGGACGGAATATACCCCAGCTCCATCAGCCAGCAGACCACTTCATCCAGGGTTCTCTGGTCGGACACGTCGAACTGTTCCGTGTCGGTGGGCCGCTCCTCTTCCTCGTAGCCGCCGACAGAGGTACGGGAACCACCGCTGATCTGGGACACGCCCAGGGGCAGAACCCGTTCTCTTACGGCCTGGCTCTCCCGTGTGGAGATGATCATGCCCGTATAGGGCACGGCAATGCGAATCAATGCGCACAGCTTGGCAAAGGTATCGTCGCTGATGCCGTTGTCAAAGGCGCTGGGGTCGATGTCGTCGGCATGCTTGATGCGGGGGACACTGATGGTGTGAGGGCCGACGCCGTGGACGGCTTCCAAATGTTCGGCGTGCATCAGCAGGCCCGCAAACTCATAGCGGTACCGCTCCAATCCGAACAGCACGCCCAGACCCACGTCATCAATGCCGCCCTCCATGGCCCGGTCCATGGCTTCCGTGTGGTAGTCATAATTATGCTTGGGGCCGGTGGGATGCAGCTGCTCATAGCTCTCCTTGTGATATGTCTCCTGGAAGAGAATATAGGTGCCGATTCCGGCTTCTTTCAGCATCCGGTATTCCTCCACCGTGGTGGCAGCAATGTTGACATTGACGCGGCGGATATCACCGTTTTTGTGGTGGATGGAATAGATGGTTTTGATGCATTCGAGAATGTATTCAATGGGATTGTTCTTCGGGTCCTCACCGGCTTCAATGGCCAGCCGCTTGTGGCCCATATCCTGCAAAGCGATGACCTCCCGTGCCACTTCCTCCTGGGTCAGCTTTTTGCGGCCGATGTGCTTGTTTTTGGCGTGGTAGGGGCAGTAGACACAGCCGTTGACGCAGTAGTTAGACAGGTACAGAGGGGCAAACAGCACAATCCGGTTGCCGTAGAATTTCAGCTTGATTTCCTTGGCCAAATCGTACATCCGCTGGAGCCGCATCTCATCCTCACAGGCCAGCAGCACCGAGGCTTCCCGGTGGCTCAGGCCCTTACATTGGGCCGCCTTGTCGAGAATGGCGTCTACCAACTCCAGATCGTCCTTGTGGGCATCGGCATAAGCCAGGGTGTCGAGAATTTCCTGATGGTCGATAAATTCCGTGGCTTTCAGGGAATGGGGGTTGTACATGATACATTCCTTCTTTCTTGCGGGTCAGAGGTTCTTTCCCGTCAGAGTGTCGGGGCGTCGCCCCGGGCTACAACGGCTTCATAGCCGATGGCTTGCAGATTGGTTCGCAGCTGGTTCAGACCGTTGGCCGATTCGGCCCCAGTAGCCAGCTTATCATGGTACAAAAGATATTTACTCCGCACGTCGGCGGGGGACAGATTGGGCATAACCACATTGGCCCCATGGAGAATCCCCCGCTCCCGGCCGCCCTCCAGGGCTGTCCCCAGCGCCGTGGTGGCGGGCAGCAGGACTTTGGGCAGCAGCAGCCGCACCATGGACAGCAGGTACAGCGTCAACTCTGCTGATCCGTCCGGTTCGTTGGCAAAGGGCGTATCCCGATGGCGCAAAAACGGGCCCATGCCCACCATATGGGGCTGCAATTCCTGTAAGAACCGCAAATCCTCCACCAAGTTCTCCAACGTCTGGCCGGGAGAGCCCACCATCATACCTGCGCCCACCTGATACCCCAGCGCCTTGAGGTCGTACAGGCAGCGGATACGGTGTTCCAACCGCAGTTCCGGCGGGTGCAGATGGGCATAGTGGGCATCGTTGGCCGTCTCATGGCGCAGCAAATACCGGTCGGCCCCGGCCTGTTTCAGGGCAGCGTAGCTGTCCCGGCTCCGCTCCCCGATGGACAGGGTCACGGCACAGTCGGGGTGGTTTTTCTTAATGGCCGTCAGGAGATTGCATAACTTGTCATCGGTCCACCAGCCATCCTCCCCGCCCTGCAAGACAAAGGTTCGGAACCCCAGGTCATAGCCCGCGTCGCAGCAGGCCAGAATGACCTCCGGAGACAGACGGTATCGTTCCGCTTTGCGATTGCTGCGGCGGATGCCGCAGTAGTAGCAGTCGTTTTTGCAGTAGTTGGTAAATTCGATGAGACCCCGGAGATAGACTTGGTTTCCAAAGGTTTTCCGCGCCGTCGCCACGGCGGCAGCCCGCAGAATCTCCGCCGATTCCACCGTCCGCTGCTCCAGCAGCGTCAGCAATTCCCCATCGGTGAGGGCCTCCCCCGCCGCCAGACGGCGGGCCAGGGCCGCGGCCTTATCCACGGCCGCCTCCGGCATAGGCCGTCTTGGAGCTGACGCCGGGCAGCTTGCCAATCTTGCCCGACAGGGCTGAAATCACATCCTGGGGGGCATCCACGGCAATGCTCATGATGCTGACCTGTTTTTCCCGGTAGGGAATGCCCATGCGGCCAATGATATATTGGCGGTACTGGTGCAGAATGTCGTTGAGAGCTTCCACCGACGATTCATTTTCCACCAGAATGGCCAATAGCGCAATGCGTGTTTCCATGGTTCGTCCTCCTTGTGAATCGAGACAAACAAAAAAGCCGCACCCGGAGGGTACGGCAAACAGCGCCCACCCGCTGCCGGGTGTGCGTCGAAAACACCGAACCTTCCATCGCAAAGACTTTTTTGATGTCAGGATCTTGTTACACAGTTCCATGATATACGATACCATATTTTTTGTCCATTGGCAATCCCCTTGTCTTTTTCATGGGTTTGCGGTACCATAATACAAGCATACAAAACGAACCGTACAGAGTACAGAAATGGGGATTTTTTGATGCAACACCCTTGGATACAGAAACGATGCCTGCACATGACGGACCTGGACACAGACCGCACCGACGACGTCCAGCGCTGTCTCGATGCCCTTTCCGCCCTGGGCCTGGATGCCCGTCTGCCGTTGGAGCTGGTGCAGTCGTCCTACGAGACGCTGCGCCTGGAGCGATTCACCGTGACGCTGGTTCACAATGGCCGCCACTGGGACGTGACCCGTGTGGAACCCGGTGATACCACCCTCTGTGCCTACGGCGCCGCCGTGGATTTGGGCAGTACCACCGTGGTTATGCGGTTGATGGATTTCACCTCCGGCAGCATTCTGGCCGAGGACACGGTCCGCAACGGCCAGCGGGCCTATGGTGACGAGATTCTCAGCCGGATTTTCTATACAAAGGACAATCCCGAACATCGAAAAGAATTGCAGGCCGTCACCGTGGACACCCTGAACACCCTGCTGGATAACGTCTGCGGTGAGGCAGGCGTGGACCCGGACCAGGTCTGTACCATGGTCATCGGCGGCAACACCACCATGATTCACTTCCTACTGGGACTGGATACCTTCTGCATTTTCCACACGCCCTTCCGGCCCGTCATCACGTCGCCGGGTCTGGTGAGCGGTCCCGCCCTGGGTCTCCATGTCCGGGGGCCGGTCTACTGCTTCCCGGCTACAGCCAACTATCTGGGCGGCGATATCATCAGCGGCCTCCTGGCCACGGGTTTGACCCAGCGGGAAGAAACCGCCCTGTTCCTGGACATCGGCACCAACGGTGAAATGGTGGTGGGCAATAACACCTATCTTATCGGCGGCGCGGGCGCGGCAGGTCCGGCGCTGGAGGGCGGCATCAGCCGCAGCGGTATGCGGGCCAGAGCCGGAGCCGTGGACTCCATCACCATCCGGGACGGCGTTTTGACCTGCACCACCATCGAAAACGAGAAGCCAAAGGGCATCTGCGGCTCCGGCATCGTGGATTTGCTGGCCCAAATGCTGCTGGCCGGATGGATGGACCGTCAGGGCACCTTGCAGCCGGAAAAGAGCAGCCGCATTCGCCGCTTTGAGGACCAATGGGCCATTGCCTACGCCGATGAAACGGAGAGCGCCACCGGCGAGGCGCTGCTGTTCACCCAGGAGGATATCCGCCAGTTTACGGAGACCAAGGCGGCAGCCCATACCATGGTGGCGGTGCTGCTGAACACCGCCGGTCTGACATTGGATGACATCGACCGGATTTATCTGGCTGGAGCCTTTGGCCGCCATTTGGATTTGGAATCGGCCATCACCATCGGCATTTACCCCGACGCCCCCCGGGAAAAATTCCGCAACGTGGGCAACAGCTCCCTGGACGGCGCCTGTGACCTGCTCTGCGGCCGGGTGACGCCGGAGGAAGCCGACCGGGTGGCAAAGGAAATTTACTATCTGGAATTTGCCATGCAGGAAACCTTTGTGGAAGAAATGCGGGCCGCCAGCTTCTACCCCCACACCAATCTGGAGCAGTATCCCACCGTTGCCGCCAAGATGCAGCAGCCGTAACCTACAGTAAAACCCCCGTTTGATGGACAAACCTGCCCATCAAACGGGGGTTATATATTTTCTGCTAACGGAGCACCGTTACAGCGCCATGACATAAATCTGACAGGGGTTGCCCTCGTCCCACAGGGTGGGAAACACCTCAAACTCCCGAAATCCAACCGACTGATAAAACCGGTTGGTGCGGTCGTACACCTCATATTTTCCCATTTGCACCGTTTTGACTTGCAGAAAAGAGCAGTTCTGTTCCCGTGCCATGGTTTTTGCCGCTTCCATCAGGGCCGCTCCAATCCCGGTGCGCTGCGCTTCTTTGCGTACTCCCATGGCGGCGATTTCCATGGTGTCCTTGCCGGTCTGCTTCAAATATAAAAATCCCACCGATTGATTGCTCTGCATGGCACAAACATATGGCATTCCGGCGCTGTCCTGTATGTACGCCTCCCGCGCCTCGGGAATCCCGAACCACTCGGGCAGCGCCTCCAGAATTTCCCGTGTGATTCGCATTTGTTCTCGTCTGTCTGTGATCTTCCTGAGCTGCATATGTTTTCCTCCACAGAGTTCTCTAAAAACTGTACCAAACGGAATCACCTTTGACAGAGCTGAAGTTCCAGCTCATATAAACCGCCGGTGTGCTGCACGGTGTTTCCCGTCGGCTGAAAGCCATGGCGCTCATAGAGCCGCTTTGCACCGGTATTGGTGCTGAGAATCCACAGGGTAGGACAGTCCGTACATTGCTGTATGGCAAACATCAGCAGCCGCGTCCCATACCCCTTGTTCTGCTCGCTGGGCAACACATAGAGGTTTTCAATCCGGCTGCCATGGACAGACACAATTCCCACAGGCTTCTCCTCTGTCAGCAGATAGAGCCGCGCCCCTTTGTCCATCTCAGATTCCAGATACCGCGCCTGCCGTTCCGGCGTATGGAGTGCCAGAAACTCCGGGGTGCAGATTGCCCGGTGGGATGCCTGCCAGCTTTCCGCATGGATGGCGGCGGCCTGCATCAGGTTGGACGGTGTAACCGGTTGAATCATGGTGCTCCTCCTGAATCGTTCCAAAAAATCACAGATGGGAAGGGCTTCTTCCAAGAAGACACCCTTCCCATTTTCATACCATTAAGAATGTTTTCCGGAAACTGCCAATCAGCCCAGGCACAGGCCCATACGGCGGGCCACATGAATCATACCGTGGTCCTCGGGGACCAGGCGGCTCTTGCCCGCAATATCCTCCAGCCGGTTGGCCACCACCTGGTTGTTGTTCATGGCCACGGTGACGCCATAAATCTCTTCTTCCACCAGCTTGGCAGCATAGGTACCAAACTGGGTAGCCAGCACCCGGTCATAGGGCGACGGGCTGCCGCCGCGCTGCATGTGGCCGGGAACACAGAACCGGGTCTCAAAGCCTGTCATTTCCTCAATCTGATGGGCAATGCGATGGGTGGCCGTGGTGATGCCTTGTTCGGCCCGCTTGGCGGCCCGCTCCTTCTTCTTCATCTTGGCTTCTTCCACGTCGTAGACGCCCTCGGCCACAGCCAGAATGGAGAAATTTTTGCCCTGCTCGGCCCGCTTGGTGATGGCGGCACAAACATTTTCAATGTTGTAGGGCAGTTCGGGAATCAAAATGATATCCGCGCCGCCGGCGATGCCTGCGTACAGCGTCAGCCAGCCGGCCTTGTTGCCCATAAGCTCCACCACCATGCAGCGGCTATGGCTGCCGGCGGTGGTGTGGACCCGGTCGATGGACTCGGTGGCAATATCCACAGCCGTATGGAAACCGAAGGTCACGTCGGTACCATAAATATCGTTGTCAATGGTCTTGGGCAGGCCGATGACGTGGAGCCCTTCCTCCGACAGGAGGTTGGCCGTCTTGTGGGTGCCGTTGCCGCCCAGGCACAGGAGACAATCCAGCTTCATCTCTTTATAGTTTTTCTTCATGGCGCTGACCTTGTCCACCTCGTCGTCACCGATGACGCGCATCAGCTTAAAGGGGGTGCGCTTGGTGCCGAGGATGGTGCCGCCCACGGTCAGAATGCCGGAAAATTCGTAGGGCTGCATGACGCGGTAATCGCCGTTGATCAGGCCCGAATAGCCGTTGGCGATACCGATGATCTCCACATTATTGCCCATGCGCTGATACAGCGCCTTGGCCACGCCGCGGATGGTGGCGTTCAGGCCGGGGCAGTCGCCGCCGGAGGTGAGAATACCAATGCGTTTTTTCATAATGAGTACCCCCTTGTATAGACTACCTTTAGAGTACCGATTTCCGGGGCCGTTGTCAAGACAGCAGACCAGTTTGTGGAAAAACTTTCCCTTAAAACGACGCCTCCACCAGCCCTTGGGTATAGGGGGACCGGGGTTGGAGCAATACCTGGTCGGTATCGCCCAATTCCTCCACCACGCCGCCCCGCAGCACCAGAACGCGGTTACAAAACTGCTGCACCAATGACAGGTCATGGCTCACAAAGACAAAGGCCATGCCCTGCTGCCGCAGTTCGTTCAGCAGCTCCATAATCTGGGCCTGTACCGTCACATCCAGGGACGCTGTGGCCTCGTCGCACAGCAGCAGCCGGGGCTGTGGGGCCAGCGCCCGGGCAATGGCAGCCCGCTGGCACTGGCCGCCGCTGACCTCATGGGGATAACGGCTCGCCAGCTCCGGCGGCAAGCCGCAGCGCTCCAACAGAGATGCCGTCTCCTCTGCTGCCCGGTTCCGGGGGACGCCGTAGTTGACCAAAGCCTCCCCGATGGCCCCGCCCAATGTCTGGCGGGGGTCGAAAGAATCCTGGGGCATCTGAAAGACCATCTGCATGCTCTGCCAGACGGCACGGCGGGGCATGGTCTCCAAGGGCTTGCCCTCCAATAACACCTGTCCCGACGAAACGGGCAGCAGTCCGGCCAATGCACGCAGCAGCGTCGTTTTGCCGCTGCCCGACTGACCCACCACCCCCAGCGCTTCGCCGGGGGACAACGTCAGGGACACATGATCCAGGGCTGTCACCGTCTGCCGTCCCCGGCGAAAGGTTCGGCATACGTCTCGGGCTTCCAGCAGCGGCGTCATAAGCTCCTCCTCAGTCGCGGCACGGCGGCCAGCAGCCGCCGGGTGTACTCGGTTTGGGGTGTGGTGAGCACCTGGGCGGCGCTCCCCTGCTCCACGGTCCGGCCATGCTTCAAAATCAATACCCGGTCGGCCACCGATTCCAGCAGGGCCAGATTATGGGTCACCAGAACCATGGCCGTGCCCCGGTCCCGGCGCAGACGCCCCAGGGTCTCCATGACCTCCCGCTGGACCAGCACATCCAATGCCGAGGTAGGCTCATCGCACAGAAGCAGCTCCGGCTCCAGCAGCATGGCCAGCAGCAGGCCCACCCGCTGGCACATACCGCCTGACAGCTCCATGGGGTAGCTCCGCAGAACGCGGACACCCTCCGGCAGGCCCAGCTGTTCCATCAGGGGCAGGGCCAGCCGTTCCGCCTCCCGGCGGGAGACGCCCCGGCCCAAGACCTGCCGGACCTGGGCCTCCACGGTGCGGACCGGACAGAGAGAGGCCCCGCTGTTCTGGAAGACCATTCCCATACGGCGGCCCCGCAGGGCCCGCCACTGGCGTTCGGTGGTCAGCGCCGTACCATCAAAGGCCATGGTTCCCCCGATAACAGCCCCGCCGGGGGGCAGCAGCCCCAGCACCGCCCGCAAAATGGTGCTTTTGCCGCTGCCGGACTCTCCGGCCACTCCCAGAATTTCCCCCGGCTCCACGGTAAAGGACACGTCTTCCACCACCGGGCGGCGGTCATAGGCGATATGGAGTTGTCGGACCTCCAGCAGGGCCATGGAACCCCCTCCTATTCGCCCACGCTCAGCTGGGCTGTGATCTCATAGTAATCCGAGGGATGGGCCGTAAAGCCCGTCACCCGGTTGTTCATCACAAAGTTCATCCGCAGATAGGACGCGAAAAAGTAGCCGCAGTCGTCCAAAATGGTCTGGCTCATTGCCGTACCCAGAGCTGCCCGCTCCGCCGGGTCAAAGGTCCCGGCCAACTGTGCCGCCTGGGCTTCCAGTTCATCACTGTGGTACCCGCCCCGGTTCTTGGCGGAGCTGTCGAGACAGTGGGTGGTGAAAAAGTAGGCCGGGTCGCCGGTGGGAGCCGCCACAAAAGCACTGACATACACATCCCAATCGCCGGACTCCAGAACCCCCAGATGGTTGGCCGTGGAGTTGATCTCCACCTGAATGCCCACCTCCTGCAAGGTGGCCTGGGCCGCTTCGGCCAGCAGCGGCAATTCCTGCCGCCCCGGATACGTCAGCCAGCGGATGGTCAACGTCTGGCCGTCCTTGTCCACATACCCGTCACCGTCGCTGTCGGTCCAACCGGCTTCTGCCAGCAGAGACCGGGCAGCATCCGGGTCGTAGGCCGACGCAGTTACACCGTCGGTGTCAAAGGAGAAGGGACCCACGGCGGGGGTGCCGTTGCCGTGGAGCAGTACCTCTGTAAAGCTGTCCTTGTCAATGGCCATGGCAATGGCCTGCCGCACCTGGATATCCTGCAAGGCAGGCGTATCATAGTTGAAAGCCCCGAAGAACACACGGGAGGTGTCGGCGGAGGAAATGGTATACTGGCTCTCGTCTGCAAAAAGTTCCAGACTGGCATAGGGCAAACCCTGGACCGCGTCCAGCTGCCCAGCCTGCAGCGCCATGGTCAGCGTGTCGCCGTCGGTGATGGAGCGGACCTCCACCCGGTCCACCTGGGGCACGCCGCCCCAGTACGTTTCGTTTTTGTTGAGATAGATGTGGTCATCAGCCACCTCATAGGCCACAAAGGGGCCGGTACCAGCCACATTCCGGGTCTCGTCTACGCCATCGGTGCCGTAATCCATATCAATGATGGCCCCATAGGGGTCGCTGAGGTAGTTGGGCAGCGCCGGGTTGGGGGCGTTGCAAGTGATGGTCACCGTCTGGCCCTCGGCTTCGATGGCGGCAATGTTCAAATCGCCGGGGGCACGGTCATGGACCGCAATCAGATGGTCCAGACATTCCTTAACGGCCTGACCGTCCATATTCCGGCCACTGGAAAAGGTGACGCCGTCACGCAGGGTGATGGATAAGGTGGTGTCGTCCACCCATTCCCAGCGCTCCGCCAACCACGGCTCCAGCTCCATGGTCTCACTGAGACGGAACAGTGTCTCTCCGACGCCGTAGCGGACCGCCGACCAGCCGGAATAGGCTTCGTGGGGGTTCAATCCCGCGTTGGCCATTTCCGGGCCATAGGCCACGGTACCATAGCGGAAGACTGTCTCCCCCGCCGTCTGCTCTGTGGTTCCGGCGGTAGAGCCGCAGGCGGTAAGGGTCAGGGCCAGCAGCAGGGCCGCCGGAATCGCTTTAGAACGCTTCATGTGGTTTGCTCCTTTTTCCGGGCTCTGCGGCGGGGGTCCAGATGGTCCCGCAGGCTGTCGCCCAGCAGATTGAAAATGAGTACCGTTAGGAAAATCGCCACGCCAGGGCCGAGAATGGTCCAGGGGGCCGTTTGAATCAGACTGCGGCCCTTGCTCATCATGGAGCCCCATTCCGCCGTGGGCGGCTGTGCCCCCAAGTTCAGAAAGGACAGGCCCGCCAGCTCCATCAGCATGGTGCCGATGTCCAGGGATGCCGTCACCAGCAAAGGGCCCGCAATATTGGGCAGGATGTGGCGGGCCATCAGCCGGACCGGACCGTTGCCCGCCATACGGGCGGCGGTCAGATAGGGCGCACCCCGGACCGTCAACGTCTGGCTGCGGGCCAGCCGGGCATATTTGGGCCAGGACACCAGGGCAATGGCAAGAATGGCGTTGCCCATGCCGCCACCCAGCAGTCCCGCCACAGCCAGGGCCAGCACCATGCCGGGGAAAGCCAGAAACAGGTCCCCCAGCCGCAGTAACAGGGTGTCCAGCCAGCCACCGAACCAGCCGCAGGCAATACCGATGACGCTGCCGGACACGGCGGATACAGCCACCAGAATCAGTGCCGAAAAGACGCTGGTCCGCGCACCGGCAATCACACGGGACAAGACATCCCGGCCGTGGGAATCGGTGCCCAGCCAGTGGTCCGCCGACGGCGGCTGCAGCGCCGCCGCCATATCCTGGGCGTTGGGGTCATAGGGCGTCAGCCACGGCGACAGCAGCGCCAGCAGCACCACAACCAGGGCCAGGGCGGCACAGAGCCACACCCGCAGTTTGGTACTCATGGCCGTCCCTCCTCTCCCAGCCGCACACGGGGGTCCAGGCGGCGGCACAGCAAATCTGCCGCCAAATTCAGTACTACATAAAGGATAGCTGTCCACAGGACATAGGCCAGCACCACCGGCGCATCCCGCATGGCGATGGAGTCCACGGTCAGTTTCCCCACGCCATCCCATAAAAAGATGGATTCCACAATGGCGGTACCGCCCAGGAGACTGCCCGCCGACATGGCCAGCAGGGTGACAATGGTACCCATGGCCGCCCGCAGCACATTGGAAAGCAGCACGGTTTTCCGACCCACACCCCGGGCCAAGGCACCGGTCACATAGTCCTGTTCCAGTTCTTCCAGTACGGCGGCCCGAATTTGCCGGGTGTACCGGGAGGACATGGCAAGGGCCAGCGTCACCGACGGCAGCACCAGACTGCCGCCGCCGCCCAAATCAATGACCGGCAGCCACCGGAGTTTGACGGCGAAAATCAACAGCAGCAGCAGCGCCGCGAAGAAGTTGGGCAGAGAATTGCCCACAAAGCTGACAGCCCGAATGAGGTAGTCAATCCACCGGCCATGAAACACCGCCGAAATGATGCCCAGGGGCACGGAAATGAGAATGGTCAGCCCCAGAGACGCCCCTGTCAGCAGCAAGGTGGCCGGAACCTTGGACAGCAGCGTGGGCAGCACCGGCACACCGGAGACGTAGGAGGTGCCCAAATCGCCGTGGAGCAGGTCCCACAGCCAGCGGCCATACTGAACGAAAAAGGGCTGGTCCAGCCCCAGCTCCGCCCGTTTGGCGTCCAGAACCGCCTGGGAAACGCTGGTGCCCAAATTCTCATAGAGCAGTTCCACGGCATCGCCGGCGGCAAACCGCAACATGGCGAAGGTCAGCAGCGTCACGCCCAGCAGCAGCGGAATCAGCTGCAACAGCCGCCGTACAATATAAGAACCGGCAGAGCGGTTCATGGGCGATTCCTCCTTTCTGCGGTTTCATCCCCCATGGGGGGATGGTCAGAAAAACGGCGGTGCTGTCCGGGACAGCACCGCCGGGTCCATTCGTTACTTGTCAGCACAGATCATAAAGCCGGGGGTGGCTGCGAAGTTGACCTTTTCCTCATTGTCCCAGGTTAGCTTCCAGACCTCCGTATCGGTATAGATGCGATGGTAGCCGCAGCGCAGCAGCGTTTGAATGTCCCAGTCGGGACGGTTGACGCGGCCCATGGGCAGCAGCAGAGAGATTTGCTCCATCTCATCGGCTTTCTCGTAGGCGTTGTAGTCGGTGCAGCCCTCCTGGCGGACATTGTCCCGGTCCTGGGCCACGGCCACCCGCTTTTTTTCATCGAACAGGTAGCCGTACCAGTCGGCGTCGAAGTTGATCATCCGCCCGCCGGGCTTCAGCACCCGGAACCACTCCCGGTAGGCCCGCTCCGGGTCCGGCAGATTCCAGGTCAGGTTGCGGCTCACCACCACATCAAAGGTGTTATCGGGGAACTCCAATGCCTGGGCGTCCATCTGGCGGAACTCGATTTTTTCGGCCAGATCACCGGCATTGCGCCGGGCCTCCTCCAGCATGGCGGGGGTATAGTCGGCGGCGGTGACCTGATGGCCCATCTCCGTCAGCAGAATGGCAAAGAAGCCGGGGCCGGTGCCAATATCGAGAATGCGCAGGCAGTCTCCCTCGGGCAGGTGATTCAAAAGGGCATTGCGCCACATTTCGCGGCCACCATGGGCAATATTCGTTTTCACGTCCACCGTATAGGAGGGGGCGCGCTCGGTCCAGTAGGCTCGGTTTCTGACGGCAAGATCCATAAGGTGATACCTCCGGTAAAGTCTGATAGGATAGTACCAGACCGCACCCGCCGCCGCAAGCCCCCCAGGGGGATGTTTTTTTAGAGAATATTACCCTGGCCGTCAAAGACCGGCAGCCTCTCCAGATAGATAATGTCGTCCCGTTTCTGGGCTTCCCCCTCGGCCAGAATGGCCATGCGGCCCGCCACAATGCCCCCCGCGGCCTCCACCAGCCGTTCGATGGCCAGCAGGGACTCCCCGGTGGAGATCACATCGTCCACAATGAGAATGCGTTTGCCTTTCATTTTGGCGGCGTCCTCGCCGTCCAGATAGAGGTGCTGCTCCTTGGCGGTGGTGATGGAGCGGACTGCCACATCCAGCACGTCGCGCATGTAGAGTTTGGGCCCCTTGCGGGCCAGAATATACGTGTTGCGGCCGCTCTGGCGGGCCATCTCATGAATCAGCGGGATGCCCTTGGCCTCGGCGGTAATCATATAATCAAATTCCGGCGCCTTCTCCAGCAGCGCTCTGGCGCTGGCACAGGTCAGCTCCACGTCCCCGAAAATCACAAAGGCCGCAATCTGCAGCTCGTCCGTGACGGGACACAACGGCAGGTCCCGCTTCACACCGGCAATGGTCATTGTATGATACATAACATTCCTTCTCCTTTTCACACACGGTGTCACAGGGCGTTTTTTGTACAATTCATTATAAACCGCCCAATAGTGCTTGTCAATTCACCGGCCATATCGCAAAATCTGTTTGCCATTCTAACAAATTTTGCATTCGTTTTTTGAGCAAAAACACAATGCCCAATCCATTGTATTTTCGTGTCCAGTGGATTATACTGTTTATAGAATCTTAACATGTGGCCCGCAGGAATGGATCAGACGTCGGAAGAATCTGTAGCAGAACAGGTGTATCGAAGGCGTTTGGTCCTTTTTTCACCGCAGGCCCCGGAAACGGAGGGTAATGCAATGGAACAATTCTTTAAACTGAAGGAGCACGGCACCACAGTCCGCACCGAGCTTGTCGCCGGCTTCACCACCTTTATGGCCATGGCCTATATCCTTATGGTCAATGCCGGCATGTTTGCCGAGCTGGAAGGCCAGGTCACCTACAACGCCGTGTACATTGCTACGGCCATCTCCGCCGTCATCGGCACGGTGCTCATCGGTCTGCTGTCCAACCTGCCCCTGGCCCAGGCCTCCGGCATGGGCCTCAACGCCTATTTCGTCTACACCGTCTGTTTCAACCTGGGCCTCAGCTATGCCAACGCCCTGGTCCTGGTCCTGGCCGACGGCATCATTTTCACTCTGCTGACCGTCACCGGCCTGCGCAAGAAGATTTTTGATGCCATCCCCTCTGCTGTCCGTATGGCCATCCCCGCCGGTATCGGCCTGTTTATCGCCTTCCTGGGTCTCCAGAACGCCGGTATCGTGGTGGACAGCTCCACGCTGGTGGGTCTGGCTTCTTTCAACCTGTACTCCGGCAACGCCACCTGGGGCACCATCATGCCCATGCTGGTCACCATCTTTGCCGTCCTGGCCATTGCCATCCTCACCAAGCGCGGCGTCAAGGGCGCGGTCCTGTGGGGCATCCTGGGCGGCGCTGTGGCCTACTACGTCCTGGGCTTCACGGTTCCCGGCTTCTATGAAGGCTTCTTTGCCGGCATGAGCTTCAACCCCTTCACCGCTTTCCAGGAATTTGCCGAGCTGTCCCTGTTCAAGGTCTTCACCGAGGGCTTTGACTTCTCCGCCTATATTGCCGCCAACGGCACCGGCGGTTTCATCGTCATGTTCCTGACCACGGCTCTGGCCTTCTGCATGGTGGATATGTTCGACACCCTGGGCACCCTCTACGGTGCCTGCGCCCGCGGCAACCTGCTGACCAAGCAGGGCGACGTTCCCAACATGGACAAAGCCATGCTGGCCGACGCTGTCGCCACCACCTGCGGCGCTATCTGCGGTACCTCCACCGTCACCACCTTTGTGGAGTCCTCCGCCGGTATCGGTGAGGGCGGCCGTACCGGTCTGGCTTCCATGTTTACGGCTCTGTTCTTCTTCATCGCCATGTTCCTGGCGCCTCTGGCCCAGCTGATTCCCACCTACGCCACCGCAGCGGCGCTGATCTACGTTGGCGTTCTGATGATGAACTGTGTCCGCGACATCGAGTGGACCACGCCGGAAATCGCCGTTCCCGCTTTCCTGACCATCGCCATGATGTCCTTTACCTACAGCATCTCCTTCGGCATCGCCTTTGGTATCATCTCCTGGACCATCATCGCCCTGTTCACCGGCAAGGCCCGGGAGATCAAGGCGGCTACCTGGGTCATCGGCATTCTCTTCACCCTGACCTTCTTCCTGACCCACTAAAAGTGTTTTGTCATTGAGTGCCCACGCGGCGTAAGCCGTTCGGAACTCTAATAATTCTCCCACAGGCAGGACCGCTGCAAGCGGTCCTGCCTGTTTTCTTATGCTCTGTCCGCCAAATGTGCGCAATATCTGCCGTTTTGTCTGACTTTTCTCCGAAAAATGGTATGATAAGCAAAATATGCACCTATCAAAACGGTGTATCAGAAAACACAAAGAAGAAGGAGACCAATGTATGACATCCGCTATGCTGACAGATTTTCTAAAAAGTCTGGCTTTGTTGGGAGCATTCCTGCTTTTGGGCGTGTTCCTGCGTGCCAAAGTAAAATTCCTCCAAAAAGCCTTTATTCCATCCTCCGTCATCGGCGGTTTTCTGCTGCTGCTTCTGGGGCCCCAATGCCTGGATCTGCTGCCCGTTCCCGCAGAGTGGTTCTCTGTCTACTCGTTGCTGCCCGGCGTCCTGATCGTTCCTGTGGTGGCAGCGGTGCCCCTGGGACTGACCATCGGCTCCGGGTCCGGCGGCAATGATTCCAAGGGGTGGACAGCAAGGTGAAAAGCAAGATTTCCAGTTCTTTTACGGAATTTGCCGTAATCGCTGCCATTGCCAGTCTTCCCATCAAAGCGGTCGCCACCTACATCGTACCCATTCTGTTCCTGGTGGTGCTGGGCTATGTCGTCACCGCTACCGTCCTGTTTTTCCTCTGCAAGCGTTTTCTCAAAGGATATTGGTTTGAACAGATGATCGCCACCTTTGGCATGTCCACCGGCGTATTTCTGACCGGTGTGTTGCTGCTGCGTGTCTGTGACCCTGATTTGGAAAGCCCCGCGCTGGCCAACTATTCTCTGTCCTATACCATCAGCGGCGTCATCTTCTTCGCCATGCTGAATCTGTTTGTCGTTCTGCCGCTCAGCGCCGGAGCCGTTGCCACCGCTGCCGTTGCTCTGGGCATTGCACTGATCGCCTTTGTCTTTGCCATTGCCACCAGCCGCATTTTCTTTGGCAAGGACTTCCGTGGAAATTGAGGGGTAACAATGGAAACTTATACGCAGCTTCTCACCGAGCTGAATGAAAAAATCTGGAACTTTTCCAAGCTCAAATTTCAGGAGCATCAATCTGCCGACGCCATGGCGGAACTGCTGCGCAGCCACGGTTTTACCGTCACCATGGGATTGGCGGATATGGATACCACATTCACCGCCACCTATGGCAGCGGGAAACCCGTCATCGGCCTGCTGGCGGAATTTGACGCCCTTTCCGGGCTGAGCCAGTGCGCAGATGTGACAGCGCCGTGCCCTCGTCCGGAGACAGAAAACGGACACGGATGCGGACACAATCTGCTGGGCACCGCCTGTGTGGACCGCCTGTGTGGGCGCGGCGCTGATGCTGCGGGATTACTTGCAGACGCACAACGTCCCCGGTACGGCCATGCTCCTGGGCTGTCCTGCGGAAGAGGGCGGTTCCGGTAAAACCTATCTGGCGCGGGCCGGTGTGTTTGACGCGCTGGATTTGGCCCTGGCCTGGCATCCCGGCGGCGGAAACGCCGTTGTGACCGGCTCCATGCAGGCCAACTGTCAGGCTTATTTCCGCTTTCATGGCATCTCCTCCCACGCAGCCGCCACGCCCCATCTGGGCCGCAGCGCATTGGATGCCGTGGAACTGATGAATGTGGGCGCCAATTATATGCGGGAACACATAGAGTCCACCGACCGGCTGCACTATGCCATTACGGACAGCGGCGGCACTTCTCCCAATGTGGTACAGAACCATGCAGAGGTCCTCTATCTAATCCGTTCCACCAATTCCAAAAAGGTGCAGGCGTTGTATGACCGCGTCTGTAAAATCGCCCAGGGTGCGGCGCTGATGACCGAAACCCAAGTGGAGATATGCTTTGACAAGGCATGCTCCAATGTGCTGTCCAACTCGGTTTTGGAACAGCTGCTATATGAAAGTATGCTGGCCGTTCCCCTGCCCCGGTATACGCCGGACGAGCTGGCTTTTGCCCACGCCATTCAGGACACCTTCCGTCAGGTGGACCCCATCAATGACCTCTCCCTCATGGGGGTTGTCG
This sequence comes from Candidatus Avoscillospira avistercoris, assembly GCA_018716875.1. Taxonomy (GTDB): domain Bacteria; phylum Bacillota; class Clostridia; order Oscillospirales; family Oscillospiraceae; genus Avoscillospira_A; species Avoscillospira_A avistercoris. Next base: position 20,922 of record DVJJ01000143.1, read on the forward strand.
GTCCGCGGAAAGCTCAGCTGGCGCAGCGGTACCGGGAGCTTCCCATGGCGGATTTTGTGGTGGAGCATCGCCATCAGGAGATTAACATTCCCGGTTCCTCCGACGTGGGCGATTGCAGCCATGTGGTCCCCACGGCACAGTTTATCGGGGCTTGCTTTGCACCGGGCACACCAGCCCACTCCTGGCAAATGGTTGCTCAGGGAAAAAGCGGAGCCGCAGTAAAGGGTATGCTGTATGCCGCCCAAGTGCTGGCCCATGCCGGACGGACGATTCTGGAGCATCCCGCCCTGGTGCAGCAGGCCAAAGCCGAATTTTTGGAGCGTACGGCGGGCGCACCTTACGTCTGCCCCATTCCGCCTGAAATCTTACCCAATCGACACGCCCGGCCCTAACACGTCACAAGCGCCCCCATTGCCGTTTTTCAGCAATGGGGGCGCTTGATTGTCTCTGCTTACAAATAGAATCCACCGTTGCGGTGCAAGTCTTTCATGCGGTCCCGGTCCAAAGTCTGGAGCCAGTTAAACGCATGGGCCTGGGTGGCCGTCACATAGGCCAGCGCCAGCGTTTCCATCAGCAGCATGACGCCTTGATAGAGAATATATATCGTCCAATAGCCCCGGACCGTATAAGTGCTCACCGGCAGGAAACCATAATTATAGGCCATTACCACCATCTGCACCAGGAACAGCGTGCCGTAGTACCAGAAAAACCGCAGGTCCAGCATCAGCAGCTCCATCTTGTGGCCGTAGGTCAGTCGGGAGGAGTAGGACAGCGCTTGAAACGGCCCCAGGTCTGGGTCATCCAGCACGGCAAAGACAGCCATCCGATAGCGGTACATGGCCACCAGGCCCGGCAACAGAAACAGCATGGACCAGGCGGCAATGAGAATGGACTGGAGCACAATCACCGCCAGGATCCGGCTTACCAGCCGGAACCCCTGGAAGAAGTCGCCAAACGACGCCGATTGTCCCCGGCTGATGCGCAGGGCAAACCAGCTGTAACCCGCATTCCACAGGCTGCCCACAACGCTGAGCCCCACCATGGACAAAACATTGAATAAATCCACCTGGTTTTGCAGCGCAATGATACCAAAGCCCGTCTCCTTTGCCAGACGGCGCTCCAGATAGAAGGAAATCAGATCACAGAGCAGCGACAGGCCCAGGAAACACAAAAGAAACAGCAGCGTCAGACGGCGGTAAGGGGTGTGACTGTCCCGCAGACAGCGCCGCGCCGCCTGCTTGAGCCCTCGATAGTGCATGGCCCTCATGTGCGCACCGCCAGGCCGTGGAGGGCTTCCACAAAGGCAGCCGGTTCGGCGGCCTTAAAATAGGCGCTGCCGGCCACCAGCACATTGGCGCCGGCGTCGGCGCAGATTTTGGCGGTGTCCATCGCCACGCCGCCGTCCACCTCCACCTCACAGTCCAGGCCCTTCTCGGTGATATAGCGGCGAATGGCTGTGACCTTGGGCATCATATCGGCCATAAAGGACTGGCCGCCGAAGCCCGGCTCCACCGTCATAACCAGCACCATGGAGCACAGCTCCAGGAAGGGCAGCACCGCCTCGGCGGGGGTTTTGGGCTTGACGCTGACGGCGGCCCGCTTGCCGCAGCCGCGAATCCGCTCCAATGCCTTGCGGGTGTTCTCCTCTGTATCGGCCTCCACATGGACGGTGACGATGTCGGCGCCAGCCTGACAGAACCGCTCCACATAGCGGACCGGCCGGTCGATCATCAAATGGACATCCAATACCATGTCGGTCTCCTTGCGGACCGACTCCAGCACCGGCAAGCCAAAGGAAATATTGGGGACAAAGATGCCGTCCATCACGTCAAAGTGGAGATAGTCGGCGCCGGTCTCCCGGCACCGGGCAATGTCTTGGCCCAGGCGGTTGAAGTTGGCCGACAGAATGGACGGTGCGACTTTACACTGCATAGGTGGAACCTCCAGAAAAACATCGAATGGTGTCACAATGGCGGGAGTTCCATCATAAACTTGAGTATGCGGCCACCATGGCAGGTAGGCTCTCGACTCCCGCGCAGGCCCTGCCGGCCGCTTCAGATAGGGGCCGTCCATCGGACGGCCCCATGGGGTTGTGTTCATTATATCCTGCCCATCCCCCCCTGTCAACGACAGATGCAGTTGACACCGGGGCCCGAAATGGGTAAGATGAACCTATAGCATTTCACCGGGAAACCGCATTCCTGTAGTAAAGTTGGTGTGCCTATGATGCAATCTGTCCGCAAGCCGTCGGTAGTTCCCATCTATACCATTGCCGCCGTCTGGCTGATCTATACCCTGGCCACGGGGCTCCATCGCCTTTTGGATGTGGCGATCTGCGCCGCTCTCTCCGTGGGCGGGTACTTTCTGATGCGGACCTTTTTCCCCGGCACCACCGTCCAGGTGGAGGTGCCGGAACCGGAGCCGGACACCGGTGACCGGGAATTGGACGAGGTCATCCGGCAGGGCCGGGCATCCATTGCCGCCATCCGCCGTCTCAACGAGCAGATTCCCGATGACGACATTTCCAAAAACCTGTCGGCTCTGGAAGATCTGACCCGCAAAATTTTCGCCCGTCTGGAGGCGGACAAGCAGCACTTGCCGCGCTGCCGCCAGTTTCTCAACTACTATTTACCCACCACCATTGAACTGCTGGAACGCTATGTGACGCTCCAGAACCAAGGGCTGGACACCGGAGACGTCCGGGAGGCCATGGGCCGCATTGCCAGAATGCTCTATACCATCCGCGAAGCCTTTACGCGGCAGCTGGACAGCCTGTTTGCCCAGGATGTGGTGGATATCAACGCAGAAATCACCGTCATGGAACAAATGATGCAGGCCCAAGGCCTGCGGGATACCAAGGATTTCACAACGAAGGAGTAATGCAGCATGGATGAGAAAATTCCCCAGTTGACCCTGACCCCTGAATTGACCCTGGAACCCCAGGAAAGCGCCAAGCCCGAACCCGCTCCGGAGCCCCAGCCGGACAATGAGCTGCAAAAGCTCAGTGCCGCCGAACAGGAAGCCGTCCATACCTTTGCCCAGCAGATCGACCTGACCAACTCCGCCCAGATTCTGCAATACGGCGTGGCGGCGCAAAAAAACATCACCGATTTTTCCGAGAGCGCTCTGTCCTCGGTCCGGACCAAGGACCTGGGCGAGGTTGGCGACATGATCAGCTCCCTGATGGTAGAGCTCCGTGGCTTTGACGCCGACGAGGAAGAGGAAAAGAAGGGATTTTTCGGCTTTTTCCGCAAGGCTGGCCGCAGCATTGAGATGCTGAAGGCCAAGTATGAAAAGGCCGCCGTCAATGTGGACAAAATCACCAGCCAGCTGGAAAAGCACCAGATTACCCTGATGAAAGACGTGGCCATTCTGGACCAGATGTATCAGAAGAATCTGGAATACTACAAGCAGCTGACCATGTATATTCTGGCCGGTAAGGAGAAGCTCCAGCAGGAGCGGACCACAACCCTGGTTCAGCTGCAGCAGAAAGCCCAGGCCAGCGGTTCCGCCGAGGACGCTCAGGCGGCCAACGATTACGCCAACCTCTGCCAGCGGTTTGAGAAAAAGCTCCACGATTTGGAGCTGACACGGGTTATCTCCATTCAGATGGCCCCGCAGATCCGCATGATTCAAAACAACAACACCATCATGACCGAGAAGATTCAGACCACCATCATCAACACCATTCCCCTGTGGAAAAGCCAGATGGTGCTGGCCCTGGGCACCCACCACACCCAGCAAGCCATGGAGGCCCAGCGGCAGGTCACCGACATGACCAATGAACTTCTGCGGAAGAATGCCGATAAACTGAAAATGGCCACGATTGAGACGGCCCGGGCTTCTGAGCGGGGCGTTGTGGACATTGAGACGTTACAGCACACCAACCAAAGCCTGATCTCCACCCTGGACGAGGTCCTGCAGATTCAAACCGAGGGCGCGCAAAAGCGCCGGGAGGCAGAGGCCGAGCTGCGCCGCATCGAAGGCGAGCTGAAACAAAAGCTGCTGGAGGTCCGCGGCTAAGGTCCCCTTTCCCATGACAGTTAGGACGGTATAGGAATGAAACTACTGAACAACCGTGTTTTTGCGATTCTGCTGACAGTGGCGGTGGTGCTGGGCTGCTGCGCCTACGGCTTTTTGGCGAAGCCCAACGAGACGGCGGCGGACCAGACGGCCCTGGAATATGGCCGGGACCATTACAGCAGCTATCTGGATTGGATTGCCGACGAAGCCGATCTGCTCAGCGATGACACAGAGCAGACCGTGGCCTCCTATCTGGGCGCACTGGACCACGGCTGGGGCAGCATCGTGGCCGTGGTCACGGAGGACAGCAACGGCGCAGACCTCCAGACCCGAGCCAAGGACTGGGCCGCCCGTGGCAATCTCAGCGGCCGGGACATGGTCCTGCTGCTGGACGCTTCCTCGGGCCGCTGGTATATGCAGCCCGGTGCCGACATCGGCCCCTATGTGGACCAAACGTTGACCACCACCGTGACGGCCTGTTTTGATGGCCGCAACGTCACCGAAGACGCCGACGAGATTTTGACGGATCTGTTTCCGGACCTCTACTCCTGGTACGAAGCCACCCTGACGGTGCAGGAGGACAGCGGCGGCACCCCGATTCTGCTGGCCTTCGGCTTTGTGGCCCTGCTGATTCTAATCATTGCCATCGCTTCGGCAGCCAGCCTGGGCCGGGGCGGACGGGGCGGCAATTCCGGCGGCGGTTCTGACAATACGGTGCGGCATCGCAGAAGCGGCCCCACCATCTTCTGGGGCCCCACTATTTTCTTCCCCGGCCGCTTTGGTGGTCCCTTTGGTCCGCCCCATGGAAGGCCCGGACGCCATCGCCCTCCCAACCATCATAACGACCACAACCGCAGCGGGGACGACTGGCCCTTCCGCGGCGGCGGAGGATTTGGCGGCGGCTTTGGCAGCGGCGGGTTTGACGGCGGTGACCGGGGCGGCGGCTTTGGAAACTCCGGCGGCTTCGGCGGCGGTGGGTTTCACGGCGGCGACCGGGGCGGCGGCTTCGGCGGCTGATGACAATACCGATGCAGCGCGGGTGTCGATGAAGTTCGGCACCCGCGTTTTGGAAAGGAAGAACGTGTATGTTGCTCTTGTCCGACCAGGACGGTCCCCTCTACCTGTCCATCTACCGCCAGCTGCGGGAACAAATCCAGAGCGGCCAGCTGGCCGCCGGGACGCGGCTGCCCTCCAAACGTGCCCTGGCCAATGAACTGCAAGTCAGCATCAACACCATCGACGGCGCTTACGGTCAGCTCCAATCGGAGGGTTTTGTGGAATCCCGGCCCCGCAGCGGCTACTATGTGCTGGGCATTGAAAGTGTACAAAATCTATCCCTGCCCCATCGGACCGTGGCGGTCCCGCTGCCCCGCTCCCAACCTCCGGTCATCGAGTTTCACCCCGGCGGCGTGGCAAAAGAAAAGTTTCCTTTTTCCGTGTGGCAGCGGCTTCTCCGGGGCGCTCTCAGCGAGCCGGACGCCCTCCGCCGGACCGAAGCTCAGGGAGACCCAGGGCTTCGGCAGGCCGTGGCCGACTATCTGTACGCCGCCCGGGGCGTTCGCTGTACGGTGGAACAGGTGGTCCTGGGGGCCGGTACCGACGCCCTGTTGAGCATGCTCAGCTACATTCTGCCCAACGACTGTACCATGGCCGTGGAAAACCCCGTCTACAACCGGGGATACCGGCTGTTTGCCCGGACAGGCCATCGGGTTCTCCCGGCGGAAATTGACCGCCAGGGCGTCATGGTGGAGCCATTGGAGCAGCTGGATAATGTGCTGCTGTACACCACCCCTTCCCACCAGTACCCCCTGGGCTTGTCCATGCCCATGGGCCGCCGGGCCCGGCTGCTGAACTGGGCCGGACAGGGGGCATTTCGCTACATTCTGGAGGATGACTACGACTCGGAGTTCCGCTATGACGCCCGGCCCATGCCGTCGCTGCAAAGCATCGACCCCAATGACCGAGTCATCTATTTGGGTACTTTTTCCCGCAGCGTGGCCCCGGCACTGCGTCTGGCCTATCTGGTGCTGCCGCCCCAACTGCTGACCCTCTACCGGCAGGAATACAGCGGGTTTGCCTGCCAGGTGTCCACCATGGAGCAGCTGGCCCTGCGGGAATTTCTGATACGTGGCCATTTTGAGACCCATTTGAACCGGATGCGGGTTTACTACCGGGCCAAGCGCAAGGCGCTGGTGGAAGCCCTCGCCCCCCTGGAGCACTCCATGCGAATCATCGGTGAGGCCGCTGGACATCACCTGACGCTGCAATCGAAAACCGGCCGCACAGAATCGGAATTATGTCAGCTTGCCTTGGACCACGGCGTCCGTGTCTACCCCATTTCCCCCTATTTTATGGGTCCGTGTCCCTATGACGGCAAGGTGCTGCTGGGCTTTGCCGACCTCAGTGACCGACAGCTTCAGGACGGGGCCGCCGCCCTGTGCGAAGCCTGGAAATAAAATGCAAAAACCCGCGAAAACCGGTGGTTTTCGCGGGTTTTTTATGAATATTCTTACTTGATAACGCCTTTTTGCAGCATGATATTGGCGTAGATGGCCTCCTCGCCGGTCTGCACGATGCAGTAGGACTTCTTGGCCTGCTCATAGAACTCAAAGCGCTCATAGGACCCGAAGGCCTTTTCGCCCCGCTCGTCGTGCTTGGCAACAATCTTCTTGTACTCGTCCCAAACAGGGATTTCCAAATCCTTGTCGCACTCGGCGGTCTCCATCAGATGAACCGGGTGCTCCACATAGGCGTCCAGGGGAATCATGGTCAGGATGGCGTCCAGCAGTTCCGGCACGCCGTGACCGTCACAGCGGAGGAACTTGCAGTTGCCCTCATGGGCGAAGCGGTCGCCGGGGAAATTGCCGTCGCCCAGTACAATGACGTCGCTGTGACCCATCTCGCACAGGGTTTTCAGCAGTTCCGGGGAGAGAATCTTGGGAACATTGCTCAGCATATACAATCTCCTTCCAAAAAGCCAGGCATCCCAGAGGATGCCTGGCCGTTGTTTTGCTTCTTACACCTTGTACAGGGGGCCGAAGGCCTCGCAAGCTCTGTAGTCGGCGCCTTCCAGATCGGTGGTGCCGAAGGCAGACCAGGCAGCGGGACGGAAGATCCGCTCCTTCTCCACGTTGTGCATGGAGACGGGAATCCGCAGCATGGAAGCCAGGGTAATCAGCTGATCGCCCACATGGCCGTAGCAGAACGCGCCGTGGTTGGCGCCCCAGTTGGCCATGACGGAGTAGACGTCGGTAAAGGCGCCCTCACCGGTGAGCTTGGGAGCAAACCAGGTGGTGGGCCAGGTGGGATCGGTGCGCATATCCAGGGTCTTGTGCACCTCGGGGTCCAGCTCGCAGGAATAGCCCTCTGCCAGCTGCAGGACAGGGCCCAGGCCGTGGACAATGTTCAGACGGGCCATGGTCACAGGCATGCCGCCGCGGGTGCCGCCGATGTAGTGGCTGGAGAATCCGCCGCCGCGGAAATAGAACTGGTCAGCCGGGCACCAGTCGGTGGCGTCCAGGCAAGCCTTAGCGTCGGCGTCGGTCATGTTGTAGAAGGGCTTGATAACCGGGTTGCCCTTGTCATCGGAGACAGCGCCGGTGCCGTCCAGGGAGGCAGCGCCGGAGTTGATCAGGTGGATGATGCCGTCCTTGGCGTAGCCCTCCAGCTTCTTGCCGGTAACGCGCTCCACGGCCTCGGGGCTCCAGTAGGTGCGGACGTCGGCAAAGATGCCCGGAGTGTCAGTCAGCAGATGCTCAAAGAGCATGGTGATGGCGTTGAGGGTGTCGTTCTCGGTGCCGATGACAAAGGCTTCACGCAGGCCGTTCCAGTCAAACTGGCTGTTGAGCATGGCCTCCAGGAAGTCGAAATTGGGCTTGTAGTCGGTCCACTGACGCTGACCCTGAATACCGGCAACAATGGCGTTATGGCCGCAGGATTCCTCCACGAAGCCCATCTCCGCCAGCTTGGGGTTACCGATCATCAGGTCACGGACAATGAGCATGTTCTTGACCACGAATTCCCACTGGGCGTCGTAGCCGGCCTGATCGGGCTGCATATCCTTGGGGTTCTTGTCCCAGCCCTGCTTGCAGTTGGCCTTGGTCCAGGCCAGAGCCTTCTCGAACTCCTCCTTGTCATAGATGCCGTTGTCCATGCGGCGCAGGATCTCAGACTCGTCCACAGACTCAGAACGCATACCCAGATACTTCTGGACGAAATCCTGATTCAGGATGGAGCCGCCGATACCCATGCACATGGAGCCGATTTGCAGATAGCTGTTGCCACGCATGCACTTGGCAGCCACAGCGGCCTTGGTGAAGTTCAGAATCTTCTTGGCCACATCCTCGGGGATCTCGTTGTTGTTGGCATCCTGGACATCATGGCCGTAGATGCTGAACGCGGGCAGACCCTTCTGGGCATGGGAAGCCAGAACAGAGGCCAGGAACACTGCGCCGGGGCGCTCGGTGCCGTTGAAGCCCCAGACCGCCTTGATGGTGGAGGGGTCCTGGTCCATGACCTCCGTGCCGTAGCACCAGCAGGGGGTGACGGTCAGGGTGACGCCAACGCCCAGCTTCTCAAACTTGGTCTGGCACTTGGCGGCTTCCATAACACCGCCAATGGTGGTATCGGCAATGACGACCTTAACGGGTTCGCCGTTGGGATAGCGGAGGGTTTCCTCAATGAGCTTCTTGGCGGCCAGGGCCATGCCCATGGTCTGGTCTTCCAGGCTCTCCCGGACGCCGTTGCGGCGGCCATCGATGGTGGGACGGATGCCGACAACCGGCAGGTCCATGTGATAACGGTTCATAGTTGGTAAGCTCCTTTCAAAAATGACAGTGAACTTTGAACTTGCAAAAGAATCAAACGTGACTCAGCTTGGACTTGAGCCGCAGCAGTTGGGGCGGCTCCTTGCCGCCGTCGAGACGCTGCAGCACAATGCGGGCGGCCTCCCGTCCCATCTCCTCCATGGGCTGTTCCACAAAGGGCAGGGGCGGCGTCACCACCTGACACAGGTCGATGTTGTCAAAGCCGATAAAATCCACCTGCTCCGGCAGGGCAATGCCCCGCTCATGGGCGGCGGTGATGGCGCCCACCGTCATATCGTAGTTGGTGACGCAGACGGCGGAGGGTGGCTGTTTTAAGTCCATCAGGGCGTTGAACAGCCGGTAGCCGGACTCCAAATCGTAGTTGCCCACCTGGATCAGTTCCCCGTCCACGGGAATGTTGTAGTCCTCATGGACCCGGCGATAGCCGATGAGCCGTTCCCGGGCCGTGGAGATATCCTGGGGACCCACAATCAGACCGACGCGGCTATGCTGCTTGCGGAACAGGGCCTCCATGGCGCTGTAAATGGCGTTGAGGCTGTCAGCCACCACGGCGTCACAGCGATAGTCGGGAATGGCCCGGTCCACCAGCACCACCGGCACGTTCTGCACAATGGACATGAGGGTCTCAGCATCGATCTGCTGGGGGACGAACACAATGGCATCCACATTGATATTTACCAGCAGCCGCAGCTGCTCCTGCTCCAACTGTGCATCGAAATCGTAGCTGCACACAATGGAGTGATAGCCGCACTGACGCAGCCGTCCATCCATAGCCGCCACCACCCGGCCGAAAAAGGGGCTGGAAATGGTGGGCAGCAGAACGCCGACGGTCATGGACCGGTTGGTCTTGAGACCCCGGGCAAAGTAATTGACCTTGTAGTCCAGCTTGGTAATGGCCGCTTCGATCCGCTCCCGATTCTGGTCCAGGACGTGTCCGCCGTTGAGATATTTTGAGATCGTCGCCAGAGAGAGCCCTGTCTCCCGGGCGATGTCCTTGATCGTAGACATAGACGCCTCCATCCAAAAGTCAAAGATTAGAACGAAACGTTTAGCTTATTGTACTCCCAATGGTCGCCACCGTCAAGGTGTCCCAAAGGATTTCCTGCATTTCAGCCATTTTCACAATTTTTTAGGGATGACTTTGGAAGCCTTCGTAAATCCCGGTAAATTTTCACGCAAAACAACATATATCCAACAAAAAACACATTTATTTTTTCGTTGTTTCAGTGGTTTTCAGAATTGTGCAGTTTTGCGGCTTCCAAATTTCTCCTGCCTTGCAGTCCCTCCGATTCCATGGTAGAATGTATCTATCCAAATTTGCGCATTTCCGGCCGCATTATCGCGAAACGTTTTGAGCTAATATCGCAGCAAAGGAGCTATTCAGTTATGATCGATATGACAAAATGGCAGGAACTGGCCAAGCAGAACATTCACAAGCGCCCCGCAGGTACCGGCCGTCTGGCCGGCAAAATCGCCATTGTCACCGGCTCTGCCCAGGGCTTTGGCAAGGGCATTGCCGAGGAGATGTATAAGGAAGGCGCTTCCGTGGTCATTGCCGATATGAACGAGCCGCTGGCCAAGCAGGTGGCCGCTGAGCTGGGCGAGCGTGCCCACTTTATCGCCGTCAATGTGGCCGACGAGGAGAGTGTGGCTCACATGGTGGCGGAGACCGTGGAATACTTCGGCGGTCTGGACATTATGCTGTCCAACGCCGGTGTGGTCCGTTCCGGCCCCATCGCCCAGATGGAGAAGAAGGACTTCGATTTTGTTACCAACGTCAATTACACCGGTTGGTTCCTGTGCGCCAAGTACGCGGCCATTATCATGCAGGCCCAGCATGAGGCTGACCCCGAGTGGACCGGCGATATCATCACCCTCAACTCCAAGTCCGGTCTGGAGGGCTCCAACAAGAATTTTGCCTACGCCGGTTCCAAGTTCGGCGGCATCGGCCTGACCCAGAGCTTTGCTCTGGAGCTGTGCGCCTACAACATCAAGGTCAATGCCATCTGCCCCGGCAACTATCTGGATGGTCCCCTGTGGATGGACCCGGAGCGCGGCCTGTTTATCCAGTACCTCAAGGCTGGCAAGGTGCCCGGCGCCAAGACTGTGGAGGATGTCAAGGCTTATTATGAATCCAAGGTGCCCATGAACCGCGGCTGTCTGCCTGTAGACGTGGCTCGCGCCGTCTTCTACTGCGTGGAGCAGAAGTATGAGACGGGCCAGGCCATCCCCGTTACCGGTGGCCAGGTCATGCTGAACTAACTTGTCAATGCAGGGCGGGACCGATGTGTCCCGCCACTGATATATGGTTCCCGCCGTCCACCCCCGCAGGGGGCGGCGGCAGAAACCATGGCCCATGGCCGGAGATTGCGCCCGTTGCGACGGGCGCTTGAGGACGATGGGGAATTTCGCGCCTTGCGAGGCGCGACCGGGGCTCTGCCCCTGGACCCCGCGATTTTTTGAAAAAAATCGAGTAAAACTTTTCATTTATTGTCCTTTTTTCCGGCACTCCCCCGTGTAAACCCCAATCCTTGAGGTGAAAACCATGATTGATCAGAAGATTTTAACGCTGCTCAACGCCCCCACCCGGCAAGAGCGCATCGCTAATCTGAAAGAAGTGCTGAAGACAGCGGAATTCCCGCCCATGGTGGATCAGTACATCAACAACCACATCCACACCACCTATTCTTTCTCCCCCTACTCCCCCACCGCCGCCGTCTACGCGGCCCGGGCCGAGGGGCTGTGCACCGCCGGTATCGTGGACCATGATTCCATCGCCGGTGCCCATGAGTTCCTGGAGGCCGCCGCCCTGGTGGGCATTCCCGCCACCGTAGGCATGGAGTGCCGTGCTTCCATGGACGGCACCATTCTGGAAGGCCGCCGCACCAACAATCCCGATCAGGTGGGCGTCAGCTACATGACCATCCAGGGCGTGCCCCACGATAAAATCGACTATTTAAACCAGTGGTTTGCCCCCTACCGGGCAGCCCGTGACGTCCGTAACCGCAAGATGATCGACAAGATCAATGCGTTGCTGCCGGGCATCTCCCTGGATTACGACCGGGACGTGCTGCCCCTGAGCCAGCATGCCGACGGCGGCGGCGTCACCGAGCGCCATCTGATGTACGCTCTGGCTTTGGCTATGGTAAAGCAGAACGGAAAGGGCCAGTCCATGGTGGACTATCTGCAATCCATCGGTCTGAGCCTCAATGACAAGCAGAAGGCCCAAATGCTGGATACAGAATATCCCTTCTACGAGTACGACCTGTTGGGCCTGTTGAAATCTGCCTTTGTGCCCAAAGTCTACATTGACGCCACCGACGAATGCCCCAACATCCGCGACGTGGTGAAGCTGGCGAAAGAGGTGGGTGCCGTCCCCTGCTATGCCTATCTGGGCGACGTGGGCGACAGCGTCACCGGCGACAAGAAGGCTCAGAAGTTTGAAGACGACTATCTGGATGACGTGTTCACCTGTCTCAAGGACATCGGCATGCCCGCCGTCACCTATATGCCCACCCGCAACACCCAGCAGCAGTTGGAGCGGCTGCGGAAGCTGTGCGACGACAACGGTATTTTCCAGGTGTCCGGCGAGGATATCAACACGCCCCGGCAGAGCTTTGTCATCCGGGCCATGGAAAATCCCATGTTTGCCAACCTCATTGACGCCACCTGGCGGCTCATTGATTACGAAACCGGCAAGCGTCCCATGGACCTTTACTGAGTAAGTCATACACAAGAAAACAGCGTGTGCAGGAGATACCCACTGCACACGCTGTTTTCTTATTGGATTGGCTCTTCCGACTCTCCGTGGGAGAGGGCCACCTCCGGCATCAGTTCCCGGCCGATGATATCCAACATCTGTTCCAGCTTGCGGCAATCCTCCGGTGCGAAGCGGGTCCGTACCCGCTCCATAACCTCCATGACATAGCCGTTGCCGATGTTGTAATATTCCAGATACTTCTCTGTCACCTGCAAATGGTATTCCCGCCGGTCGTTTTGACTGCGGACCTTGCGGAGATACCCCTTGCGGATGAGGCTGGCCACCTTATAGGCGGCATTGGGCGGGGAGATGCCCGCAAAGGTGGCAAATTCATTGACCGTCGGCTGTCCCAATGCCTGGATGGTCTCCATGCAGTAGGTCTCCACCGTGGTCAGACTGGCCTCCCGATTCTGGAACTGTCGGAAGATCTGCTGATAAAAATGCAGCTTGAATTTGGTGTAGACATCCCACACCACCCGTTCCAGCATGACAAACCTCCCTTACGGGTTGTCCACCAGCATGAACGTCAGCTCCGCCGTAACGGCGTTCTTGCCGTTGACCGTGGCCACGGCCTTGCCCACGCCCACGGGGCCCTTCTGTTTAATGATCTCACAGGACAGCTCCAGCACATCGCCGGGGACCACCTGCTGGCGGAACCGGGCCTCCTTGATGCCGCCGAACAGGGCCAGCTTGCCCTTGTTTTCCGGCAGGGACAGGGCGCAGACGGCGCCCACCTGGGCCAATGCCTCAATCATCAGCACGCCGGGCATCACCGGATTGCCGGGGAAGTGACCCTGGAACTGGGCCTCGTTGGCCGTGACACACTTGGTGCCCTTGGCCCACTGGCCCGGCTCCATATCGATGATCTTGTCCACCAGCAGGAAGGGATACCGGTGGGGAATGATCTCCTGAATCTGGCGGTTATTCAGCTCCATTGCCATGGCTTATTCCTCCCACTTACGCAGGGCCACGGTGGCGTTGTGGCCGCCGAAGCCGAGAGAGTTGGACAGGGCGCAGCGGATTTCCGCCTTTCGGCCCTCGTTGGGAACAACATCCAGGTCACAGGCCTCGTCGGGGACCTGATAGTTGATGGTAGCGGGCACAAAGCCGTCGTGGAGGCTCAGCGCCGTGATAATGGCTTCCACCGCACCGGCAGCGCCCAGCATATGGCCCGTCATGGACTTGGTGGAGCTGACCATTAGTTTGTCGGCATGGCTGCCGAAGACCTTGCGGATGGCCGCCGTCTCACCGGCGTCGTTGAGGGGCGTGGAGGTACCGTGGGCGTTGATGTAGTCCACATCCTCCAACTGGATATTGCCGTCAGCCATGGCTTCGGCCATGGCTCTGGCTCCGCCCTCGCCGTCGGGGGCGGGCGCCGTTATGTGGTAGGCGTCACAGGTTACGCCGTAGCCGACAACCTCGGCATAGATCTTCGCACCGCGGGCCTTGGCGTGCTCCAGCTCCTCCAGCACCAGGATACCAGCGCCCTCGCCCATGACAAAGCCGCTGCGCTCCTTGTCAAAGGGGATGGAGGCCCGGTTGGGGTCCGTGGCCAGGGTGACAGCCTTCATGGAGGTGAAACCGCCCATGCCCTGGGGATGGACCGTAGCCTCGGCGCCGCCGCAGACCATGACCTCAGCATAGCCGTCGCGGACATAGCGGAAGGCGTCGCCTACGGCATTGGTGCCGCCTGCACAGGCAGCCACAGGACAGGCGCACATGCCCTTGAGACCGTAGGCAATGGCGATTTGACCGGCGGCCATATTGGCGATAGCCATGGGGATATAGAAGGGAGAAATCCGGTCAAATCCCTTGGTCAAACCCTTGGAATGCTCCTCCGCCGTGGTGGCGATGCCGCCGATGCCGCTGGAAACGACGGTACCGCAGCGGGTGGCATCCTCCTGCTCCATATTCAGGCCCGAGTCCTGCATGGCCTCCCGTGCCGCCACCAGGGCAAACTGGGTAAAACGGTCCATGTGGCGCAGCTCTTTCTTGTCCAAAAACTGCTCCGGCTGAAAGTCCTTGACCTCGGCGGCCAGCTTGCATTTGTTGTTCTCTGTATCATAGAGGGTTATGGGGGCCACGCCGCATTTACCCTCCTGGATGGCTGCCCAGAAGGCGGGAATATCGTTGCCGACCGGCGTCACAGCGCCCAGGCCGGTGATCACAACGCGTCTTTTGCTCATAGTCTTCCTCCGTCTCACATGGCCATGCCGCCGTCCACAGACAGAACTTGTCCCGTCACATAGGCGGCCTCGTCACTGGCCAGAAATGCCACAGCATTTGCCACGTCCTCGGGCTTGCCGAAGCGGGCCATGGGGATTTGTCCCGCCATGGCGGTTTTCACATCCTCCGGCAGCTTGGCCGTCATATCGGTCTCAATAAAGCCGGGGGCGATGGCATTGACTGTGATGCCGCGGGAGGCCAGCTCCCGGGCCATGGCCTTGGTCATACCGATGACACCGGCCTTGCTGGCGCAGTAGTTGGCTTGTCCGGCATTGCCCATCAGGGCCACAACGCTGGCCATGTTGATAATGCGGCCGCTGCGCTGCTTCATCATGGGACGGCACACGGCCTTCATGGTCAGGAAAGTACCCTTGAGGTTGGTCTCAATGACCTGATCGAAATCCTCTTCCTTCATGCGCATAGCCAGATTGTCCCGTGTGATACCAGCATTGTTGACCAGAATATCAATGCGGCCAAATTTCTCCATCACAGCGTCCATGAGGGCCGTTACGGCCTCACTCTTGCCCACATCGGCCTGCATGGCCAGAACCTCCACGCCATGGGCGCGGCAGGCCGCTTCCGTCTCCTGGGCGGCGGCGGCGTTGCCCGCATAGCTGAACGCCACGTTGGCTCCCAGGGAAGCCAGCTTTTCACAGATGGCGCGGCCAATGCCGCGGCTGCCGCCGGTAACCACGGCGATTTTACCCGTCAGATTGATCATTGGGCCGCTCCTTTCAGCTCTGCCACCACGGACTGCAAATCCTCCGCCGTGGTGATGGCATACGTCTTGATGTCAGCCGCCGTCTTCTTGACAAAGCCCGACAGGACCTTGCCGGGGCCGATTTCCACAATGGTGTCCACGCTCAGCTCAGCCATACGGCGGATGGTGTCTTCCATGTAGACGCTGGACATGACCTGCCGCTCCAAAAGGCTCTGGATGGTGGCATTGTCCTCCTTGACGTTGCCCAGGCAGTTGAACAGCACCGGGAAACGCATCTCTCCAAAGGAGATCGTCTGGAAATAGTCATGGAGAGCCTTGGAGGCAGGCTCCAGCAGCTTCGTATGGAAGGGGCCGGAGGTGTTCAGGGGCATGCAGCGGCGAGCGCCCAGCTCCTTGGCATAGACGGCGGCCTGTTCCACAGCGGCCTTCTCACCGGCAATAACCAGCTGGCCGGGGCAATTGTAATTGGCAATCTGCACCACGCCCAGGTCGGCGGCCTTGTCGCAGGCCTCCTGGAGCTTGGCCCGGTCCAGATTGAGGACCGCCACCATAGCGCTGTCGATGCCCTTGGCCGCTTCGGTCATGGCGTTGCCGCGGAATGCGGCCAGGGAGATGGCCGTGGGGGCATCCCACACACCGGCGGCACACAAGGCCGAATACTCGCCCAGGCTCAGACCGGCAGCCAGTTCCGGCTCAATGCCGTTCTCTTTCAAAACAGCCGTCACACCGGCGGCAAAGGCCACCATGCAGGGCTGGGTGTATTTTGTTTCGTTGAGGTGTTCACCCTCGAAGCAAGTCTTTTTCAGATCAAAGTCCACGGTGGCGTTGTCTAGGACCTGCCGGAACGCCGGATAGGCTTCATACAGGTCCTTGCCCATACCGGGGGTCTGGCTGCCCTGTCCGGCATACAAAAACGCAAGTTTCATCGGCTTTTACCCCAGGTGCTTGATGCACGCGTCACAGCCAGCCACCAGTTCCTCGAGAATCTGACGGACAGGCTTGATCTCATGGAGCATACCGGCCACCTGGCCGCACATAACGCTGCCGGTGGAAACGTCGCCTTCAAAGACGGCCCGGCGCAGACTGCCCAGAGTGTAGTGCTCCAGTTCTTCCTTGGTGGCGCCGGCATACTCCTGCTGGACGTATTCTCTGGCCATCTTGTTTTTGATAATCCGGACGGGAGCGCCGACGCTGCGGCCGGTGACGGTGGTATCCCGGTCCTTGGCCTTGAGGACAGCTTCCTTGTAATTCTGGTGAACGGGGCATTCCACGCTGGTCAACAGGCAGGTGCCCACCTGGGCACCGCAAGCGCCCAGTGCATAGGCGGCGGCCAGCTGGCGGCCATCGGCAATGCCGCCGGCGGCGACGACGGGAATGGAGACCGCGTCCACCACCTGGGGCACCAGGGCCATAGTGGTGGTCTCACCAACGTGACCGCCGGACTCGGTGCCCTCGGCAATGACGCCGTCAGCCCCCGCCCGCTCCAGCATTTTCGCCAGGGCCACAGCGGCCACCACGGGGAAGACCTTGATGCCTGCGGCCTTCCACTTGGGCATGTACTTGGTGGGGTTGCCCGCGCCGGTGGTCAGGAACTTCACGCCCTCCTCAATAACCATATCGGCCATCTCGTCGGCGCAGGGGTTCATGAGCATCAGGTTGACGCCGAAGGGCTTGTCAGTGAGGGACTTGCACTTGCGGATTTCCGCCCGCAGCTGCTCGGTGTTCATACCGCCGCAGCCAATCAGGCCCATGGCGCCGGCATTGGAGCAGGCGGCGGCAAATTCGGCGGTGGCAATGTTGGCCATACCGCCCTGGATGATGGGGAATTCAATTCCCAGAATCTCATTGAGTTTCATAATTTACGAAATGCCTCCAATCTCAATCAGGCAGCCGCCCCAGGTGAGACCGCCGCCAAAGCCCACGCACAGGACGCGCATACCGCTGCGCAGCTGGCCCGCTTCATACAGGTCATTGAGGGCAATGGGAATACAAGCCGACGACATATTGCCGTACTTTGCAATGTTTTTAAAGGCCTTTTCCGGCGGCATCTGCATTTTTTTCACCGCGTGGTCAATGATGCGCTCATTGGCCTGGTGCATGACCAGCCAGTCCAAGTCCTCCACGGTCTTCCCGGCCTGGTCCAGAATCCACTGGATGCAGCGGGGAATGATATCCACGGCGAACTTGAAGACAGCCTGGCCCTCCATATGGATGTAGGACGGGCCTTCTTCCGTGGAGCCGTCGATATACAGCACCGGCTGATTGCTGCGGGAGCCCAGGATGGCGCAGATGTCCGGCGTGTCCTCGCTGCCCTCCACCACCACGGCGCCCGCGCCGTCTCCGAAGAGGACACACGTGCTGCGGTCGGTGAAGTCCGTCAGACGGGACAGCGCTTCGCAGGAGACCACCAGGGCGTAGGGACGCTCCTTGGTGACCAATCCCTGGGCCAGCTTCAACCCGTAGGGGAAACCGGCACAGGCGGAATTCATATCAAAACAAGCGGTGTTTTCCTCCAGTTCCAACGCCGCCTGGAGCATACAGGCACAGGTTGGGGTGATGTAATCACCGCCCAGGGTGGTGACGATACAGGCCGCGATTTTGCTGCGATCGATGTTGGCCCGCTCCAATGCCTGCTTGGCCGCCGCCTCGGCCATGGTCTGGTGGGTCTCCCCTTCGCCCAGATAATGGCGGGTCCGGATGCCGGTGCGCTTGACAATCCACTCGTCGCTGGTATCGACGATTTTACTCAGATCGTCATTGGTGACGACCTTGCTGGGGAGATAGCTGCCGGTGGCGATGATTTTAATTCCCATCATAATATCCGTTGCCTCCCATGGCTCTGAATTTCTTGTACCGCTGACCGGCAATGCTGATATCGCTGATCTTTTGCAGGCTGTTCAGCGCCGCCGTCAATGCCTGATCCACGGCGGCCATCTGGGCTTCCACGTCCATATGGGCGCCGCCCTCCGGCTCGGGAATGATGGCGTCAATGACCTTCTGTTCCAGCAGGTCCTCCGCCGTCAGCTTCATAAGGTCGCAGGCCTCGCCGCTGCGGCTGGAATTCTTCCAGAGAATCGACGCGAACCCCTCGGGAGACAGAATGGAATAGACGGCGTTTTCCAGCATTAACACTGTGTCGGCCACACCCAGAGCCAACGCGCCGCCGCTGTTGCCCTCGCCGGTAATAACGGCCACAATGGGCACCGACAGCTGGCTCATTTCAAAGAGGTTCCGGGCGATGGCCTCGCCCTGGCCTCTGGCCTCGGCCTCCAGGCCGGGGTACGCACCGGGGGTGTCGATAAAGGTGAGAATGGGCCGCCCGAACTTCTCGGCCTGCTTCATAATCCGCAATGCCTTGCGGTACCCTTCCGGACCGGGCATACCGAAATTGCACTTGAGATTTTCCTGCAAATTCTTGCCCTTGCGGGTGCCGATGACGGTAACGGGCTTGCCGTGGAACAGGGCGATGCCGCCGAGAATGCTGGGGTCCTCCCGGCACTGGCGGTCGCCTTTCTGCTCAAAAAAGTCGGTAAACAGGTGCTCGATATAGTCGGCCACGCCGGGACGGCCCTCGTGACGGGCAATGGTCACCCGCTGGGCCGGAGTCAGGTTGCTCATTGGGCGGCACCTCCTCGATAGTGGAGTGTCAACAGCTGGGCCAGAACGGCGCGCATCTGCTTGCGGGGCACAATCTGGTCCACAAAGCCGTGTTCCTCCAGATATTCGGCTCTCTGGAAGCCCTCGGGGAGCTTCTGGCCGATGGTCTGTTCGATGACCCGGGGACCGGCAAAGCCAATCAGTGCCCCCGGCTCGGCCAAAGTGATGTCGCCCAGGCTGGCAAAGCTGGCGGTGACGCCGCCGGTGGTGGGGTCTGTCAGGACGGAAATAAAGAGACCGCCCTTCTGGCTGTGGCGGGCCAGCGCTGCGCTGGTCTTGGCCATCTGCATCAAAGACAAAATGCCCTCCTGCATCCGGGCGCCGCCGCTGGCGGAGAAAATCACCACGGGCAGACGGTTTCGGGTGGCATGTTCGATAAGCCGCGTGACCTTTTCGCCCACGGCGGCGCTCATGCTGCCCATGAGGAACCGGCTGTCCAGCACCGCAACGGCCACCTTGCGGCCCTCAATGCGGCCTGTGGCCGTGACCACGGCTTCAGACAGGCCCGTTTTCTGACGGCACTGGTCCAGCTTCTCACTGTAGCCGGGGAACTCCATGGGATCGGCGGAGGTCAGGTTCTCGTCCAGTTCCCGGAAGGAGCCGGAATCGAGAATCAGGCTGAGACGGAAATACGCGCCGATGGGAAAATGGTGGCCGCAGTTGGGGCAGACATACTGATTGCGGCTCAACTGCTGCCGGGCCGTGGCGGTCTGGCACTTTGGGCAGGTAACCTCCACGGGGCTGGCCGCCGGAATCTGTCCCTCCCGCATGGCCTTCATGGCCAGCATGTGTTTGCGGCGCTTGTTGAATACGGGGATCATGCTTCACTCTCCTCTATGCGGGCCATCCACTCCAGCATGGTCGGCAAATGCTCTTCCAGAAAGGCGGTGGTATAGTTGCCGCGGACAAAGACGGGATGATAGAGAATCTGGTGCATCAGTTCGGCATTGGTCTGGACGCCGTCAATGGTCAATTCCTCCAGGCAGCGGCGCATCCGCCGGATGGCCTCCAATCGAGTAGGGGCCCAAACGATAATCTTACCCACCATGGAATCATAGAACGGCGGAATCTCATAGCCGTTATACATACAAGTATCAATCCGAACGCCGGGACCGCCGGGGAAATAGAGGAAATCGGCCTTGCCGGGGCAGGGGGCGAATTCCCGAGCCGGGTTCTCGGCGTTGATGCGGCATTCGATGGCATGGCCCCGCAGCTCCACTTCCTCCTGGGTACGGCTCAGCTTGAGACCGGCGGCAATGCGGATTTGCTCCCGCACCAAATCCATGGAGGTGACCATCTCCGTAACCGGGTGCTCCACCTGGATACGGGTGTTCATTTCAATGAAATAGAATTCCTTATTGGGGGCCAGAACAAATTCAATGGTACCGGCATTCTCGTAGCCGGCGGCCTTGGCGGCCCGCACGGCGGCGTCGCCCATGCGCTTGCGCAAATCCGGCGTCAGGGCATGGGACGGCGTCTCCTCCAGGAGCTTCTGGTTCTTTCGCTGGACGGAGCAGTCCCGCTCGCCCAGCTGGATGACATTGCCGTATTTGTCGGCCAAAATCTGAAATTCGATGTGGCGGGGGTTGAGAATCAGCTTTTCGATGTACATTTCATCGCTGCCGAAGCAGGCCACAGACTCGGCCATGGCCTCCCGGAACAGGTCCCGCATTTCCGACGGCTCATAGACACGGCGCATGCCGCGGCCGCCGCCGCCGGCGGCAGCTTTGATGAGCACTGGATAGCCGATGCGCGCACCGACTTTGACGGCCTCGTCCTCATCGCGGACCAGACCGTCGGAGCCGGGCACCACCGGCACGCCCACGGACTGCATCAGCGCCCGTGCTGCAGATTTATTGCCCATCTTGCGGATAACATCGCCGCTGGGGCCGATAAAGGCGATACCGGCGTCCCGGCAGGCGTCGGCAAAGGCATCGTTTTCCGACAGGAAACCGTAGCCGGGGTGGATGGCGTCGCAGCCTGTGGCCTTGGCCACCGTCAGGATGGCATCCATATTGAGGTAGCTGTCACCGGCCCGGGGGGGACCGATACAGACGGACTGCTCGGCAAAGAGCACATGGAGGGAATCGGCGTCGGCGGTGGAATAGACAGTGACGGCCTCGATGCCCATTTCCCGGCAGGCCCGCAGAATCCGCGCGGCGATTTCGCCGCGGTTGGCAATAAGGATTTTCTTAAACATGGCTGTACCGGAGGATGGGGGCGTCAAAGGCCACCAGAGCGCCGTTATCCACCAGAATCTCCTCCACCAGGAGATCACAGGGGGCGGGAATTTCATTCATGGTTTTCATGGCTTCGATAAGGCACAATGTCTGGCCCTTTTCCACCCGGTCGCCCACCCGGACATAGGGGGCGGCATCGGGAGAGGACGCGGCGTAGTAGGTGCCCACCAGGGGGGCCTTCACATAGAGGGCGTTGTCCACGGCAGGGGCCTCGACCACAGCGGCAGCTGCGGAAACCGCAGTCGCGGAAACTGCGGCCACAGGCGCAGCCGCGGGAGCGGCCACAATGGGGGCGGGCTTTTCCAGCTCCAGGGTAAAGTCACCGTCCTGCAATGCCATGCGCTGCAAGCCGCTGCGGGCAAACCGGTCCATCAATTCAAACAGATCTTGCTTCTCCATAATTTCACTCCGTATGTTCCTTTAAGTATTGCAGAATATCTCCGACGGTCAGCATTTGGGGCAGCCGTTCGTCCTCAATGGTGACGCCGGTAGCCTCTTCCAGGGCCATGCACAGCTCCACCGCCGCCAGGGAGTCGGCGTGGAGATCCTCCCGCAGCCGGGCCTCCTCGGTGACGTCGCTGAGATCGCAGTTGAGCGTCTCCACGATCACGTCCCGTACCAGATCGAACTTCATTGAAATTCCTCCGTCTGTTCTCGACAATAGTTAAAAATTTTTAAATATTTAATCTTTCTTATTTTAGCACCTGGGAACCATAAGTCAAGGAAATTTTTCCGACAAAGTGGTGGGAATGTCGAATATTTGGGCATAATGACGAACAAATTAGGGTGATTCCTCCCCCTGGCACAGCAAAGGGCTACAGCCAATCCACGGAAACCGGCGAACCCTCCAGCCGCAAACCAGGCCCCATAAGAAACCGGCGATATGCCGCCCGCTCCGGGAGCATACCGCCGGTTCTTGCCTTTAACAACTATCATCTGCCAACCGAAACGGTGCAAACGACCGTTGGTGCAGCGCTTCCAGGTCGGTGCGTGTTACGCCATAATCTGGAACACTCTATTAGTTCCGCCGCGAATGGCGGCAACCATTTGGCTCAGGGCCGTCCGGTCAAACGAATGTTCTTTCAGATATTCGTTGATCTTCTCCTGCCACTTTTCCCGTACCATTGCCGCATAGTCTGCCATTTCCTGTTCCGAAGCGCCGCTTCTAATCTTGGCATCTGTGGCTTTGGCCGTCTGCTTCATGACGGCAAATGCCGCTTTTTGCTGTTCCGACTTTTCCGTCATAAATGCACTGTAGGTTTCCAGGCCTTTATTCAGTTCGGCATATTCCTGTTCCGAAATCTCACCGGCTGCAAACGCACTGTCCAAGTCCTTTCCGATATTGCCGAACAGCTCCGCAAGCTGGTCCATACTCAGCCCGTCAATGGAGAATTTCACCCCGGTGGGATACTCCGTCATACGCGCAGCCAACTCCTGCGCCTTCTCCGACACGGTTTTATCTGTGAACTCCACAAAGTCCTGTCGGCCTTTCACCACCAACGAACTATCCAGATCATACTGGATATTCTCTCCAAATTGCGGATCCAGCGGTATGGCCTTGCTCAAATCCACCTGGTCCAGCTTGACCCCCTTGAGCGATTGCAGCTTCTCCCCCACAACTGTGGACGTCTGCTGGCCGCCGCCCTGATTGGACACATCCAGCTCCTTAACCCAGCCGGTATTAACCAGCGCATCCGGCAGTCTTGGCAATTCCCCTACAATCAATGGCATATCCATTCCCCTTTCTGTTTCTCTCAGCACAGCCCGTCAGGCTAATTCCATTTGCTATATAGTATATCGGCAAATATTTCTAAAAAGTTTATACCGAATCACTCTCTCCCCTCAACAGGAAACGGCCCGATGCCGGGGAAGCATCGGGTCGGGGCTGCCGCCCTTGGCAGCAGCCCCCCTTACGCTCCCTTTCGGGAGCGGCTTTTTGATTGAACGCGCAGGGAGCCTTGCCCCCTGCACACATCCCCCGCTGCTCTGTCGCTGTTCCACTCCGCGTTGTATGTCACTTTTGCCGGACAACGGGAAACGGCCCGATGCCGGGGAAGCATCGGGCCGTTTCCTTGGAAAAAAGAAAGAGAAAGAAAAGAGGGGTTACCAGAACCGTGAGCCGAGGGGGCAGCTCCCGGTTTGGATGGTGTCAGTATACGGTACAAATTTGAACAAGGTGTTAATAATTCAGAAAAATTTTGAAAACCTGTTTCAAATGGGGTGTTCAAGGCTGTCACGCAGCGGGCCGCCCTCCCACGAAATCCTCCGCGGGTTCCCGCCGTCCCCTGCCTGGAACACTTATGATTTTAGGGGGCAGATTTGAACAGCCTATGAAGCAATTGAAAAGAAATTGGAAACATCTTCTGTTTTTTCCGGACAGAGTGCGCGCCCGGCGGAGAGCATCCGCCGGGCGCGTGTCGTGTTTGAAGAAAGAGAAAAGAGGAGAATAAGATGAGTCAAAGAGGAAGTCTACCGTCGGCTCCCCGGTCAATGCTGTCCGGGCCGGTAAACTGTATTTCCTTTTGACACCCTTAGTATAGTCCGCAATTTTGAATGAATCGTGAACGATTCCAAAACAAATTTTGAATTTCTCCCCCGGTCTTTACGGCTTCTTTACTGGGCCAGCGCGTCCAGAACCTCCTGCCGGTACGGGATGGACGGCGCTGCGCCGGGCCGGGTAACGGCAATGGAAGCGGCCTTGGCGCTCATGCGCAGAACCTCTGCCATATCCATACCCTCAGCCAGTCCCGCCAGGAAATACCCGGTGAAGGTGTCGCCGGCGGCGGTGGTATCCACGGCCTGCACCTTAAAAATAGGCTGGAACAGTTTTTGATGCTCGTCCTGATAAATGGCACCATCGCTGCCCAGTGTCAGGACGATTTTCGCGTGGGGGAACCGCTGGCGCATACCGGCCAGAATGTCCTCCGGCTCGGTTTTTCCGGTAATCTGGTTGCCCTCCACCTCATTGAGGAGGAAGATGGAGATTTTCGTCATGTCCACTGCGTCCAGCTTTTCATCATAGGGCGAGGGGTTCAGTGCAATCTGCATCCCCTTGGCATGGGCGGCGTCCACAATATAGGGCAGCAGATTGACTTCGTTTTGCAGCAGCAGAATATCTCCGGCGTCAAAATGGCTCAAGGTCTCGTCAATGTATTCCTTGGTCAGCTTTTGGTTGGCGCCGCCGAACAGCAGAATACAGTTTTGGGCGTTGCGGTCAATCTGAATGATGGTGTGGCCCGTCTCGCCGGGAATCTGTTTCAGATAGTCGTCATGGATGCCGTACTCCTTGCATGCGTCCAAAAAGGGTTGGCCGTCCTGGCCAATCATGCCGCCGTGGTAGACCTCCACCCCGGCTTTGGCCAGGGCCGTGGACTGGTTCATGCCCTTGCCGCCCAAAAAGTGGTTGAGGCTGGAGCTGGACTCCGTCTCACCGGGCATGAGGATGTGGTCCACATTGTACACATGGTCCAGGTTGAGAGAGCCGATGTTCAATACCTTCATAGAGTACGCTTCCTCCTATACGATATACATGGGTCAGGCGTTGTCCTTCGTAATCAATGTTACTTCAACAGGAATGGCCTTGTCAATGGTCTCGCCGTTGATAAGCTTCACCGCCTGCTCCACGGCTGTTTTGCCGATAAGGTCCGGCTGCTGGGCGATGGTGGCGTCCATACGGCCGGCCTTGATGGCCTCAATGGCGTCGTCGGTGGCATCAAAGCCCACCACCATAATATCCTTACCGGCACCGGAAATGGCCTCCACAGCGCCCAGGGCCATCTCGTCATTGGCGGCAAAGACGGCCTGGATGTCGCCGTTGCTCTGGAGCATGTTCTCCATGACGCTCATGCCCTCGGTACGGTCAAAGTTGGCGGGCTGACTGGACACCACATCCAACTTCTCGTCGGCCACATTGTGGAAGCCCTGGCCCCGGTCGATGGCAGCGGACGCGCCGACGGTGCCTTGAAGCTCTGCCACCTTGATACCCTCGCCCAGGGTGTCCACAATATACTGGGTAGCCATCTCCGCACCAGCCACGTTGTCCGAAGCAATCTGGCAGTCGATTTCCACACCGTTAACGGCGCGGTCCACGGAGATGACCTTGACGCCCCGGCTGACGGCGCTGCTGACAGCGCTGCTGACGGCATCGGAGTCCACAGGGTTGACGATAAGGACGCCCACCTGCTTGGAAACCAGGTCCTCGATGTCGCTGGCCTGCTTGGTGACATCGTCACCGGCGTCCACCACCGTCAGCTTCACACCCAACTCCTGGGCGGCAGCCTCAGCGCCCTCCACCAGGGTCACAAAGAAGGGGTTGTTCTGGGTGGAGACGGACAGGCCGATGGAATTGTTGACGGTACCGCTGGCGGCGGCAGTCCCTTCACCGTCAATGGTAATCATGCAGCCGGTGCAGCCCAAAGCCAGCACGACGCTGCACAGCAGTGCAAGGATTTTTTTCATAGTTCGCTTCCTCCCTTATCTCTTGCGGTCGGACAGGACGGCCACGAGAATGACGATGGCTTTGATGACGTCCTGATAGTAGGAGGTGACCTCCAGGATGTTCAGACCGTTGTTCAGCGCGGCGATGATGAGGACACCGGCCACGGTGCCGGTGATGCGGCCGCGGCCGCCATTCATACTGGTGCCGCCCAGGGCCACGGCAGCGATGGCGTCCAGCTCATAGCCCTCGGCCAGCGTGGGCTGGGCGGAGTCCACGCGGGAAATCATAATGAGACCCGCCAGAGCGGCCAGGAAGCCGGAAATGCCGTAGACCCACACCTTGACCCGGGCGGTATTGACGCCCACCAGTTTGGCGCACTTCTCGTTGCTGCCGGTGGCGTAGACGCGGCGGCCGAAGGTGGTATGGTTGAGAATGAAGTAGAAAATCACAAAGGTCAGGACCAGGATGATGGCGGGAATGGGCAGTCTGATGGAGGGATTCCAGGTTGCTGCCAGGTTGCCTTTACCCAGGGTTTTAAAGAAGAATGCGCCGCTCTCGCTCTCGATGGTGGCAGCCAGCTGGGAGATGGGCTTGCCGTCGGTGAGGATTTTGGCCAGGCCGCGATAAGCGGTCATGGTGATGAGGGTGGCAATGAAGGGCTGGAGCCGTCCCTTGGTCACCAGGATGCCGCTGATGACACCCAGGATGACACCCACGATGAGGGCGGCTAGCCGAAAATACAGCCGGACTGGAGAATGATGTTGGCATAGGGGGTCGTCTCACCGGTGCGGATGACGGCCCGGCAGTCTGCGGTCTGGGCCTTGAATTCCGTGTGGGGTACAAACTCCACCTCCACATTTTGACCGGCCAGCAGAGCCTCAATGCCTTGGAGGACCGTGGGGTTCTGCTCCTTGATTTCCTCGGCCAGAACAATCTTTTCCACTTTCATATCGGCCAGGACCAGCTCCAGCACACGGAGGAACTTGGGCTCGCCAAAGGTCAGGGACAGGTCAATGCGCTCTACCTCTTCCGGGATGGGCAAGCCGCAGTCGCCGATGGCGATGCGGTCCGTGTGTCCCATGTAAGACAGGACACGGGAGATATCGCTGTTGAGAATGCCGTTGCGTTTCATTTTGTGTTCTTTTCCTTTCTTCTGGTGGTTTCTCTGGGAACCAGGGAGACGGGAAACACCTGCTGTCTCCCCTCCTTGGGCAATGTACCTTTCTGCAAAATGACCTCCACCGCCCGGCGGCCCATAGTGGTAATGGGCTGGTGGATGGTGGTCAGTTCCGGCGAAATCAGGCTGGAAAGATGGATGTCATCAAAGCCGATCAGCTGGATTTGCTCCGGCACGGCAATGCCGCGCTTGTGGAGAATCTTATAAACCGAAATGGCGACGATATCGTTACAGGCGATGATGCCGTCCACGTCGGGGAACCGCTCCAACAGCTCCTCAGTCATAGCCAGACCTGCCTGGAAATCATAGTCACATTCCACCACCCGCTCCTCGAGATTCTGCTCCCGGCAAAAATCCCGGTAGCCCTCGTAACGGGCCTGGGCCGTGTATAGGTTCTGCGCTCCGCGAATGCAGACCATCCGGCGGCAGCCGCAGGCCGTCAGATGTTCCGCCGCCAGCCGTCCGCCCTGGTAGTAGTCGCAGTAGAGATAGGCGTTGACCTGCTGTGTCTGGAACAACGCATCCACTACCACCACCGGCATATTGTAATGGGACAATTCCTCCTGGAGCGCTTCGTTGTTGGAAGCCACAATGACGCCGTCGGCATTGGCCGCCGCCAACATCTGCAAGGCTGAACGCTCCTGCTCCAGGTCGTGGTGGACGTTGTAAAGAACAATGCGGTAGCCCTGGAGCTTGGCCGCCTCGTCGATGACATCGGCCAGCTGGGTGAAGTAGGGGTTGCGAATGCTGGGGATGATCACACCGATGGTCTTACTGGACTTTTTGAACAGAGACCGGGCCACTTCATTGGGGACAAATCCCGTCTCTTCTATGGCTTGCAGCACCCGTTCCCGCTTGTCGGCGGCCACCGGCGTGGTGCCGTTGATCACCCGGGAGACAGTGGCAGGCGACACGCCCGCCCGGCTGGCAACATCACGAATACTGGCCAATGGCGCACCTCCATAAATGATAAAATGTTTCTTGAAACCCGTTTCAAACATGTAGAGCATACAGATTATGTCGTATTCTGTCAAGATAGTTTTTTATTTTTGACTTTTTCACCAAGAATACCGCGGAACGTTTTGTGCAGAAAAACGGACAAATTTGAAAATTCTGGGTTTTCTATATTTTGCAAGAAAAATTGCAAAACATCTTTCTTTTTTGCAAGTCCTGTGCTATACTGTTTCCGCAACGACGGAGCGGCTCCTCCGCCCAAGAAACAGAGAAAGGGGAATCCTCCCATGAAAGCCAAAGCACGGGAAGTGCTGCTGCTGATCCTGGGCACCGCGCTGGTGGCCCTGGGCGTCTACTTTTTCAAATTTCCCAACAACTACTCCACCGGCGGCGTCACCGGTATCGCCGTCATTCTGTCCTCCCTGTTCCCCTCGGTCAGCTCCTCTACGTTTACCTCGGTCATCAACATTGCCTCCCTGGTTTTGGGCTTTGTGTTTCTGAATCGGGGCTTCGGCATCCGTACCATCTTCTGTACACTGCTGTTCTCAGCCATGCTGGCCGGTCTGGAATGGCTGTATCCCATGACCCATCCCCTGACGGACCAGAAGATGCTGGAGCTGTTTTTCGCCGTCATTCTCCCCTCTCTGGGCGCGGCCATCCTGTTCAACCTGGACAGCTCCACCGGCGGCACGGACATTCTGGCCATGATCCTCAAGAAGTACACCAGCATGGACATCGGCAAGGCGTTGCTGTACGTGGACGTTCTGATTACCGCAGCAACCCTCATTGTCATCAACATTGAAACGGGCCTCTATTCCCTGCTGGGTCTGGTGCTCAAGTCGGTGATGGTGGATATGGTCATTGAGTCTTTCAACCGGCGCAAGAGCTTTATGCTGGTGACCTCCTGCCCCGACACAGTCTGTACCTATATCACCCACCAGCTGCACCGCTCAGCCACCTACTGGAAGGGCGAGGGCGCCTACAGCCATCAGGACAAATGGGTGGTTCTGACGGCTCTGAGCCGCGCCCAGGCCGTGGCCCTGCGGCGGTATCTCAAGGGCATTGACCCCCATGCCTTTATGCTGATCACCAATTCCAGCGAAATCTTCGGCAAGGGATTTCTCCGGGCGTAATCTTCATACATACGCAAAAGCCCACCGGCGCGGATGCCGGTGGGCTTGTTTTTTGACAAATGCGCATACAGCAAACACCCACTGGCATTGCCGGTGGGTGTTTGCTGTATGGATTGGAAAAGCAGGATATTGGAACGCGGCGATCAATACGCCGGTTTGCGCAGTTACAGAGCGCCGTGGACCACGGTGCCCCGCAGAATCACGGCCCGAATGTTCAGGTCCTGATCCAGAACCACGGCATTGGCCGCCTTGCCTGCCTCCAGGCTGCCGTACTGATCGTACAGGCCCAGGGCCTTGGCGGGATTGACAGCGGCAGCCGTCACGGCATCCGCCAGGGAAATGCCGAAGGAGACAGCGGTCTTCATGCAGGCCATCAAATCGGTGGCGCTGCCGGCAATGGTGCCGTCGGCCAGGGTGGCCTTGTTGCCTACCACCGTCACATCCTGGCCGCCCAGGGTGTACGCGCCGTCGGACATACCGGCGGCCCGCATGGTGTCGCTAACCAGAATCATCCGGTCCTTGCCCATCATGCGGAAGGTGGCTCGAATGACGGCCGGGTGGATATGGACGCCGTCGCTGATAATCTCGCAGTAGACATGATCGCAGTCGGCGGCAGCGCCGATGACGCCGGGCTCCCGGTGATTGAAGGGAGGCATGGCGTTGTAGGTGTGGGTCAGATGGCGTGCGCCGTTGTCGAAGGCCTCCTTGGCAATATCATAGCTGGCCGTGGTATGGGCCAAACTGACCGCCACACGGTCGCTGACGGCCTTGATAAAGTCCATGGCGCCGTCCAGCTCAGGGGCGATGGATACCAGCTTCACCAGACCCTCGGCACAGTCCATCAGGTGCTCCAGCAGCTCCACATTGGGATTCTGGAGCCATGCGCCGTTCTGGGCGCCCTTTTTGGCCATGGAGAGGAAGGGGCCTTCCAGATGAATGCCCACCAGCTCCGCGCCGCTCTTGCTGTGCTTGCGGTGCTCGGCACCCATGCGGCAGATTTTCTCCAGCTGCTCCGTCTCCAGGGTCATACCGGCGGGGCAAATCTGGGTCACACCGCGAGACAGCTCATAGTCCGCCATGGTCTGGAGCCCTTCGGGGTCGCCATCCGAAAAATCCGCGCCGCGGCAGCCATGGAAATGCAGATCCGTCAGGCCGGGAATCACATAGCAGCCGGACACGTCCACCGCACCGTCGGCCGCTTCGACGACTTTGCCGCCGTCGAAGCAGACGTCCCGCTCCACAAAGCCATGGATGGGATCAAAGACTTGTGCGCCGGTCAGTCTCATACGAGACCCTCCTCCTTCAGGCCGGCCAGAGCGGCCTCGTCACCGACCAGAGTGACATTGGGATGGAGCTGCAGGATGGAAGCGGGGACCTCGGGAGTGATGGGGCCGCAGAAGGACTTGCGGATGATCTCAGCCTTATCGGCGCCGCTGACCACCATCAGCACGGCCTTGGCCTGCATGATGGCCTGCATGCCCATGGTCAAAGCCTGACGGGGCACATCGTCACGGTTGGCAAAGAAGCGGGCGTTGGCGTCAATGGTCATGTCGGTCAGCTCTACGCAGTTGGTGCCGCAGGAGAAGTGGTCGGCGGGCTCATTGAAGCCGATGTGGCCGTCATGGCCGATGCCCAGCAATTGCAGGTCGATGCCGCCGAACTCCTGGATACGCTCGTCATAGGCGGCGCACTCGGCGTCCACATCCTCGGCCATGCCGTTGGGAACGTAGGTGTTGGCCTTGTCGATGTCGATGTGGTCGAACAGGTTGGTGTTCATGAAGTAGCGGTAGCTCTGGTCATGGGTGCCGGGCAGACCGCGGTACTCGTCCAGGTTGACGGTACGGACATCCTTAAAGGTCACGTCGCCCTGCTGCTGCCACTTGGCAAGCTGCTGGTAAGCGCCCACGGGGGTGGAGCCGGTGGCCAGACCCAGAACGCAGTCGGGCTTCATGATGACCTGAGCGGCAATGACGTTGGCAGCCTGACGGCTCATGGCGTTGTAATCGGGGCAGACAATGATTCTCATGATTGATTTCCTCCTTGGTACCTTCAAAAACAGTTAGCAATATTTGGCCACGGCAGCAGTAATGGCGGCCACGGTCTCATCAACAATGGGAGCGTCGCTCTCGGCCAGGGGGGCCAGAGGCAGACGGACGGAGCCGCAGTCGGGACCGCCCATCTTGACAATGGCGGCCTTCATGACGGCATACAGATTACCCTTGGCGGAGCACATCTTGTAGATGATGCGGCAGCACTCATTCTGGATTTCCCGTGCCTGCTCCATCTTGCCCTCCAGGAACAGCTCCCGGATGCGGATGTACAGCTTGGGCATGACGCCATAGGTGCCGCCAATGCCGCCGATGGCGCCGGTAGCCAGACCGGCCAGCAATTGCTCGTCGGGACCGTTGAAAACGATGGCGCCGGTATCGCGGAACATCTGAATGTCCTGCACCGGCATGGAGGAGTTCTTCACACCGATGACGCGGGGGTTCTTCTGCATTTCGGCCAGCAGGGAGCCGGTCAGGGCCACACCGGCCAGCTGGGGAATATTGTAGATGATGAAATCCGTATTGGGAGCGGCGTCGGAGATGTCGTTCCAGTACTTGGCAATGGCATGCTCGGGCAGATGGAAGTAGATGGGGGGAATGGCGGCAATGGCATCGACGCCCAGGGATTCGGCATGGGCTGCCAGTTCCCGGCTGTCGGCGGTGTTGTTGCAGGCAACATGGGCAATGACGGTGAGCTTGCCCTTGGCCTCGGCCATCACCTGCTCCAGAACCAGCTTCCGCTCGGCAACGCTCTGGTAGATGCACTCGCCGGAGGAGCCGCCCACATAGACGCCCTTGACGCCCTGCTCGATGTGGTAACGGGTCAGGGCCCGGACGCCCTCGGGGCTGATGTTGCCTTCCGCGTCATAGCAGGCGTAGAACGCGGGGATGATGCCTTGATACTTGGTAAAGTCTTTCATGGTTATACAACGCTCCAAAGTATAATATTACGGGTTCTGCAGGAGAACCTTAAAGACAGTTTTGGGAACCGTGTTTACAAACCGTACCGGCGCCATGGAATGCGCCGGTACGGTTTTAGATTGTGTATCCGCAGCAGTTGGCTGTTTGGAACAGTCCATCAGCCCTTGACAGCACCCATGGAGATGCCCTGGGTGAAGTACCGCTGGAAGGCGATGAAGATGGCCACGATGGGCACGGCGGCCAGGGTGGCGCCGGCCATAATGAGGCCGAAGTCATTGGACATTTCGCCCTGCATACGGGCAATGCCCAGGGGCAGGGTCCACTTTGCCTCGCTGTTGAGCATGATCAACTGCATAAAGTAGTCGTTCCAGGTATTGACAAAGGTGAAGATGGCCAGAGCGCCAATACCGGGCTTGATCATGGGGAACACCACAGAGCAGAAGGTGCGCACTTCACTGGCGCCGTCCACCCGGGCTGCTTCCAGAATTTCTCCCGGAATGGTCTCAGAGAACTGCTTCATCAGGAACACACCGAAGGGCCAGCCCACGGTGGGCAGAATCACGGCCCACAGGGTGTCGTGGAGACCGATGGCGCTCATCTCCTGCAGCAGGGGGATAACAATGACCTGCTTGGGCAGCGCCATGGCGCAGGTAATCATACCAAAGAGGAACGCCCGGCCGTAAAAGCGCTTCTTGGCCAGGGCATAACCGGCCAAGGAGGCGGTAAGACAAGTCAGGACCATAGCGCCTACGCAGATGGCGACAATGTTCAGCAACCACTGGAGGGCGGGACGGTCAAAGAGCTTGACGTAGTTGGCAAGGGTGGGATTCAGAGGAAACCACTGGGGGTCCGCGGCAATGATGGTCTTATTGTCTTTAAAGGAGCCCGTGATAATCCAGTACAGGGGGAAGATGAAGAAGATGGCCAGAAGAATCAGTACGACAATGGTAAAAATCCGGTAGCTCAAAGGGGTATCGGACAGACGGTTTTTTGTTTTCATCTTCTCACCTCCTCAGGTTTCAGACTTGGCGAGCTTAAACTGCACAGCAGAGAAGATCGCAATGATAATGGCAAGGATAACGCCCATGGCGTTGGCATAGCCGAAGCGGTGATACTTGTAGGCCATGTCGAAGATGTAGTACATAATGGTGTCGGTGGCGTGATTGGGACCGCCGCTGGTCAACAGCTGAATCAGCGCGAAGCACTGGAAGGAGTTGATGGTGGTGATGACCAGGATGTACAGGGTGGTGGGCATAATCTGGGGCCACTTGACCTTCCAGAAAACCTGGAATTTGGTGGCGCCGTCCACCTGGGCCGCCTCCACCAGGGAGTGGTCCACATTGCCCAGGGCCGCCACGTACAGGACGATGGGCTGGCCGATGGAGGTGGTGAACAGGATCATAATGATACAGGCCAGGGCCGTGGAGGGATTACCCAGCCAGTTGAAGCCCACGGAGTCGAAAATCTGATTGATCAGGCCGTTGTAGGGGTTGAACATCCACTTCCACACCACGGTGACGGCCACGGTGCCGGTGACCACCGGCAGATAGAACACACAGCGGTAGAAGGAACGGGTAAAGGCCTTCATCTGGTAGATAGCAGAGCTGACCCACAGGGAAAAGGCCGTAACGGTGGGCACAGCCACCACCACGATGATGACGGTGTTGAGGAAGCCTTTCCGGAAAATGGCGTCCTGGAACATTTCCAGGTAGTTTCCGATACCCACAAAGGTGGCTTCGTCCATGTTCAGGCCCATGTCGAAGAAGCTGTATACCAGACACATGACCATGGGCGCGACCACAAAGCCCAGGAAAAAGATGAGACTGGGTAACAGGAACAGATAGGCCGACAGAGTCTCTTTCCGTGCCAGAACTCTGCTTCTCTGGTGCATGCTGAGTTTCGGCGGTTGTTTGGAGGCGGCCGCGTTGGATCGTTGCGTCATGGATCTCTCCCTCTCTAGTAAAATAAATGGCGGGCAAAACCCGTGCCCACCCCCTCGCAAGGGAGCGGGCACGGTGCGAAGTCAGGTTCGGATACCAGCGCGCTTACTTGATGTTGGCGTTTGCGCTTTCCACGAAGGTATCGGCAGCGGTCTGGGCGTCGGTGCCGGAGAAGACCTGCTGCAGCATGTTGAACCACAGGGTACGCTGCTCGGTCCAACCGCCGGTCACGTTGTAGTAGTCACCCAGATAGGGCATCAGGGTCAGGAACTCGTCAGCGTCGGCCTCGGTCTCGGTGCCGGCATAGACGTTGCCCAGGGAAGCACGGACGGGGAAGAAGCCGGTCATCTGGACGCTGGCAGCAGCTTGGGTCTCATCGTCACAGACGAACTGGATGAAGGTCTTGGCAGCGTCGATGCGGGCCTGGTCGCCGTTATCGAAGATACCGAAGCCCCAGATACCGCCGCACAGCTCGGGCTGGCCGTCATCGGAGGGGAAGGCCATGGCGAAGGGAGTGAAGGAAACGTCCGCAGCGTACTGAGCCTTGTTGGAAGCGTTCCAGCAGAAGGTCATGGCAGCGGTGCCGTTGGCAAACTGCTGCAGCTCATCGGCAGCCTGGGCGGCGGGGTCAGCCACCAGCAGACCGTCGTTGACCAAGGTCTGGAGCAGGGTCAGAGCTTCCACGTTCTCGGGGGAGTTGGCGGTGTACTCGGTGTGCTCCGCATTGGTGTAGGTACCGGAGTACAGGTTGTTGACGAGAGCACGGGTGCCCTGGTCGCCGCCCTGGCCGCCGCAGTAGACAATGCCGTTAACGGGGGTAGCACCGGCATCCTTCAGGGCCTTCAGAGCGTTCTGGAAGTCCTCGGTGGTCCAGGTGCGGGTCTCCTCGTCGATGTACTGCAGAGCACCGGCAGCCTCAAAGGCCTCGTAGTTGATGGCCATGGTGTGGGTGGTCATGCACAGGGGGTACTCATAGTACTTGCCGTCCAGCTGGCAGGCGGAGACAACGGAGGGGCTGGTGGCCTCAATGTCAGCCTTGACCTCATCGGTCCACAGGTCGGACAGGTCCACCATCTTACCGGCGGCGCCCCAGTTGGTCACGAGACGCTCGGGGCCTTCCATAATGATGTCGGGGGTGGTGCCGGCGGTGATGGCGCCGGTGACCTGGGTATCACCGTTGGTGTAGTCCAGCAGCTCCAGGGTGACGGAAATCTCAGGATGTACTTCGTTGAACTTGGCGATCAGCTCGTTGACGGCGTCTCTGTCACCGAACTTGCCGATGGGGTAGGTCCAGATGGTGATGGCGGTGGTGTCGCCGGTGGTCTCGCCGCCCTCGGCAGTGTCGCCGGTGTTGCCGGTCTCCGTGGTGCCGGGCTCAGTGGTCTTGTCGGCATCCGTGGTTTCCTTGCTGCCGCAGGCAACCATACCAAAGGTCATGGTCAGAGCAAGGAGCAGGGCAAGAAGCTTTTTCATGGAATTTGCCTCCTCAAAAAATTTACCAGGTGTTAACACAGTTTGTAACGTTTCACCTAGATGGATTATCTGTATGATAGCTTTGATTAGTGACAATGTCAATACATTTTTGAAAATTATTTTCAGCTGTTTTGGAAATTAGATATTTTTTTCCATTGCTGTATGAAAGTAATTTTCATCAAAAAGCAACGTTTTCCCACGGAATCCCACAGAATCCGTCGGATACTGGCTGCGGAAATCGGTTTCCCCGTTTTCTTTCCTCCGCCGCTCAGATGTGGCGTTCTGCCAGGGCCGACGCCACCCGCTCCCGATTGGTCCGGGCTTTTGGGCCGCTGATGCGGCACACCTCGGCAAACAGCACATCAATGAGAAACAGCTGTGCCATCCGGGCCGGGACAGATCCCAGCTGCAAGGGCGCCTCATTGGCGCCGCATTGTAGAATCACATCGGCGCAGGCCGCCGCCGGGGATTTGGGGAAACGGGTTACCAGAATGATCTTGGCCCCCTGCTCTCTTGCCACCTTCAGCAGCTCCAGAATTTCCTGGGTGGAGCCGGAATAGGAGAAGAACAACACCGCATCGGCGGCGGTCAGAGTAGCGGCGGAAATAATTTGCAAATGGGAGTCATAGACCGGTACATAGCCGGGAAAGGCCGTGGAAAACAGATGGGCCGCCTCCATAGCCATAATCATGGAGCCCCCCTGCCCCATGCACAGCACGCGGGTGGCCTCGGACAGGATTTTCCCGGCCATGGCCATGGACTCCGGCCGCACCAGCGCCATGGTCTGGGCCAGGGCATCGGCGTCGGCCGCATAGAGCTTGCGGCAGACCTCCGGAATGGTATCCAGGTCCTCAGAGTGCCCCACCACCACAGGATGGCCGACGTGACGGGCCGTGGAGTTGGCGACAGCCAGTTTGAACGCATTATAGCCCTTATATTGCAGGCGGCGGCAGAAGCGGGACACCGTGGCTTCGGCCACACCGCAGGCTTCGGCCAGATCGGAGATCGACATAAACTGGGTATCCCGCTGATGGGCAATGACGTAGTCGGCCACCTTCCGCTCGGCCGTGGTCAGTTGGTAATATTCACTGCTGATCTTGTCAAATACGTTTCCAGTATCCGGCATCGTCTCTCCCCTTTCGTTTTTTCAAAATAGTATGGATGGGTTGGGCGGCCCCGATTCGGGCCGCCCGCAGCCGGTCTTATGCCCGGTCCAAAATCTGGCCGATCATGGTGTCCACCATCATCAGCATTCTGGGCAGATGGAACGGACCTTTAAACGTGGAGCCCTTGGCGGCAGGCATGGTGGGCTTGCCGTCGCGGCGCAGATAACCGTACCACTCACCGAATTCGTCGTCGGCAAAGTACGTCTTGCAGTAGTCCAGGGTCTTGTTGAACCACTCCAGATACTCCTCACAGCCGGTGTCGCGGTAGAGCATCATGGAGGCAATCAAAATCTCATTATGAGGCCACCACAGCTTCATGTCATGCTCATAGGACTCAGGCGGATTGCCCAGGCAGTCGATAAAGTACAGCAGTCCGCCGTACTCCTTATCCCAACCGGCGTTGATGGCCAGGTCAAAAATCTTCCGGGCCGTGTTGAACTGCTCCTGGTTGCCGGTGCGGTTGGCGTCCTCCATAAGGAACCAGGCGCACTCGATATCGTGGCCGGGGTTGACCACACGGCCCTCGGTGACCTCGCCGCGGAATTCGCCATTGGGACCCACGTTCTCCAGGGTGCAGCCCAGTTCCGGCTTGAAGTGATACTGGAAGATCTCCTCCACGCACTTGGCAGCTCTTTCATTATAAAGGGCCTCCTGCTCCGGGTCCACACGGCGCAGGACGGAGGTGATATTCAGATAGATCATGGGATTGGCCAGACCGCGGCCGCTGCGGGTCTCGGGAATGGTCTTGGGACCCAGGCCCGTGGGGTCCTGGATAAGGCCCTGGTTCAGCTTCCAGATCAGATCATATGCCGCTTTTGCCCGCTCCAGACAGATCTTGTCGCCGGTAACGCCGTAATACTCCGCGTTGGCAATGGCGTAAAAGCCCTCGGAGAAGCAGTACCGGCGCTGACGCAGGGGCTTGCCGTCGCCGGTGACGGTGAAGTACATGCGGTTACCGGCGGCACGGTTGATGCAGAACTTCTCCAGGAAGTCCAGGCAGCTCTTACTGGCGGCCAGCCATTCCTCCTTAACGCCGTAGGTGGCGCAGAGGGCAGCAAAGGTCCAGGCGCAGCGGCCCTGCATCCACACGCTCTTGTCGGTGGAATAGATCTTGCCCTCCCGGTCCAGACAGGTGTAGACGCCGCCATTGACGGGGTCCATGCCGTGCTTGAGCCAGAAATTCACGCTCTTGTCCAGCTGTTCCCGGACCCATACGCGATGTTCCGTCAACAATTCCTTGGTATTCATGGGTATGTAACTCCTTTTCACTCCAAAAAACTCCAGGCGGCCCCCATGGCCGTCGTATTGGTGCATTCATTTTACCACTGTCGAAAGATTTTTTCAACAAATATTATTTTATGAAAATTATATTCTGTTTTGTAGTGACAAATTGGAAAGAACATGGTATACTACCGTAGAAACCAAGGGCTTTTTGTCCCCCGCACATACATTCTGCTGCTTTATTCCGGCAGAATTGGCGGGTTTTCCGACAGCCTAGGGCTTTTTCCATGATATGGAGGTTTTACACTATGAATTGCTATGGTATTGAAGTCGCTCCGCGCCACATTCCGGCGCTGGACCCCAACTATGCGCCCCTGGGGCTGTTCAACCGGGCCTTTCTGAAAACGGCCCGCAAGCCCCTGGGCCTGGCGGTGGAGCGTTCCAACGGTCAGGTGGCCGTCTGTGAGACGTTTATCCACGGTACGCCGGATATGGCAGAGGCCGACCGTTATTATGTGGACCGGCTGGTGAAGACGCTGCTTTGGATGAAGGGCGGCTTCCGGGTGTACGTCCGCGGCGACGAGACCGTTTATGAGACGCTGAAAGCAGCCTATACCGCTGAGGGTTCCCGCGCCTTTGACGCCGACTTTATGGCCCGTGTCTATGAGCGTCCCTTTGAAGTCGTTTCCTGTGAGACGCTGCCGGAGGAGAAGAACAATCCCCAGGCCATTGGCCGCCATCTGAACGGCTGCCGCATCGGCTTCGACGCCGGCGGCTCCGACCGCAAGGTGTCCGCCGTCATCGACGGCGAGAGCGTCTACTCTGAGGAAGTGGTCTGGTTCCCCAAGACCACCGCGGACCCCGACTACCATTACCAGGGCATTGTGGACGCCATGAAGTCCGCCGCCGCCCACATGCCCCGCGTGGACGCCATCGGCGTTTCCTCCGCCGGTGTGTACATTGACAACCGCACCATGGTGGCTTCCCTGTTCCTGAAAGTGCCCCAGGACCTGTTCGACGCCAAGGTGAAGGATATCTACCTGCGGGCCGCCAAGGAGTTCGGCGACGTGCCCATCGCCGTGGCCAACGACGGCGATGTAACGGCCCTGGCCGGCGCCATGAGCCTGGAGGATAACAATGTGCTGGGCATCGCCATGGGTACCAGCGAAGCCGTTGGTTATGTAGACAGCCACGGCAACATCACCGGCTGGCTCAACGAACTGGCCTTCGTGCCTGTGGACGCCAACCCCGCCGCCATGGAGGATGAATGGTCTGGCGACATCGGCTGCGGCGTCAAGTACTTCTCCCAGGACGGCATTATCAAGCTGGCCCCCGCTGCCGGTATTGAGTTGGACGAGAGCCTGTCCCCCGCTGAGAAGCTGAAAGTGGTTCAGGGTCTTATGGAGGAGGGCGACAAGCGCGCCGCCGCCGTCTACGAGTCCATCGGCGTGTATCTGGCCCATGCCCTTTCTTATTATTATGAATTGTACGGCTACAAGTACGTCCTGCTGCTGGGCCGCGTTATGTCCGGCAAGGGCGGTGACCTGCTGCTGTCCACCTGCAAGGACGTTCTGGCCGATGAGTATCCCGAAGTCAGCAAGGCCGTGCGCCTGACGCTGCCCGACGAGAAGTTCCGCCGGGTGGGCCAGTCCGCCGCCGCCGCTTCCCTGCCGGAGCTGTAAGCCATGGCCTCCCTCTTTGATCCGGAGCGGCCCCTCTGGCGGGGGTTGGGAACGCTGGCCGATGTGCTGGTCCTCAGCGCCATGTGGTTCACCGCTTCCCTGCCCTTGTTTACCCTGGGCGCATCCACCACGGCCCTCTATGACGTCGTCTCCCACTGTCTGCGGGGCGGCGACTCGGGTCCATGGCGGCGATTTCTCCGGACCTTTCGGCGGGAGCTGCTTCCCTCCAGTCTTTTGACGGTGGTCTTCGGCTTCCTGCTGGTTCTGCTGTACCGGGGCCTTGCCCTGCTGTGGCGGGGACAGGTGGCCGGAATATCCGGCGCGCCGGTGATGCTGGCCGCCTACGCCGTAGCCCTGGTTATCCCCACGGGGATGTTTCTGTGGATGTGGCCCCTGCTGTCCCGGTTCACCTTTACGCCTTTGGCCCTGGTGAAGACAGCCCTCCAGTTCACCTTTGCCCATCTGGTGGGCACGGTGATTCTGGTGGTTGTAACCCTTTTTTCCGTGCTGGTGACGGCATGGCTCCTCTTTCCCATGCTGTTTCTTCCCTGTCTGACGGCCTTGGTGTGGACCGTGCCCGTGGAACGGGCCTTTCGCCGCCATCTGCCAGCAGAGGACCAGGACAATCACGAAAGCAATTGAGACAAAACCCGTGTGCGCCCCTGTGGGCTCACACGGGTTTTTGCATAGATGGCAGCCCCTTCGCAAAAGAAACCGCCGCCGGAGATTCCGGCGGCGGCTCGTTGTACCAAATAAAATTACTTGGCAAAGACCTTCTTCAGGTTGCAGAAACGGGGCAGACCGTCCTCCTTGACCATGGGGGTCTCACCCTGGATCAGAGGCAGGCAGTAGTTGATGAAGTCCTCGGTGACATAGTTGCCCTCGGCGTTGATCCACTCCTTGGGGAACT
Organism: Candidatus Avoscillospira avistercoris; assembly: GCA_018716875.1. Lineage (GTDB taxonomy): Bacteria > Bacillota > Clostridia > Oscillospirales > Oscillospiraceae > Avoscillospira_A > Avoscillospira_A avistercoris. The sequence continues at coordinate 61,438 of DVJJ01000143.1, forward strand.
TCTTCTCAAAGTTGGCCACCTTGTCCAGATCGAACAGCTTGGTCTTGCAGGTGTAGCCGTTGGTACGGTCACACTCGAAGCCCACCATCTTGCCGGTCTCACCAGCCACAGCGGCCTCAACAGCGGTCTTGCCAGAGTTGAAGGACTCCTGGATGTCGTTGCCGGAAGCGCAGTGGGCGGCGCAGCGCTGCAGCAGGCTCAGCTCGATACCGCGGACCTTGGCGCCGGTCTTCTCCTTGATGACGTTGGCCAGCAGAGCAGCCAGACCGCCCAGCTGGGCATGGCCGAAGCCATCGGTGCCGGAGGTCTTGGCCTCGGCAACAAAGGTGCCGTCGGCGTAGTGGACGCCCTCGGAGACAGCCACAATGCAGTTTTTGTTCTTCTCATAGCGGGCGGAGACATCGGCCACGAACTTGTCCATGTCGAAGTCCACCTCGGGCAGGTAGATGAAGTCGGGGCCATCGCCCTTGATGCCGGCCAGAGCGGCAGCGGCAGTCAGCCAGCCGGCGTGACGGCCCATGCACTCGATGATGGTGACCATGCCGGTGTCATAGACGTGGGCATCGCGGCTGACCTCCATAAAGGAAGTGGCGATATACTTGGCGGCGGAGGAGAAGCCGGGGCAGTGGTCGGTGCCGAACAGGTCGTTGTCGATGGTCTTGGGCACACCCATCACGCGGCACTCATAGCCAACCTTGGCCATGTAGCGGGAAACCTTCTCACAGGTATCCATGGAGTCGTTGCCGCCGTTGTAGAAGAAGTAACGGATGTTGTACTTCTTGAAGATCTCCAGGATGCGCTTGTAATCGGTCTCATCCTCATCGGGATCAGCGATCTTGTAGCGGCAGGAGCCCAGGGCGGAAGAGGGGGTGTACAGCAGGCGCTCCAGCTCCGCCGGGTCCTCCTGGTCCATGATCATCAGCTCGTCGTTGAGCACGCCCTTGATGCCGTGGTGGGCGCCGTAGACGGTGGTGATGTTCTCATTCTCCAGAGCGGTCTTGATGACGCCGTATGCACTGGCGTTGATGACCGAGGAGGGGCCGCCGGACTGGCCGATGACGCATGCGCCCTTGAGTACAGTAGACATAATAATGTTACCTCCTAAATTCTTTCACAGTTGGCTGTGAAAATTACACAAATCTTGACAGATATACTATAGCACATCGTCTGAGAATTGTAAATTCATCTATTGCACTTTTCCTCGGATTTTGGTAAAATAAACGAAGATTACTAGTAAGGAGTGTTACCAATGCCTCTTGTTACAACCACCGAGATGTTTAAGAAGGCTTACGAGGGCGGCTACGCCATCGGCGCTTTCAACGTCAATAACATGGAGATCGTCCAGGGCATCACCGAGGCCTGCCGCGAGGAGAAGTCTCCCGTCATCCTGCAGGTTTCCAAGGGCGCCCGCGCCTACGCCAACCACACCTATCTGGTGAAGCTGGTGGAGGCCGCTGTTGCCGAGTGCCCCGAGATTCCCATCGCTCTGCACCTGGACCACGGCCCCGACTTCGAGACCTGCAAGAGCTGCATCGACGGCGGCTTCACCTCCGTCATGATCGACGCTTCCTCCATGTCCTTCGAGGACAACATCGCCGTCACCAAGAAGGTCGTTGAGTACGCTCACGATCACGGCGTTGTGGTCGAGGCCGAGCTGGGCACCCTGGCCGGCATCGAGGACGATGTGAAGGTTGAGGCCCATGCCGCTTCCTACACCCGTCCCGAGGAAGTCGAGGAGTTCGTTGCCAAGACCGGCTGTGACTCCCTGGCCATCGCCATCGGCACCAGCCACGGCGCTTACAAGTTCACCGCCGCTCAGTGCACCCGCAATGAGCAGGGCATCCTGGTTCCCCCTCCCCTGCGTTTCGACGTGCTGGAGGAAGTTTCCAAGCGTCTGCCCGGCTTCCCCATCGTGCTGCACGGTTCCTCTTCCGTTCCTCAGAACTATGTGAAGATGATCAACGAGAACGGCGGCAAGATGCCCGATGCCGTGGGTATCCCCGAGGAGGAGCTGCGTCACGCTGCTCAGCTGTCCGTCTGCAAGATCAACATTGACTCCGATCTGCGTCTGGCCATGACCGGCACCATCCGTGCCTTCTTCAACGAGCATCCCGACAAGTTTGATCCCCGCGAGTACCTGAAGCCCGCCCGCGCCAACATCAAGGATCTGGTTCGCCACAAGCTGGTGAACGTCCTGGGCTGCGCCGGCAAGGCCTAATTACCCTTTGCATCAAACGGGAGTACCGCAGCTGCGGTACTCCCGTTTCGTGCGTATTAGGGATGTTGCTTTCATATCTGATGCCGCCCGCAACGCCGAACGCCCCGGATTCCGCAGAATCCGGGGCGTTTTTTTCTTTGGTTATCAATCGAGGACCGGGATAGCCGACAGAATCGAAAATCCCTTTTCCCGCAGTTCATCCAACTTGGCCTTGGACACAGGGCCCGTCACATAGGCGCCGTTCTGGCCGGGCACGGCTTCCACCGGACCCAGGGCAGCCGCCACAGCGCCCGCCGCCGCTTCGGTGCGGACCAGCCACCGCAGCTCCAAGGATTCAAAGGGCACGACTTCTTCGCCGCTGCCCGCTTCCCAATCGATGGCGCGGCGCTTCTCCCGGTGGAGAATGCAGTCCACCACGTCACCCACCACGGCGCTGGCCGTGGGCAGCTTGCCCGCACCGCGGCCATAGAACATAGTCTCGCCCACAGCGTTGCCGCGAATCATAATGGCATTGAACACGCCCTCCACACTGGCCAAGGGCTTGTCGTTGGGAATCAGGTGGGGAGAAACATACAGGGCAATTTTCCCCTCTTCGGTCAGGAAGGTACGGCCGAACAGCTTGATCTGCATGCCCAGGGCGTCGGCACAGGCCACATCCTGAGGGCGGATGCCGTTGATACCGCAGGTGTAGACCTGCTCCGGATACACATGGATGCCGTAGGCCAGGGCCGCCAAAATGCAGATCTTCCGGCAGGCGTCCTTACCCTCCACGTCATCGGTGGGGTCGGCTTCGGCGTAGCCCTTCTCCTGGGCCCACTTGAGGATATCGTCAAACTGCTCACCGTCGCGGATCATCTTGGTGAGGATATAGTTGGTGGTGCCGTTGAGGATACCGCAGATTTCCTCGATGCGGTTGCCCGCCAGGCAGAAGGCCAGGGGCCGCAGGACGGGAATGCCGCCGCCAACACTGGCTTCAAACAGGAAGTTGCGGCCATGCTCCTTAGCCAGAGCCAGCAGCTCCAGGCCATGGGCGGCCACCAGGGCCTTGTTGGAGGTGACCACATCCTTACCGGCCAGCAGGGCCCGGCGGGTAAAATCCAGGGCCACGCCGCAGCCGCCGATGCACTCCACCACCACCTGAATATCCGGGTCCTGTTCGATGATGGAAAAGTCATGGATTACCAGATGGCCATAGGGGCTGTTGGGAAAATCCCGGGTATCGAGAATATATTTCACCGTCACCGGCTCCAGAGTCCGGCGGCGGATGGAATCCTGGTTGGTGTGTACGACCTCCGCCACGCCGGAACCGACGGTGCCGAAGCCCATAATTGCAATGTTCGCCATTGGAAGTTCCTTCTTTCTCTGAAATCCGTTATTGCTCAAAGGAGAGTTTACGCCGTTCGTTGGCGGCGGTGTAGATTGCCAGCATATCGTCCTGGTTCAGGACCATAAAGGTGCCGATGGTCCGGGTGCCGCTGTAGCTGCACTGGTAAGCCAGCTCCGCCAGCGTCTCCCCGTCCAGGGTACGGCCCACCAGTTCTTCCAGGCAGGTAGGCATGCCCAATGCCTGGAAATAGCTCTCCGTGGCGGCGATACCGCCCAGCGCCAGCTCCATGTCCCCCATGGCCTCGCCGTCCAGGTGCCAGACATTGCGGGCGTACCGGGCAAAACGGCTCACATTAGCGTCACCCTTGCAGGTGTACCGGGCCCAGGAGCCCCAAATGGCCGCCAGGGTTGCACCGTGGGCCTTGTCAAACATGCCGCCCAGGGCGTGGCCCAGCTGATGGGGGGCGAAATCCTTACGGCCGCCCAAACCCGTCAGGCCGTTGTGGGACAGGCTGCCCGCCCACAGGATTTCACTCATGGCCTGCTGGTTCTCCGGATCGCTGAGGACCTTGAGGCCGTTGTCAATGACCACCCGCAGCAGCGCCTCGGCCAATTCGTCGGTCAGTTGGTTGTCCATGTCCGGGTTGAAATACCGGTCCAGGGTGTGCATCATAATATCTGTCACGCCGCAGCCCAGCTGGAACGCGGGCAGAGTGGCGGGCAGCTTGGGGTCCAGAATGGCGAATACCGGGCGGTTCAGCTGGGTGTTAAGACCCCGCTTCATGCCGCTGTCACCATCGGTGAGCACCGCCGAGTCGCTGGTCTCGCTGCCAGCGGCGGGGATGGTCAGCACCGCGCCCACGGCCATGGACTTCTTTAAATTGGCCGGCTGCAGCCAGATGTCATTCCAAACATCCAGGTCGGGATTGGCTGCACCATGGGCCACAGCCTTGGCCGTGTCGATGACGCTGCCGCCGCCCACGGCCAAAATAAAGTCGGTCTGCATGGTCAGGGCCTTTTGTACACCCTCTCTTACCAGGGCCACTCTGGGGTTGGGCTGGACACCGCCCAAAGTTTCCACCGTCAGGCCGTCGTCCCGCAGTCCTTCACAGACCCGGTCCAGCAGACCGGAACGGACGGCGCTGCCGCCGCCGTAGATCACCAGAACCCGGCTGCCGCCGTATTTTCTCACATACTGTGCTGCCTGCAAATGGGTGTCTGTGCCGAACACCACTTCGGTGGGCACTTGATACGTAAAGCTATGCAACGATATCGATCTCCTTTTATGGTTATCCCGCCACGATTTCGGCCTTGACCACGCCGTTCTCCGCGGAAATCTCCTTGAGGAGTTCTTCCACGGAGCACACCAAATCGGTGGTTTCGGCAGAGATGGTCACCATGGCCGCGCCGCTGGTGGGGATGGACTGATTGATGGTCAGAATGTTTGCGCCGCTGGCGGCGAAGATGGACAAAATGGCCGACAGCAGACCCGCTTTGTTGATGAGGACCAGCTGGAAGGTGATAATCCGGCCGGCCATCAGGTTTTGGAAAGGGGCGATGCTGTCGCGGTATTTATAAAAAGCGCTGCGGCTGATCTCCACCGCCCGGGCGGCCTCGTTGACCGTGGCGGCCTCACCGGTCTCCAGCATTCGTTTGGCCTCGGCCACCTTCAAAAAGACCTCCGGCAGGGCCTCCGCCTCCACGATATAGTATTTGGGAGCCATATTCACAGCGTTCACCTCGTATTGTCTTTGTAGGATGCGCACATGTGCGCGGGATATGGTAATGGTATCATGTTTTTTATTACTTTGCAAGGGGAAAGTATTATAATTTCTGAAATTTCTTTTGAATTTTCGGTTGACAACAGGAAAAACATTCGTTATAATACTTCGGTAACAACAAAGAAGGAGCGGAAGCACGCGCCTCACCTTCGGCGAACGAGCCAACAGGTCAACACAGCGTTTCACCATCTCGCAAGAGGTGGATTTGTTTGTGTGCGGGTGCTCCTGGAGCTCCCGCTCATTTTTGTTTCTTTTGAATTGGAGGTGCTTTCCCATCGGCAAACTAGATCATCAGCTCAACGAGGAGATCCGCGACAAGGAAGTTCGTGTGATCGGTGCCGACGGCACACAGCTGGGCATTATGTCCTCCACGGACGCACTGAATATGGCCTTTGAGAAGGATCTGGACCTGGTCAAGATCTCTCCCAACGCCGTGCCCCCCGTGTGCAAGATTATGGACTACGGCAAATTCCGCTTTGAGCAGGTCAAGAAGGACAAGGAAGCAAAGAAGAATCAGCGGGTCGTGGAGATCAAGGAAGTCCGGATGTCTCCCAACATTGACGTGGCCGATTTCAACGTCAAGCTGAAGAATGCCCAGAAGTTTCTGGCAGACGGCAACCGGGTCAAGGTCACCGTCCGGTTCCGCGGACGCGAGATGGCCCACACGTCCATCGGTGAGGACCTGCTGAAGAAGTTCGGCGAATCCTGTACCGAGGTTGCCAATGTGGAGAAGAATCCCAAGCTGGACGGACGTCATATGTCCATGTTCCTCAGCCCCAAGAACGCCAAGTAAACCATTTTCGGAAGGAGAACCCACCCATGCCTAAGATGAAAACCCATTCCGGCGCCAAGAAGAGATTCAGCCTCACCAAGTCCGGTAAGGTCAAGAGAGCCCACGCTTACAAGAGCCACATCCTCACCAAGAAGACCACCAAGCGCACCCGTGGCCTGCGTCAGACCGGCTACGCCGATGTCACCAACGAGGCTACCTGCAAGAAGCTGATCCCGTACAAATAATTCGGGTGTACTGTGTATCTTTAATAGGAGGATTATTGAACTATGGCAAGAGTTAAAGGCGCAATGATGACGCGCAAG